>DATJEE010000123.1:0-2927 GCA_035496995.1 Solirubrobacteraceae bacterium | reverse complement strand
CCGCTGCCGGCGCACCGGCGGCCGGCTCGTCGCCGCCTACGTCGACATCGTCGGGCTGAAGGCCCTCAACGACAGCCAGGGGCACGGCGCCGGCGACGACCTCCTGCGGCGCGTCGTGGCGCTGATCAGAGACGACCTGCGGTCCTACGACCTGATCATCCGCGTCGGCGGCGACGAGTTCGTTTGCGCGATGTCGAACATGACGCTGCTCGACGCGCGCCTGCGCTTCGACCGCGTCGCCGCCGCGCTCAGCGCCGCGGCGGGCGTCGGCGCGATCCGCACGGGCCTCGCCGAGCTCGCGGGCGACGAGACGGTGGCCGAGCTCATCGCGCGCGCGGACCGTCAGCTCATCGACGGTCCCCACGCCAGCCACTGACGCCGGCGCTCACCGGCATCCCCGTCGCGTAAGAACGTCGCCCGCCGCGACGCTCACCTCCGTGATGAAGCCGACACGGACAGAACCGGCCGAGCCCGGCGGCACCGTCGACGCATGGCGGCGGCGGCGGCTGATCGTCGCCGGCTTCGACCCGCAGCTCGCGGGCCGGCTCGCCGGCGACGACGCGGTCGACCTGCACGAGCTGCTGACGCTGCGCGATCGCGGCTGCCCGCCCGAGCTGGCCGCGCGCATCCTCGCCCCGATCGACCGGCCCGTCGCGTGACGTCGCGTCAGCTCGCCGCTGGTACGGTCCCGCATCTGGCGGGCAACGACACGCACCCGCTCGGCACGTTCGACGCCGAGTCCCGGCGCTGGCTCGACGAGCTGGGCGCCACGGGGCACGTGCGCGACGAGGCCGTCCAGCGCCTGCATGAGCTGCTGCTGCGGGCCGCGCGCTACGAGGTCTCGCGCCGGCGCCACACGCTGAGCCACCTGCGCGGCGGCGACTTCGACGACCTCGCCCAGCAGTCCGCCGACGACGCGCTCGTCGCCGTGCTCGCCAAGCTCGACGCGTTTCGCGGCGACAGCCGCTTCACGACGTGGGTCTACAAGTTCGCGCTCTACGAGGCCGCGGTGAAGCTGCGCCGCCGCGGCTGGCAGGACCGCGAGCTGACGCTCGAGCCCGAGGCCTGGCCGGCCTTCGCGTCGCACGACCTCACGCCCGCCGAGCACCTCGCCGAGAGCGAGCTGCTCGCGGCGCTGCGCAGCGCGATCGAAGAGTGCCTCAGCGCCCATCAGCGCGAGGTGCTCGTCGCCGTCACGATCACCGGCGTCCCGATCGACGTCCTCGCCGAGCGGCTGAAGACGACCCGCGGCGCGCTCTACAAGACGCTGCACGACGCTCGCAAGAAGCTGCGGGCGGCGCTCGCGGCAGACGGATTCGACATCGCCCACGGCGACTGGGAGCACGACTGATGGCCGACGAGCACACGACGCTGCGCCGACAGCTGATCGCCGCCCTGCTCGGACCCGGCGAGCCCGAGCTCACGTGCGAGGAGTGCTTCGAGCAGCTCGACCGCTACGTCGACCTCGAGCTCGCGGGCGCTGACGCCGAGCGCGCGGTGCCGGGGATGCGCGCGCACCTCGCCGGCTGCCCGGCGTGCCTCGAGGACCACGCGAGCCTCGCGGCCTACCTCGCCGACCACGAAGGAGCCACATCGATATGAGCAGCACACCGACAAGCGTCGTCATCGTCGGCGCCGGGCTCGCCGGCGCCAAGGCCGCCCAGACGCTGCGCGAGGACGGCTTCGACGGCAGCGTCGTCCTGCTCGGCGCCGAGCGCGAGCGGCCCTACGAGCGCCCGCCGCTGTCGAAGGACGTCCTGCGCGGCGAGGCGGAGCCGACGACGGTCTACGTCCACGACGAGGGCTTCTACGACGAGCAGGCGATCGAGCTGCGGACCGATTCGCCGGTCGCGGCGCTCGACACCGCCGCCTCGGCGGTCGTCCTCGTCGGCGGCGAGCGCGTCCCCTACGACCGGCTGCTGCTGACGACCGGGGCGCGGCCGCGCCGCCTGACGCTGCCCGGCGCCGGCCTCGACGGCGTCTGCGAGCTGCGCACGCTCGCCGACGCCACCGCGCTGCGCGAGCGCCTGCAGGCCGGCGGGCGCGTCGCCGTCGTCGGCGCGGGCTGGATCGGCTGCGAGGTCGCCGCATCGGCGCGGCAGATGGGCCTCGAGGTGACGGTCATCGAGCCGCTCGAACTGCCGCTGCAGCGCGCCCTCGGCCCGGTGCTCGGCGCGTTCTACCGCGACCTGCATGCCGAGCGCGGCGTCGAGCTGCTGCTCGAGCGCGGCGTCGCGGCGTTCGAGGGCGACGGCGCGGTGACCGCCGTGCGCACCGAGGACGGGACGCGCGTGCCGTGCGATCTCGCGGTCGTCGGCGTCGGCGTCACGGCGCGTGACGAGCTCGCCGCGCGGGCGGGGATCGAGACGGCCGACGGCATCCTCGTCGACGAGTTCCTCCAGACGAGCGTGCCCGGTGTCTACGCCGCCGGCGACGTCGCCCGCGCCCACCACCCGCTGCTCGGGCGCAGCCTGCGCGTCGAGCACTGGGCCACCGCGCTGAACCAGGGGCCCGCCGCCGCGCGCAACATGCTCGGCGGGCGCACGCCCTACGACCGCCTGCCGTACTTCTTCTCCGACCAGTACGACGTCGGCATGGAGTACACGGGCCACGCGGCGCAATGGGACGACGTCGTCATCCGCGGCGACCTCGCCGCCCGCGAGTTCATCGCGTTCTGGCTGCACGAGGGGCGCGTCGTCGCCGGGATGAACGTCAACGTCTGGGACGTCGGCGACGACATCAAGGCGCTGATCGGCTCGCGCGGCGCGGTCGACCGCGACCGGCTCGCGGATCCCGCGATCGGGCTAGGCGAGCAGGCCGAGCTCGCCGCCCCGGTGCGCGGCCTCGACGCGTGAGCGGCAGTCGAGCTTGCGCAGCATGTTGCGCACGTGCATGTCGACCGTGCGCGGGCTGAGGAACAGCTCCTG
>DATJEE010000122.1:0-11216 GCA_035496995.1 Solirubrobacteraceae bacterium | reverse complement strand
GCGTCACAGTCGGCGCCCCGCGGCAGCGTCCCGTACTGCAGCCCCGCGTCGCCCGCCAGCCGCGAGGCGCAGAACGCGTCGGCGACGACCGCCGGGGCGAAGCGCACGAGCAGCGAGCCCTGCAGCGCGAGCGCCATGCGTTCGACGACGCGCCGGGCGCGCGTCTCGAGCCCCTCGGGGTCGGCGAACTCCGACCGCAGCGCGCCGACGAACGCGTCCAGGCGTGCGTCGGCGCCCGCCGCCTCGTCGACCTCGGCCAGATACGCGTCGAGCACGCGCGGCTCGCGGCTCAGCGCGCGCAGGACGTCGAGCGCCATGACGTTGCCCGAGCCCTCCCAGATCGACGACAGCGGCATCTCGCGGTACAGCCGCGGCATGCCGGACTCCTCGACGTAGCCGTTGCCGCCGAGGCACTCGAGCGCCTCGAAGGCGTGGCCCGGCCCGCGCTTGCAGACCCAGTACTTGCCGATCGCCGTTCCCAGGCGCTTGAGTGCCAGCGCATCCGCGTCGCCGCGACCGGCGTCGTCGTACGCGCGCGCCAGGCGCATCGCCAGCGCCGTCGCGGCCTCGGACTCGATGCAGAGGTCGGCGAGGACGTTCGTCATCAGCGGCTGGTCGATCAGACGCCTGCCGAACGCCGAGCGGTGCGCGGCGTGCCAGGTCGCGTTCGCGACGCCCCAGCGCATCCCCGCGGCCGTCCCGATGATGCAGTCAAGGCGCGTGTGGCCGACCATCTCGATGATCGTCGGCACGCCGCGGCCCGGCTCGCCGACGATCTGCGCCCAGGCGCCGTGCAGCTCGATCTCGCTCGACGCGTTGGAGCGGTTGCCGAGCTTGTCCTTCAGGCGCTGCAGGTGCATCGCGTTGCGCGTCCCGTCGGGCAGGATCCGCGGGAGCGCGAAGCACGTGATGCCGGCGTCGGTCTGGGCGAGTACGAGGAAGAGGTCGCACATCGGCGCCGAGCAGAACCACTTGTGCCCGGTGAGGACGTAGCCGTCGTCCACCGGCTCGGCGATCGTCGTGTTCGCCCGCACGTCCGAGCCGCCCTGCTTCTCCGTCATCGCCATCCCGCACAGCGCGCTGCGCTTGGATCCCGAGCCGAGCTCGGGGTCATACGTCGTCGCCGTCAGCCGCGGCTCCCACTCCGCGGCGAGCGCCGGCGCGAGGCGCAGCGCCGGCACGGCCGCGAACGTCATCGTGATCGGGCACGCGAAGCCGCCCTCGGCCTGCACGGCCGTCATGTAGAGCGCCGTCCGCGCGACGTGCGCGCCGTCCTCGCCCGAGGTCCACGGCAGGCAGTGCAGCTCGTGGGAGACCGCAAGGCCCATGAGGTCGTGCCACGCGCGGTGGAACTCGACCTCGTCGATGCGGTGGCCGTAGCGGTCGAAGGCCTTCAGCCGCGGCGGGTTCTCGTTGGCCTCGAAGCCCCAGCGGATCGGGTCGGCGCCCCAGGCGGCGCCGACCGCCCGGGCGCGCTCCAGCGCCCAGCCGCCGCCCTCGCGCTCGAGCGCCTCGCGCAGCGCGACGTGGTCGTCGAAGAGGTTGCGGTCCTCCAGCGGCGGGACCTGGTTTGCGACCTCGTGGGTGTGAAACGGTGCGGCGGGCTCGCGCAGCTCGTGGGCCATGCGTGCAGGTTAGGCAAGGACCGCGAGCGCCGCGGCCAATGACGCGCTCGGGCGCATGACGGCCGCCACGCGCGCCGCGTCGGGCCGGTAGTAGCCGCCGATGTCCACCGGCGCGCCCTGCACGGCGGCGAGCTCGGCGACGATCGCGTCCTCGTCGGCCGCGAGCCGCTGCGCCACGGCGGCGAAGCGCGCCGCCAGCTCGGCGTCGTCGGCCTGCGCGGCGAGCTCCTGCGCCCAGTACAGGGCGAGGTAGAAATGGCTGCCGCGGTTGTCGAGCTCGCCGCAGCGGCGCGAGGGCGAGCGGCCGTTCTCCAGCACGCTGCCGGTCGCCCGGTCCAGCGCCTCGCCGAGCAGCCGGGCGCGCGCGTTGCCGGTCTTCTCGGCGAGCATCTCCAGCGACACCGCGAGCGCGAGGAACTCGCCGAGCGAGTCCCAGCGCAGGTGGTTCTCCCGCAGCAGCTGCTGGACGTGCTTGGGCGCCGACCCGCCGGCGCCCGTCTCGAAGAGCCCGCCGCCGTTCATCAGCGGCACGATCGAGAGCATCTTCGCGCTCGTCCCGAGCTCGAGGATCGGGAACAGGTCGGTGAGGTAGTCGCGCAGGACGTTGCCGGTGACGGAGATCGTGTCCTCGCCCGCGCGAGCGCGCTCGAGCGTGAAGCGCGTCGCCGCGGCGACGGGCAGCACCTCGATGCGCAGGTCGTCGACGCCGAGCTCGGCGAGCGCCGGGCGGACCTTGCGCAGGAGCTGCGCGTCGTGCGCCCGCGTCTCGTCGAGCCAGAAGACCGCGGGCGCCCCGGTCGCGCGGGCCCGCGCCACCGCGAGCCGGACCCAGTCCTGGATCGCCGCGTCGCGCGTCTGGCACATGCGCCAGATGTCGCCGGCCTGCACGTCGTGCTCGAGCAGCGTGGTGCCGTCGCCGTCGACGACGCGGACCGTGCCCGCCGAGCCGATCTCGAACGTCTTGTCGTGCGAGCCGTACTCCTCGGCCTTCTGCGCCATGAGGCCGACGTTCGGCGTCGTCCCCATCGTCGCCGGATCGAACGCGCCGTGCTCGCGGCAGTGATCGACCGTCGCGGCGTACAGCGGCGCGTACGAGGAGTCGGGGATGACGAACTTCGTGTCCTGCTGCTCGCCGGCCGCGTTCCACATCTGCCCCGACGAGCGGATCGCCGCGGGCATCGAGGCGTCGACGATGACGTCCGACGGCGCGTGGAGGTTCGTGATGCCCTTGTCGGAGTCGACCATCGCGATCGCGGGACCGGCGGCGAGCGCGGCGGCCACCGCGCCGGCGGCCTCCGGGTGCGCGGCGAGGAGGCTCCCGAGGCCGTCGTTCGGGCTCACGTCGTCGAGGCCCGCGTAGACGTCGCCCGCGACTGCGCGCACCGCGTGGCCGAAGATGATCGGGTCGGAGACCTTCATCATCGTCGCCTTGAGGTGCACGGAGAACAGCACGCCCTGGCGCTTGGCGTCGGCGATCTGCTCGGCGAGGAACGCGTCGAGCGCCGCGCGGCGCATGACGGCGGCGTCGAGCACCTCGCCGGCGAGCACCGCGATCGGCCCCTTGAGCACCGTGACGCTGCCGTCGGCGGCGACATGCTCGACCCGCACGACGCCGTCCGCGCCGACCGTCACCGACCGCTCGGTCGAGCGGAAGTCGCCGCCGGACATCGTCGCGACGTGCGACCTGCAGTCCGGCGACCAGGCGCCCATGGAGTGCGGGTGCCGGCGCGCGAACGCCTTGGCGGACGCCGGGGCGCGGCGATCGGAGTTGCCCTCGCGCAGGACCGGGTTGACGGCGCTGCCCTTGACCGCGTCGTACCTCGCGCGCGCGGGGTCCGACGGATCCTCGGGGTAGTCGGGGATCGCGTAGCCCTTGTCCTGCAGCTCGGCGATCGCCGCCTTCAGCTGCGGCAGCGACGCGCTGACGTTCGGCAGCTTGATGATGTTCGCCGCGGGCGTCCTGGCCAGCTCGCCGAGCTCGGCCAGCGCGTCGGGGACGCGCTGCTCGGCGGTGAGCAGCTCCGGGAACTGGGCGAGGATCCTGCCGGCGAGCGAGATGTCGCGCAGCTCGACGTCCACGTCGGCGGCGGCGGCGAAGGCCTGGACGATGGGCAGCAGCGAGGCCGTCGCGAGCGCGGGCGCCTCGTCGGTGTGGGTGTAGATGATCTTCATGCGCGGCCCGACACGCTAGCGTCGCGCTGACACGATGGCGCACGACGTGACCTTCATCCCCGGAGACGGCACCGGCCCCGAGCTCACCGAGGCCACCCGGCGCGTTCTCGAGGCCACCGGCGTCGGCTTCAACTGGGACCGCCACGAGGCGGGGATCGACGAGTACCGCAGGCACGGCAACCCGTTTCCGGATGCCACGCTGGAGTCGCTGAAGACCACCGGCGTCGGGATCAAGGGGCCGACGACGACGCCCGTCGGCTCGGGCTTTCGGTCGATCAACGTGCTGCTGCGCAAGGAGCTCGACCTCTATGCCTGCATCCGGCCGTGCAAGGCGCTGGAGGGCGTGCGAACGCGCTTTCCGGAGACCGACCTCGTCGTCGTCCGCGAGAACACCGAGGACCTCTACGCCGGCATCGAGTTCGAGCGCGGCACGGCGGACAACGCGGCGCTACGGGCAAAGCTCGAGGAGCTCGGCGCGCACGTTCGCGACGACGCGGGCATCTCGATCAAGCCGATCAGCGTCTTCGGCTCCGAGCGCATCGTCCGTCACGCCTTCGACTACGCCGTGACCCACGGGTACCGCAAGGTCGTGGCCGCCCACAAGGCGAACATCATGAAGTTCTCCGACGGCCTGTTCCTCGAGGTCGCGCGCGAGGTCGCCGCGGACTACCCGGCGATCGAGTTCCAAGACTGCATCATCGACAACCTCTGCAACCAGCTCATCACCTACCCGGAGGATTTCGAGGTCATCGTCCTGCCGAACCTCTACGGGGACATCGTCTCCGATCTCTGCGCCGCGATGATCGGCGGGCTGGGCATGGCGGGCGGAGCGAACATCGGCACGGACGCCGCCGTATTCGAGGCGACGCACGGCTCGTCGCCCTCGTACGCGGGCAAGAACCGCATGAACCCGACGGCGCTGATGCTGTCGGGCGTCTACATGCTCGACCACCTCGGGGAGCCCGCCGCCGCCCGCGCGCTGGAGCAGGCGATCGCAGGCGTCATACGCAAGGGGGAGAAGGTCACATACGATCTGAAACCGACTCGTACAGACCCCACCGCGGTCGGTACGAGCGAATTCGCTGACGCGGTCATAGAGGAGATGAACGCATGACGAACGCTTCCCCGGTGAAGGTCGCCGTCACGGGCGCCGCCGGGCAGATCGGCTACGCGCTGCTGTTCCGGATCGCATCCGGCCAGTTGCTCGGACCGGACACCCCGGTGGCACTGAAGTTGCTCGAGATCCCGCAGGCCGTCAAGGCGGCCGAGGGGACGACGCTCGAGCTCACCGACTGCGCCTTCCCGCTGCTCGCGTCCGTCGACATCTACGACGATCCGGCGCAGGCCTTCGACGGCGTCGACATCGCGCTGCTCGTCGGCGCGCGGCCGCGCTCGAAGGGGATGGAGCGCGCCGACCTGCTCGAGGCCAACGGCGCGATCTTCAAGCCGCAGGGCGAGGCGCTGAACGCCAACGCGGCGGACGGCGTCAAGGTGCTCGTCGTCGGCAACCCCGCCAACACGAACGCGCTCATCCTCGCGGCCAACGCGCCGGACATCCCGGCCGAGCAGATCACCGCGATGACGCGCCTGGACCAGAACCGCGCCGTCGCGCTGCTGGCGCAGAAGCTCGGCGTCGGCGTCACGGAGGTCAGCGACCTCGTCGTGTGGGGCAACCACTCGCCCTCTATGTTCCCCGACCTGTTCAACGCGACGGTCAACGGTGAGAACGCCGCCGGCCTCGTCGACATGGACTGGTACGAGAACGACTACATCCCGCGCGTCGGCAAGCGCGGCGCCGAGGTCATCGCCGCGCGCGGCTCCTCGTCGGCGGCATCGGCGGCCAACGCCGCGATCGACCACGTCCGCGACTGGGTCTCCGGCGCCGACGGCCTGCGTTCGATGGCCGTGGCGTCCGACGGCTCCTACGGCGTCGCCGAGGGGATCATCTCGAGCTTCCCCGTGCGCGTCACGGGCGGCGGCTACGAGATCGTGCAGGGCCTCGAGGTCGGTGAGTTCGCGCAGGCGAAGCTCGATGCGACGGTGAAGGAGCTGACCGACGAACGCGCTGCGGTCAGCGAGCTCGGTCTGATCTGAGCCGAGGCTGGGACTGCCCAAAAAGTAAGGACCCGAATCGCTTCGGGTCCTTACTTACGGTGCGGCCGGGCCGGGTGGCCACCCATCGCCTGACCCGGGAGCACCGTGACTTCAGGCGGCGTCCTTCGGATGCCAGCCGCGCCCGTCCTTGGTGACGAGGCCGTCCTCGGCCAGGCCGGGGAGGACGCGGTACAGGTAGTTCTGCTTGATGCCCATCTTCTCGGCGATCTCGGGGATCGTGATCCCGGGGTTGCCCTTGACGAGCGCGAGTGCCTCGGCGCCGCGCGTGCCACTGCCCTTCGGGCGGCCGCGCCTACCGGTGCCCGCGCCGCGGCTGCGACCCGCTGCCTTCACGCGTGCCGTCGCCCGTCGCGTACTGCCGCTGCCGTTGGTCGTACCAGGGCCGTGTGCCGGAACGCCGTCCAGCGCGGCGGCCGCGGCCTCGAGCCGCTGGTACTCCTCGACCAGGGGCTTCAGCTCTTTGAGCCGGGCCCCGATCTCATTTCGCTTCTCGTCCAGGAAGTCAGCCATGAACATCTCCCCGTCAGGCCTTAGTGACATTAACATCAACAGCGTATCCAATCGCGCGGCCGGCATGCGCTGTTTCGTAAGAGCCGGCGCGATTCAGGGTCCGACTTCCAGAATGCTCTTCAGACGCCGCAGCGAGGCGTTGGCCTCCTTGTCCGGAATCCCGCCGACGATCACCTTCGACGCCGCGGCTCCCAGTGGACCCAATGGCGTACGGAACTCGTTGCGGTAGTCCACCCGGGTGAGACCGTTTTGCTCTGTGAGACGGTCCTCTGTGACAGCGGTCGAGCGCGCCGGCCCGTGGCCCTCCCAGCGGGCGAAGCGCGGGGCGTCGACCTCGGTGAGCGTCCAGCGCACCTTGAAGCGCACGCCGCGCAGGTGCAGTGTCTGGTCCATGCGGAAGCCCGGGCGGATCGGGCCGCGGTCGACGTAATCGATGCTGTCGACGATCGTCACCCACTCGCGGATGCAGCCGGGATCCATCATCTTGCCCCAGACGTCGTCGATCGGCGCGGCGATGTCGATGTGTGCGATGACGACGGACACTCGGGCAAACCTAGACGGTGACCACGCTGGGCCGCCGTCACCGCGCGCGCAGCTGCTCGGCGGACTCCCAGTCGCGCAGCGCGCGCTCGACGGCGCGGTCGAAGGCGTGCAGGCGGACGCCGAGCAGCGCCGGCGCGCGCTCGTCGCGCGGGAGCAGATCGCCGGAGAGGCTCTCCATCAGCGGGCCGATGAAGCCCGGGTCCTCGCCGGCGATCGCGGCGGCGATCGGCGCGACGACCGGCGTCGCATCGCGCCGCAGCCGTAGCGCGCGGCGGCGCACGAGCATGAGGTCGGCGATGCGCTCGATCACCTGGCCGTAGGTCAGGACGTCGGGCCCGGCGATGTCGAGCGACAGCCCGCCGGCCGCGTGCGGCGTCGTCGCGGCGGCGACGAGGAAGCTGCGCACGTCGCGCCCGTCGATCGGCTGCGTGCGGTGATCGCGCCAGGCCGGCAGCGCGAGCACCGACATCCGCTCGACGAGGCGCACGAGGAAGCGAAACGAGCGCGAGCTCGCCCCGATGACGATCGAGGCCCGCAGGGCGACCGCCTCGGGGATCCCCGCCAGGAGGATGCGCTCGACCTCCAGGCGGCTCTGCAGATGGCGCGACAGCGTCCGGCCCGCGGGCGCGATGCCGCCGAGGTAGACGGCGCGGCGCAGGCCGGCGCGCTGTGCCGCGGCGACGAAGTTGCGCGCCGTCGTGCGCTCGCGCGATTCGAAGCCGGTGTCCTCGCCCTCCATCGAGTGGATGAGGAAGTACGCGACGTCGATGCCATCCAGCGCCTCGTCGAGGCCTTCGCCGGTGAGCGCGTCGCCGCGGACGACCGGCAGCCGCGCCGTCACCCGCGCCGGGTCGCGCCCGAAGCCGCGCAGCTCGTGACCGGCACGCGCCAGCGCCGGGGCGAGCTCGGTGCCGATCGCGCCGCTGACACCGGTGAGCAGGATGCGCATGGACGTACCATCGTCGCCGATGGAGCTGTTGCGCAAACTGCGGGCGCAGGCCCGCGTGCTGCTCTCGGAGGCGTCCTTCGACTACTACGCCGGCGGCGCGGGCGACGAGCAGACGCTCGCCGAGAACGAGGCCGCCTGGCGCCGGCTGTGGATCCGCCCGCGCGTCATGGTCGACGTCAGCGCCGTCGATCCGTCGTGCACGCTGCTCGGCGAGCGGCTCGCGCTGCCGATCCTCCTCGCGCCGATGGCCGGGCAGCGCCTGCTGCACGAGGACGGCGAGATCGGCGCCGCCCGCGCCGCCGCCGCCGCCGGGACGGTCTACTGCCTGTCGACGCGCGCGACGACCGACCTCGCGGAGGTCGCCGCCGGCGCGAGCGGGCCGCTGTGGTTTCAGCTCTACGTCGGCGGCGACCGCGAGCGCAGCGCCCGCGTCCTCGCGCGCGCCGCCGAGCACGGCTACCGCGCGATCCTGCTGACGGTCGACATGCCGGTCCCCGGCCGCCGCGAGCGCGAGCTGCGCCACGGCGACACGGCGCTGCCCGACGGGATCGCGCTGGCCTCCCATCTCGGCCACGACCTCGAGGTCGAGACGAGGCCCGTCGGCGGCTGGGACGCGACGCTGACGTGGGCCGACGTCGCCTGGGCGCAGGCGGCGAGCGGGCTGCCGGTGCTCGTCAAGGGCGTGCTCACGGCCGAGGACGCGGGCGCGGCCGTCGCGGCGGGCGCCGACGGCATCGTCGTCTCCAACCACGGCGGGCGCCAGCTCGACGGCTGCCTGCCGAGCGCCGTCGCGCTGCCCGAGGTCGCCGCCGCGGTCCGCGGCCGGATCCCGGTGCTCGTCGACGGCGGCATCCGCGACGGCGGCGACGTCCTGCGCGCGCTCGCGCTCGGCGCCGACGCCGTCCTCGTCGGGCGGCCCTACGGCTGGGGTCTGGCGACCGGCGGCGAGGCCGGCGTGCGCGCCGTCCTGCGGGCCTTCGACGAGGATCTGCGCCGCGCGATGGCGCTCGCCGGCTGCCCGGCGCTCGCCGACATCACGGCCGACCGCATCCGGCCCGCCGACCGGCTGTAGGAAATCGTCCCGAAAGAGCGGGAACGGGCCCTGCATCCGGGGGCGAAATTTGCATGCCCGCAACCTGTGCCGGGCAGCGATCGAGAATCGTCCGCCATTTGCGGGCTGCCCGAATCCAAAAACCCGTCAGGAGCGCAAACCGCCCTCCGCGACCCCTTGAGAGGGGCGCCGCAGCATGCTGGGATGGCCCCTGCTTACGGGAGTCGACGAGGGGCGGACGGGGAGCATGGCAAAGCGTGCAGCGACGAAGAAGGCGGCGTGCGAGGACTGCTTCTTTCACTGCAACCTGCTGTGCGCGCTGGACCTCGCCGAGCCCTGCGCGACCTTCCGCCCGGACGGGCCCGACGGCCTGCGCCCGCCCCAGCAGCTGCGCTTCAGCTTCCGCCAGGAGCGCCGCACGCAGGCCGCGTGGGCGTTCCCCAGCGCGCAGGAGCAGGCCGCGCTGCACGCGTCCTGAACGCGCATCTAGAGTCCGCTGCGTGCACATCACCGTGCTGGGCAAGTCGCCGTCGTGGCCCGACGCCGGCGGCGCGTGCAGCGGCTATCTCGTCGAGGCCGGCGCGACGTGCCTGCTGCTGGACTGCGGCAGCGGCGTCTTCGCGCAGCTGCGACTCGTGCGCGACTACGCCGCGGTCGACGGCGTCGTCGTGTCGCACATCCATGCCGACCACGTCCTCGACCTCATCCCGTACGCCTGTGCGCTGTCGTACTCGCCGCGCGCGGGTACGGCTCGCCCGGCGCTCCTGCTGCCGCCCGGCGGCCGCGAGCTCCTGCGCGCGATCACGTCCGCCTGCGGGCAGCCGGACGTCGTCGAGGACGCGTTCGCCGTCCGCGAGTACGACGTGGCCGCGCCCGAGCGCCTGGGCGACGCGCGGCTGCGCTTCCAGCCCGTGCCGCACTACGTGCCGGCCAACGCGGTCGAGGTCAGCACGGGCGGCGGCGGGCGCTTCACCTTCGGGGCCGACCACGGGCCGACCCACGCGCTCGACGACTTCGCCGCCGGCACCGACCTGCTGATGCTCGAGGCGACGCTGGTCGAGCCCGAGACCGGTGACCGCCGCGGCCACCTGACCGCCGCCGAGGCGGGCGCGGAGGCGGCGGGCTGCCGCGCCGCCCGGCTCGTCCTGACGCACATCTCCGACGAGCTCGACCGCGACCGGGCGCTGGCCGAGGCCCGGCGCACGTACGACGGGCCCGTCGAGGTGGCGCGCGCGGGCGCCGAATACACGGTGTGACCCCCGATGACGAATGGGTACATTGGCCCGCATGGCCCGCGAGCGTGATCTCTTCGCGAACTTCGAGCGCATGCGCCGGGAGATGGACGAGCTCTTCGGCGATGTCTTCGGCAGCGTCGGGCTGACGTCGCGGCGCACCGGCTTCTCGCCCGCCGTCGACGTCTTCTACGCCGACGACCCGCCGCGCGCGATCGTCCACGCCGAGCTCGCCGGCATCGACGCCGGCGACCTCGGCCTCGAGATCCAGGGCCGCGAGCTGACGCTCACCGGCCATCGCCGCGAGGCCGATGCCGAGGGCCGCGTCTACCAGCAGCTCGAGATCGAGCACGGCCCCTTCCGCCGGACGATCGCACTCGGTGCCGAGGTCATCGCCGACCAGGCGCGGGCGACGTACCAGGACGGCATCCTGCGCGTCGAGCTGCCGCTCGCCGACGCCGAGTCGCGCACGCGCAGCGTGCCGATCGAGCGCGGCCGCGATCGGACGATCGCGTCCGGCGGCGACGAGAAATGATCGACGTCGTCAGCGACCCCACGGGCGCCCAGGAGGTCGAGGTCGGCCAGCGCCAGGAGCTGCCGGGCGCGCTGCCCGTGCTGCCGCTGCGCGAGACCGTGCCGTTCCCCGACACGCTCACGCCGCTGGCGATCGGCCAGGAGCGCTCCGTCGCGCTCGTCAACGACGTGCTCGCCGGCAACCGCATGCTCGTCATGGTCGCCAGCCGCCAGCCCGACATCGACGAGCCGGGCCCCGACGAGCTCTACGACGTCGGCGTCGTCGGCGTCATCGCCCGGATGCTCAAGGTCCCCGACGGGACGCTGCGCCTGCTCGTCCAGGGCGCCCAGCGCGTGCGCATCGACCGCTGGACGGAGGAGAAGCCCTACCTCACGGCGGAGATCTCCGAGGCGCCCGACGTCGTCGAGGAGAGCCCCGAGCTCACGGCGCTCATGCGCAACGTCCAGCAGACGTTCTCGCAGATCGTCGAGGCCGTGCCGTACCT
>DATJEE010000121.1:0-13860 GCA_035496995.1 Solirubrobacteraceae bacterium | reverse complement strand
CGGTGGCGGAGGCGGAGGCGGAGGCGGGGCGGCCACGGCCGCTTCGCCGACGACGACCAGGCAGTCGCCGATCAGCAGCCGGTCCCCTGCGGCGAGCCGCGTCGGCGCGCTGATCTCGCGGTCGTTGACGAGCGTCCCGTTGGACGAGCCGAGGTCCTCGATCACGGCGCCGTCGGCGTCGGCGCGGATGACCGCGTGGTGGCGCGACACGAGCCGGTCGTCGAGGTGCAGGCCGGACCCCGGGTCGCGGCCGATCTCGAGCTCACCGACGAGCTCGATGCTCAGTCCGGCGCCGGGACCTTCGACGATCTCGAGGGTCAGCATGGACACCCCGCCCAGCGTACACGGGACCCCGGGCCGTCCGGATAGCTGTCAATCGTCGCGATGCGCGGGACGATCAGCGCCCGGCGAAGTACACGACGAGCGCGACGGCGGTCGTGATGATCGTGGCGAACGAGATGAGCGTCGGGGCGAGCTTGCGGCTCGCGGGGCCGCGGCCGCGGCGGCGCGGCGCCGGCGGCGAGAAGGTCCCGAACGGCTCGTCGGCGGGGGCGCGCGCAGCGGCGGCGCGCGCGGGCGCACGCGGGGCGGGCGGCGGCGCGGAGGGCGGCGGCGCGGACGCCGCCGGGATCGGCTGCGGTCGCGACGGCCGGGGCCGCTGCTCGGTGCGCTCGGGATCGGCGATCGGCTCGGGGGCGCGCGCGGGCGGGCGCGGGCGCAGCCGCGTCTGGTCGGGCTCGGCGACCGGCTCGGCCGGCGGTGGCGGTGCCGGCCGCGCGGGCCGGGGCCGCATCTCCGTCCGGTCGGGATCGGCGATCGGGTCCGGCGACGGCGACGGCTTGGGCGGAGGGGGTGGCGGCGGCGCAGCGGCAGGACGGGGCCGCATCGCCGTGCGGTCGGGGTCGGCGATCGGCTCGGGCGCGGGCGCGGGCGGCTCGGGGTCGAGCTCCGCCGGGCGCTGCGCGATGCGCGTCGCGCCCGGATCGGGAGCCGGCTCGGGCGCCGGCGCAACCTCGACCTCGAGCTCGAACATCGTCGTGCCGAGCTTGATCGACTCGCCCCCGCGCAACTCGGTGGCCGCCTCGATCCGCTGCCCGTCGACGAACGTCCCGTTCGTCGACCCGAGATCCTCGATGACGACGACCCCCGCCTCGACGCGGATCTCGCAATGGCGCCGCGAGGTCTCCTCGTCGGGCAGCGTGATCGTGGCGTCCTCGCGTCCCAGGACGGTGAGCTCGTCGAGCGGATAGCGATGGCCGGTGAGTGGGCCGGACCGGGCGATGAGGACGGCCACGCCCTCCACCCTAGACACCCGCGGCGCCGCGAAGCAAGTCCGCGTAGGCCGTCGCGGACGACGGCCGGTCGCCCGGATCCTTGGCCAGCGCGGCGTTGACCGCAGCTCCGAAATCCGGTCCGATGTCCGACCGCGCGGCACACGGATCCTCCGGCTCCTCCTCGAGGTGCGCGAACGCGATCTCCATCATGCCCTTGTTGCCGAAGGGCGTCCGGCCGCGGACGCACTCGTAGATGACGCAGCCGAGGCCGTAGACGTCGCTCGCCGCCGAGGCCTCCTCGCCGCGGATGCGCTCGGGCGCGAGGTAGTCGAGCGTCCCGATGATCTGCCCCGGCCGCGTGAGCTCCGCGTAGCCCGATCCCTTCGCGAGACCGAAGTCCGTCAGCGCGGCGGCACGGTCGGCGTCCTCGTCGAGCATGATGTTCGACGCCTTGATGTCGCGATGGATGAGCCCGACCGCGTGCAGCGCGTCGAGCGCGCCGCCGACCTCGGCCGCGACGCGCACGATCCGGGCCGGCTCCAGCACGCCGTCGGCGATGTGCTGCTCCAGGCGGCGACCGCGCACGAAGCGCATCGCGAGGAACTGGACCCCGTCGACCTCGCCGGCGTCGAGCACGTCGACGAGGCCCGGGTGCTTGACCTCGGCGGCCGCACGGGCCTCGTGGAGGAAGCGCTGGCGGTAGCGCTCGTCGGACGCGAACTCGACGCGCACGACCTTCAGCGCGACCTGCTTGCCCGTATCGACGTGGTGGGCGCGATACACGGTGCCCATCGCGCCCTGGCCGAGGTCCGCCTCGAGCAGGTAGGACCCCAGGGTGTCACCGGGCTGCAGATCGTCCTTGACCGGCTTGGCGCTCACGCGACTAGGATAGCCGCCGTACCTGGCGCTGCAGGATGCGTGCGCCCGGCTCGGAGACCGTGTGACCAACTCCAAGCGACGGCTCGCGTTCCTCTACCTCGCCCTGTTCGCCATCCTCGGCGGGGTGGTCGTGTTCGTCGTCGCAGGCGGCAGCGACGGGCACGCGCAGCCGGGGATCGCCGGCGGCTACGACGTCCGCCCGCCGGGGAACGCGTGCGTCGGCGAGCGCTTCGACGTCAAGCAGTCGGGCCAGTTCATCACGATCACCGCGGCGGGCGGCGTCAAGGGCAAGCTGCGCCTCCGCGACGGCCACATCACGGGGGACCTGACGTGCCTCAAGGGCGCGAAGACCGCGCTGGACCTGCGCGTCGCCGGCGCGACGCTGCAGGGCCGGGCCGGCGGCGCGATCGCCGCCGACCTCAAGCGCGACCCGCCGACGCCGGGCTCGCGCGTCCTCATCCCGGGCGCGATCGACGGGGACTACAAGCTGTCGCCGCGCTCGAACTGCCTCGGCGGCAAGTTCTCGATCGAGAACAGCCACGGCAGGCTCCTGGACATCGTCGCCAAGGGCGCCTCGGGCACCGGGACGTACACCGACGGCAAGCTCACCGGGAGCGTCGCGTGCAAGGGCGGCAGCGGCCTCGTGTCGCTCGAAGGCGAGGCCGTCAATCGGACGCTGACGCTCACGATCGGCGCCGAGCGCCTGTCGGCCGACAAGCAGCGCGAGTTCGGCCACCTGCTCGCGGCGCTGTTCATCGTCATCGCGATCGTCATGCTCGTCGCGCGGCTCGCCGGGGCGGCGATGGTGAAGATCGGGCAGCCGCGCGTCATGGGCGAGGTGCTCGCCGGCATCGCGCTCGGCCCCACGCTGCTGGGCCGGATAGCCCCCGAGGCGCAGGCCACGCTGTTCCCGATCGACGTGATCCCCTACGTCGGCGCGGCGGCGAACCTCGGCCTGATCTTCTACATGTTCCTCATCGGCATGGAGCTGGACTTCAGCCAGCTCAAGGGCCGCGTGTCGCAGACCGCCGCGATCTCCAACGCCGGCGTCATGCTGCCGATGGCCGTCGGCCTGCTCGTCGCGGTGCCGGTCTACGAGCTCGTCGCGCCGCCGGTGAAGTTCCTCGGCTTCGCGCTGTTCATGGGCGTCGCGATGTCGATCACGGCGTTCCCCGTGCTCGCCCGGATCCTCGTCGAGCGCCGGATGCTCAAGCGTCCGGTCGGGGCGGTGGCGCTCGCCGCGGCGGCGGTCGACGACGTGTCGGCGTGGTTTCTCATCGCGTTCGCCAGCGCGGTCGCGACCGCGAGCGGCGCCTCGGGCGTCGTGCAGACGATCGCCCTGGCGATCGTCTTCTGCCTCGCGATGGCGTTCCTCGTGCGCCCGCTGCTGTCGCGCGTCTCCGTCGCCTACGACGAGGCGGGCCACGTGCCGGGCGCGTGGATCACCGCGATCTTCGCCGGCGTCCTGCTGGCGGCGTTCGCGACGGAGACGATCGGCATCGCGCTGATCTTCGGCGCGTTCATCATGGGCGCGATCATGCCGCGCCGGGCGGAGCTCACGGAGGACGTGACCCGCCGGATCGAGGACTTCGTCGTGATGCTCCTCCTGCCGCTGTTCTTCGCCTTCACGGGGCTGCGCACGGACGTCGGGCTGCTCGAGCGCCCGGAGCTCATCCTCCTGACGCTCGTCCTGCTCGTGGTCGCGATCTTCTGCAAGTTCGGCGGCGCGATGTTCGCCGCGCGCGTGACGGGCCTCGGCCTGCGCGAGTCCGCCGTCATCGGCGCGCTGATGAACACGCGCGGGCTGACCGAGCTCATCGTGCTGAACCTCGCGCTCGAGAAGGGCGTCATCTCCGAGGCGCTGTTCGCCGCGCTCGTGCTCATGGCGCTGGCGACGACGTTCATGACGGGCCCGCTGCTGAAGCTCCTGGATCCGGACAACTCGTTCGGCGCCCCGCTGAGCGAGGAGCTCGAGGAGGCACGCAAGGCGTCGATCGCCGACTCGCCGCTCCCCGTGCCGGAGCGGTCGATCCTCGTCGCGCCGCAGGCCGACGCCGCCCTCCCCCAGCTGCTCGCGCTGTCCGAGCCGCTGGCGCGCTCCGAGCCGCCGCGCGAGGTCATCCTCGCCCGGCTCGTCGAGCCGCGCGGCAACGCGACCGTGCGTGGCGGCCTGCAGACCCAGGACAAGCGCCTCAACGCGGCCTGGATGCAGATGGAGCGCACGCGCCAGCGGCTGCTGAAGGGCGGCGTCGCCGCGCGCGCGGTCGCCTTCACCTCGGTCCAGCCGGGTCGTGACCTCGCCGAGTTGGCGGCCTCCGAGGAGGTCGACCTCGTCATCGTGGACGGCCGCCGCCCGCTGCTCGGCGAAGGCGTCCCGCGCGGGCCGGTCGGCGACGTGCTGGCCCGCGCCCCCTGCGACGTCGCGGTGCTCGTCGCGCGCGAAGACGCCGTGATCAGGCTCGGCGAGGCCGCACCGGTCATCGTCCCGTTCAGCGGGGCCGAGCACGACTGGGCGGCGCTGGAGCTCGGGGCCTGGATCGCCGCCGCCAACGGCGCGCCGCTGAAGCTCCTCGGGTCGGCGGGCACGACCGACGAGGGCCGTGACGCGACGCGGCTGCTCGGCAACGCGTCGCTCGTCGTGCAGCAGTTCGCCGGGATCCCGGCGTCGCCGCTCGTCGCCGATCCGGGCGCGGCGGGGCTCATCGCCGCCGCCGCCGGCGCCGGGCTGCTCGTCGTCGGGCTCTCGGACCGCTGGCGCAAGGAGGGACTCGGCGCGACGCGCTCGGAGATCGCCCGCAGCGCGCCCGCGCCGGTGCTGTTCGTCCGCCGCGGCCTGCGCCCGGGCGCGCTCGCGCCGCGCGGCGACGTCACGCGCTTCACGTGGTCCTCACCCGGCCACGGGCCGCTGCTGACCGGCGGCGGGTAGCGGCGTCGGCTCCACGGCTCGCGCGCAGCGCGCGTCGACCGCGTGAGTGATCGCTCATGGGCTATATCCGCCCATCAGCGATCAGTGACGAGCACGGTCGCCTAGGCGCGGAGCGGTGGCCCGCACCGCCCGAGTCCCCCTCACCTACCGCTGCGGGCGGCGGTGCACGCCGGACGGCGCGGGGAGGTCCAGCAGCTCCGTCGGGATCTTGTTGACGGACGAGAACTCGCGCACGAGGCGGCTGCCGGCGGGGTTCGGGTCGACCGTCGCGAGCACCGGGAGCATCTCCATCTCGGGGACCGACGACCAGCCGGTGGTCCGGAACTCGCCGCCGCTCTCGATCCAGGTGAGCTCCATCAGCGGCAGGATGACGATCTTCGTCCAGTTGCCGATGACCCAGCAGACCCAGTAGAAGATGATCGCCGCGGCCGGCGTGAGCCCGACCTCGAGGACCTGGCTGAGCACGTAGAGGATCACGAACTCGCCGACCGCCAGGACGAACGTCAGCCAGGGCGGCTGCCACTTGATGACGAGCGGGTAGAAGAGCACGTCGAGCACCGTGCCCATCAGCAGGTAGATGCCGATGAGGACGATGTAGCCCTCGTTGCCCGTCACGAGCGAGAGGATGAGCCCGAGCAGCGCGGGGCCGACGAGGATCGCGGTGCGCGTCTGCGTGCGGCCGAGCGGCGTCGGGCACATCAGGCGAGCTGCTCCACGTGGCGGACGCTGCGCATGGCCTTCGCCGTCTCCTTCGCGAGCGAGATCTGCATCCCCATCCGGCTCGCGAACGGGCGGTACTTCAGGTTCTCCGCCCGCGCGCAGTCGCCGACGAAGCGCCGCCCGATGTACTTCAGGCCGGCGATCGTGTCGCCGTGCGGGATGACGTTGTTCGCCGTCAGGCCCATCATGCACAGCCGCGATTCGTCGCGGTCCAGGCCCGGCACGCCGCAGTTCGTCCGCAGGCGCACGCGCCCGTCCTCGACGGGAATCTCGTAGTGCTCGATGAGGCGGCGCATGAGCGGGAGCGTCAGCACGGACTTCTGGAAGCCGGTCCCGGCGACGACGCCGGTGACGTCGAGCCAGCCGGGGTCCTCGCCGTGGCGGCTCATGACGTGGATGCGCAGCCCCGCCGGCCCGGGCTGCACCTGGTCGATCTCGCCGACCATCTCCTCGAAGCGGCCCTCCGCGGCGCCCTGCTCGATGCGCTCGCGCCAGCCGCGGCGCTTGGGCGCCGTGCCCTTCAGCACCGCGCCGAGGAACGCCACGCGCTGCTCGAACGGCAGCGCCTGGAACTTGTCGATCCCGAGCGCCTCGAAGAGGCAGCGCGGGACGTTGAGGTCCTGCTCGTCGGGCGCCGGGTTGCGCCGCAGGGCGATGCACTTGCCGCCGGCGTCCAGCGCGTTGGCCCACTCGTTGATCGACGCGATGCCGGCCCCGAGCACGACGTAGCGCCCGTCCTTCGCGTACTGCTTGGCCTCGTAGGCCTGGACGATCCGGTCGGCGGTCGCGGGGTCGGACTTGGCGCGGGCGAGCACCGGCGGGAAGGAGAGCGGCCCGTGGCCGAGCGCGAGCATGACGTGCTTGGCGCGGCCGAGGAAGTTCGCCTCCTCGTCGTAGAGGACGAAGTGCGGCACGCCGCCGCTCTCCTCGCGCTGGAGCCAGCCGACGCGCTTGGGCACGCGCGAGCCCTCCCAGTTCAGGCGCCGGGCGACGACGCCGGCCTCGGCGAGGATGTCCGGCACGCCGGGGTTGTACTTGCGCCTGATCGAGCGCACGAGCGGCGCCGGACTGCGATGCGACCACGCGTCGAGCTGGCCGAACGTCGGCCAGTCGGCGGGCAGGAAGTGCGACTCGGACTCCGAGCGCAGGACCGTCTGCCCGAGGTTGAAGGCGAACTGCTGGTACGTGCCGACGGGGTTGTCGCTCGGGCCGTAGATCGTGACGTCCTCGGGCTTGAAGCCGAGGTACACCGCCGTCGAGTAGACGATCAGCGAGCCGAAGCCGTCACCGACGATCGCAATCGTCGAGTCGCGGGTGCCGGAGACAGCCATCGGCTCAGACTACCTCGGGGGGTGGGGCCGCGGTCAAGGGCGCTTGGTATGGGTTTTGATCGTCGCGCGCACGGCACGGGCGAGATGGCTGTGCCCGGCCCTGACGCTGACGGTCTTGTCAAGCGTCTTGTCGAAGACGCTCACGACGCCGCGCGCGACGCGCGTCAGCGTGCCGTCGCAGCGCTCCTGGACGAGCCACTTCGTGCCGCGGACGGTCGCCGCGCTGTGCTTGCCGCTCGTCCGGAAGCTCCCCTTGCCGTCGCCCCAGAGCTGCGCGGCGACCTTCGGGGGGCCCTTCCTGCCCCTGCTCGCCGCCGCACCCGCCGCCAGCGACAGACCGGTCGCGCTGCGCGGGCTGGCGGCGCAGGTCTTCGCGAAGTCCGGGGCGCGCAGCGCGAGGTCGGTGACCGGCTTCCTGGCCTTCTTCTGGCGGATCTGGAAGATGCCGTCGTAGAAGTCGGCCTTCTGCGTCGGCGTCAGCCCGCCCTTGACCGGCCCCTTGGCCGCCGTCAGCGACAGCCGCCCGCGGACGGCATGCACGACGGAGCCGACCGGCAGCACCTCGGCGCCCTTCAGCGGCACGTAGCCCGCCGGCGTGCCCGGCGGGACCTGCGCCGCCCGCGCCGCGGTGCGCGGCCGCAGGCCCGCGGGGAAGCGCACGAAGACGTCGCCGCTGACGACCGTCGCGATGACGGTCCTGGCGAGCACCGGCGGCCCCGAGGCGTCGGACTGGTCGCACGCGTCGCCGATCCCGTCGCGGTCCTTGTCGGCCTGGTCGGCGTTCGGCGTGTCGGGGCAGTTGTCGGCGGCGTCGACGACCGCGTCGAAGTCGCGGTCGGGCGGCGCGGCGACCTGGAAGGCGCGGCCCGCGGCGGCGCCGGTGACGCCGGCGGCGTTGCGCGCCCGGACGTTGAACGCGTGCGGCCCGTTGCGCAGCGCGAAGATCGTCCACGGCGACGTGCACGACGAGAACGCGGCGCCGTCGACGCTGCACTCGAACGTCGCCGCGGGATCGGTCGACACGAACGCGAACGTCGCCCGCGGCGCGGCGAGCGTGCCGGCGGGGCCGTCGGCGATCCGCGCGTCGGGGCCGGCGGAGCCGGTCAGCGGGGCGTCGGCCCAGGCCTTGGCGACCGTCGCGCTGCGCGTGCCGACGGTCGCGGTGACCGCGTCCGTGCCGGTGTGCGTCCCGGCGTAGCAGAACCCCGCGGCGCCGCCGGCGTCGGTCGTCTGCGAGCCGGTCGCGGCGTTCGCGCCGACGACCGCGAAGTCGACGCGGACGCTCGGGACCGCGGCGCCGAACTGGTCGAGGACCGACGCCGTGACGCAGCCCTCGGTGCCGATCGCGCGGGCCTCGCTCGCCGGCGTCAGCCCGACGGATGTGACGGTCGCGATCTGGGCGACCGCCAGGCCGCCGGGATAGCCGTAGGAGTCGAAGCTGTCGAAGCCGTAGACGAACGCGCCGAAGGGCGTGCCCGGGCCGGCGATCGTGTGGCTGCCGAGCGTGAGGTCGACCTGGGCGCCGGAGAAGCCGCTCGTCCCGATCGCCGTGTAGGCCGAGGCGGGCACCGCCGTGCCGTCGACGCTCACCTCGCCGACGGAGGCGTCGGGCACGACGAGGTTCGCCGCGTTCGTCGCGAAGCCGGCGTCGGGCGTGGAGACGGTGTAGCCGGTCTGAAACTGCTCGAACGGCGGGACGAGCATCATGAACGGGTCCGAGGTGACGTTGTCGAACGTCGTGCCGTTGGAGTACTGGGCGACGAGCACCGGACTGCTCGAGGTGATCTGCGCGGGCCCGGCGATGATCTGCGTGTGGGCCTCGCCGGCGCCGAGCGTCGCCACCGGCGTGCCGTCGATGCTGACGTCCGTGCCCGGCTCGGACGCCAGGATGCGGAACGTGTCACCGCCGATGCGGGTCTTCAGCGGGACGGTGAGAAACGAGCTGCCCCAGGCCGAGTCGGGCGGCTGCTGCTCGGTGAGGTGGTCGCAGGCGAAGAACGTCGGGCCCGGGACGTTCGCGCACTCGTTGCCGCCGAAGACGGCGACGGGCTTGTCGGAGGTCACGATCGAGCCGGTCTCATCGCCCGTGACGCCGGTCGCGAGGTAGGACTGCCCGCGCGACAGCGTCACGGTGTACGGCGTGCCGGCGGCGTGGCCGTCCGCCGTCGCGACGGCCGGGGTGATCGTCACCGTCGTGGCGTCGGCGGACGCCGCCACGCCGAACTGCGAGCGGCCGAAGCCCGCCTCCCAGGACATGACGGTGTAGCGCGTGCCGAGGACGTCGACGGGCAGGCCGAGGAAGGCGTCGGTCGTCGTCGGGATGCGGCTGAGGCCGTAGACCGTGACCTCGTCGGCGGCCGTGACGTGGACCGACGGCCCGATCCCCGGCGTGCGCAGCTCGGCCGACGCGGGCAGGACGACCGGGGTCACGCTGCCGGGCGTCACCGAGAACGGCTGCGGCGCCTGCGCCGGCACCTCGACGACGCCCGTCGTCGCCGTGTCGCCGGTGATGAACAGCGTCATCGCCGCGCCGGCGAACTGCCCCGGGTCGTTCGGCGGGAAGGCGAGCCAGAACTCCGTGCCCTTGGAGTCCAGCGCGACGGCGGCCGACGCGGCCGGCGCGCACGCCCCACCGGCGACCACGAGGCCGCACAGCAGCCAGCCCAGGCTCCGTCTGCGCGTCGATCTCCGTGACATGCGGGCGTTTGTGCCACGCCCGCGCGCCGATCTGCGTGCGTGTGGTCACACGCACGCCCGTTTCCTGGTCTTTCGTTCAGCCGCCCTTCGTCTTGATCGTCGCCCGCTGGGCACGCGCGAGGTAGCTGCGGCCGGCGCGCACGGTCACCGTCTTGTTCAGCGTCTTGTCGAGGACCCTGACGACGCCGCGCGTGACCCGCGTCAGCGTCCCGTCGCAGCGCTCCTGCGTCAGCCACTTGGTGCCGCGCACCGTCGCCGCGCTGTGCTTGCCGGTCGTCCGGAAGCTCCCCTTGCCGTCGCCCCACAGCTGCGCGGCGACCTTCTTGGAGCTCGTCTTCTTCTTCTTCGTCGCCGCGGCCCCGGCGGCGAGCGGGCCGGAGCGCAGCACGTTGCGCGCGCTCGCGCCGCAGACCTTGGCGAAGTCCGGACTGCTGAGCGACAGGTCGGTGATCGGCTTCCTGGACTTCTTCTGGCGGATCTTGAAGATGCCGTCGTAGAAATCCGCCTTCTGCGTCGGCGTCAGGCCGCCCTTGATCGGACCCGAGGCCGAGGTCAGCGACAGCCGCCCGCGCACCGCGTGCACCGTCGAGCCGACCGGCAGCACCTCGGCGCCCTTCAGCGGCGCGAAGCCCGCCGGCGTTCCGGCCGGCAGCTGCGCGGCCCGCGCCGCGGTGCGCGGCGTGAAGCCCGGCGGGAACTTCACGAACACCTCGCCGCTGACGACCCTCGCGATGACCGTCGAGCCGAGTACCGGCGGCCCGGACGCGTCGGAGCTGTCGCAGGCGTCGCCGATCCCGTCCTTGTCCTTGTCGGCCTGATCGGGGTTGGCGACGGTCGGGCAGTTGTCGGTGGCGTCGGGGATCGCGTCGGCGTCCGTGTCGCCGGGGACCGCGACCTGGAAGGACTGCGTCGCAGGCGCACCGGTCCCGAGGAAGTTGACAGCGCGCACCGCGAACGTGTGCGACCCGGCGCTGAGCGCGGGTGTCGTGAACGGCGATGCGCAGGCGGTGAACGGCCCGCCGTCGACGCTGCACTCGAATGACGCCGCCGGGTCGTCCGCCGTGAAGGCGAACGTCGGCGTCGTCGTCGGCGAGGTGCCCACGGGTCCCGAAGCGATCGTCGCCGTCGGTGGCGCGCCGGCCAGCGGCGGCGCGATGATGCGCGTGTCGAACGAGCGCTGGAAGCTGCCACCGGCGTTGAGCGTGATGCCCGTCCAGCCAAGCGCCATCCCGTTGTCCTGCGCGGTGTCGCACGAGGGCTGGCAGGCGTCGGGGAGCGCCGCGCCCTGGCCGCCTGTCACCGTGCCGAGGACCGAGAAGAAGCTCCCCTCGAGCCACGAGCTGCCGCGATCGATTGGAATGAAGCCCTCGAGCGGGCCCGCAGGCGAGTTGTTCGCGAAGAAGGAGCAGTGGACGCCGCCGGTGTTCGGGTCGAAGAAGCCGAAGCCGGAGTCGGAGTTCTGCAGGTAGCAGTCGGCGTACTGGTAGAGGCCGATCGTCTCGGTGCCGTCGAGCCGGCTGAGGACGGACACGTCGGTCCGGTAGTGGTCGTCGCCGGTGACGTAGCTCACCGTCGTGGTGACCAGCGGGGCCGACTGGATCGTCGCGTTGGGTCCGCAGTCGACGCCGTCGGTGCCGGCGCAGGCGATCGTGGTCACCGTGAACGGGTCCCCGGGCGTCCCCGTGCCGCCGACGCTCGCGCTCTGGCTCTCGGGGACGAACCCCCCGAACTGGGTCACGCTCGTGACGTTCTGAGCGTCGGTGCGGGTGAGGATCAGCCCGCAGTTGCCCGCCGGACTGCTCGGCGGGAAGAACTGAAACAGCGTCGTGTTGACGTACGTCGCGTTGCAGTTCAGCGCCGGGCTGACCTCGATCGACGTGATCGGCCCCGGGGAGCTGATCGTCAGGGCCTGGCCGGCGGCCGGCAGGACGAGCATGAGCACCAGCGCGGGCGTCCCGGCCGTCAGGATCCGGCCGACGAGTCTGCGCACCCTAGAAGACATCCGATTCTCCAGCCGCTAATGGCGGCGCGAATGCAGCCGCGCGTTGGTCGCTACGGCGCCGTCCTCAGCACCGGGCGCGAGCATACTGCGGCGGTCAACCGCGTGCCACAACTTTCGGGGGGGTCGCTCAGGTTCCCGCGACGACCGCCAGCGCGAACAGCGCGAGCAGGTGGAAGGCCTGGTCGGCCGCGGCCCGCACCCCGGGAACCGCTTCGGGGTCACAGCGCTTCACGCGGCGCAGGTAGAGGTCCAGCAGCCGCCCGTCGTCCTGGACCAGATGGGGCCCGGAGACGAACAGCACGACGAGGACGATGCTCGCGCCGAGATCGTGCGCGAGCCACGCGAACGCCGGGACGAACGCCAGCGTGTACGTCGTGATGTGCGCCAGCAGCGCGCGGCGGGGCAGCATCGCGGACCCGAGGCCGCCGACCTTGTTCGCGGCCTGCCAGTCGGTCTGCAGGAGGTAGTCACCGGTGAGATGACATACGACGAACACCGAGAACACCTCGACCCATGGCACCGCGACGAGGCTACCGCCTTGGCGGAATCTCCGATCCTCGCGGCGAATCCCCGTTGCCGGCGATTCATCCACGATCATCGGAGATTCCGGCTAAGCTCGGATCGTGGGACAGCCGTTGCGCCAGGAGGGTGCTTCCGAGATGGAGCTCGGGATCGTGTTGGCCGAGCGCTACGTCGTGCAGTCGCCGATCTCGCGCGGGGCCATGGGGACGGTCCACCGTGCCCTCGATCGGGTGACCGACACCGAGGTCGCGATCAAGCGCCTGACGGACATCACGCAGGTGCGCCGCTTCGAGATCGAGGCGCGCCTGCTGTCCTTCCTCTCGCATCCGCGCGTCGTGCGCGTCATCGATCACTTCAACGACCCGACGGGCTACTTCCTCGTCATGGACCTCGTCCGCGGGGCCGATCTCGGCGACGTCCTGAAGGCCGGCGGCACGCCGGGCCTGCCCGTCGACGTCGTGCTGACGTACGCCTACCAGGCGTGCGAGGCGCTGGACTACGTCCACCAGCAGCGCATCGTCCACCGCGACGTCAAGCCCGAGAACCTCATCCTCGGCGAGGACGGCGTGATCCTCGTCGACTTCGGGGTCGCGCGCGAGCTGGACTCCGACGGCCCCGAGGACGTCGGGACGGTCGGCGTCGGCACGCCGCGCTACATGGCGCCCGAGATCTTCGCCGGCGGCGCGGTCTCCGAGCGCAGCGACGTCTTCAGCCTCGCGGCGACGATCTCGACGCTGCTCTGCGGCGAGCTGCCGCGCTACGGCGACCGCCGCTCGCTCTGCGATCGCGTGCCCGAGGTGACGCAGGAGCTCTCCGACGCCCTGCGCGCCGGCATGGAGTTCATGCCCGAGCGGCGGATCGCGACGATCCAGGCCTTCGCAAAGGCCATCGGCCGCCCCCTGCGCACGCGCGCGGGGTCGTCGTTCGTCCGCATCGTGCGCACCGCCAGCCAGCCGGGGATCGCCGCCGAGCGGTCGCTCATCGGCGCCGTCGTGCGGACCGCCGCGGGCATCTTCGACGCCGCCGCGGCCTCGATCGCGCTCGTCGATCCGCTGACGAGCGAGCTCGTCTTCAAGGCCGCCTGGGGCGCCGGCGCCGACGAGATCGTCGGCGTGCGCCTGGCGCCTGGCGCCGGCCTCGCCGGGTCGGTCGTCGCGACCGGCGAGCCCGTGCTCGTCGCCGACTGCCGCGCGTCGCCGCGCTTCGCGCGGCGGATCGCGGCGAACACCGGCTACGTCCCGAACACGATGCTCATCGTCCCGCTGCGCCGCGGCGACGAGACCCTCGGCACGCTCTCGCTCCTGGACCGCCGCGACGGCGGCGCCTACGGCAGCGACGACGTCACGCGCGCGGCGCTCTTCGCCGACCTCGCGCTCGAGGCGCTGGCGCTCGGGCCGCCGGACGCCTACGGCGGCGACGCGACCGTCGCCCCGCCCTCCGGCGCCTGACGACGGCCGGTCCTAGGTCGCGGGGGCCGTCGGCTGACGGTCGCGGTCGGCACGCGTGCCC
>DATJEE010000120.1:0-4461 GCA_035496995.1 Solirubrobacteraceae bacterium | reverse complement strand
GCTGATCTCGACCGGCGACCCGAAGAAGTCCGTCGACATCTCCCGCAAGGCCGAGCTGTACGAGACGTCGAGCGGGATGGTCACGATCACCGGCGGCAAGCTCACGACGTGGCGGCGGATGGCGAAGATGACCGTCGACCGGCTCGTCGAGCGCGACGCCCGCGACGCGCCGTGCCGCACGCACGCGATCCCGCTCGGGGCGTCGGTCGACGTCGCCGACCTGCCGCGCGTCGCGGGTGTCGCCGACGCGGCCTACACGGCGCTCGCGGGCCGCTACGGCCACCTCGCCCACGACGTCCTGACCGTCGCGCGCGAGGACGAGCGGCTTGCCGGGCCGATCGTCTCCGACCTGCCCGACCTGCTCGCAGAGGTCGTCTACGCGGCGCGGCGCGAGCAGGCGCGCTCGCTCGGCGACGTCCTGCTGCGGCGCACGCGCCTCGGGCTGCTGGCGGCGCGCGAGCTGGGCGCCGACGGGGCGGTCGTCGCGCGCGTCGCGGGGGCGCTCGCGGGTGAGCTGGGGTGGGATGGCGAGGAGGTCGCGGCGCAGCGCGAGGCCTGGCGCGCCGAGGCGCGCGCCGAAGGCGTCGTCGGCAGCGCGTAACTTTGCCGTCCCTCGCCGGTTGAAGCGCTCCGAGGGGGCGTCTGCCCCTGCCCGTAGCGTCCGACACAAGGACTTCATGCGTCGCCTGCTCCTCCTCACCGCCGCCCTGATCGCCATCCCCGCCGCCTCCGCCCACGCGGCGGCGTTCCCCGGCGATCCCGTCGACGGCCCGGGCACGGGGTCCGAGGTCCAGTCGCTCGGCGACGCCGACCTCGCCCGCGACGGCACCGGCGCGCTGACGTACGTCAAGCGCGTCGACGGGCTCGACGAGATCTTCGTCGCGCGCTTCGTGGCCGGCGTGTTCGCCCCCGGCGAGCGCATCGACGCCGGCCTGCCGGGCGCCGGATCGCATCCGGTCGTCGGCGCGAGCGACGGCGGGCGCCTCGCGCTGGCGTTCGTCAACGACGGGATCGTCTACGGCGTCGTGCGCCCCGCGGGCCAGGGCTACGCCGCGCCGGTGCCGCTGGGGATCGGCTCCGATCCGTCGGTCGCCCTGTCGATCAACGGCACGGCGTACGCGAGCTTCACGTCCGGCGGCGACGTCCGCGTCGCCCGCCTGGACCGCCGCACGAACACCTGGGGCCTGCTCGACCAGGTCGCCGACGTCGATCCCGCGAACGTCGCCGGGGTCGGGACCGGGCGCTCGCGCGTCGCGATCTCGGCCGACGGCATCGGCGTCGTGACGTGGGGCGAGAACGGGCACGTGTACGCGCGCAAGATGTTCGGCATGGCGCTGTCAAACGCGCCGCAGGACCTCACGCCCGCGACGTTCGAGGATCGCGTGGCGACCGTCTCCGACCTCCCCGACATCGACGCCGAGGACGACTCGAGCTACGCCTGGGTCGTCTTCCGCCAGACCTTCGCCGACGGCAGCTCGCGCATCCTCGCGCGACGTCAGCGCGGCACGGAGTTCGACCCGCCCGTCGCGATCGACGCCGGCGGGGCGGAGCCCGTGCGCGCGCCGGACATCGACCTCAACGGCCGCGGCGTCGGCCTCGCGACGACGTCGGGCGCGATCACGGGACAGCCGATCGCCGCGCTCCTCAGCCGCGACGTCTTCGACGCCGGCACCGGCATCTTCGCGCCGAGCGCCGCGGGGCCCGCGGCCGCGGCGGCGATGTCGGAGAACAACGACGGCTTCGTCGCGAGCGTGCTCGGCGGGCCGGGCGAGGCGCCGTTCGTCCGCGTCCTGACGTACGACAACCTCAAGCCGACGAAGGAGCTCGACATCTCGCGCCCGGAGCTCGGCCCGGTCGTCCCGGAGGCCGGCTTCGACATGGCCGTCGACCGCGCGAGCGGCGCGATCGTCGCCTGGATCCAGGCGTCGCCGGCCGGCCGTCAGCTCGTCGCCGCGCTCTTCGACCGCGAGCCCGGGACGTTCGCCGGCTTCACCTCCGCGCGCTGCTGCCAGCCCGCGCTCGCGAAGCTCAGCTGGTCGCCGTCGTTCGGCCTCTGGGGCGCGCACGCCTACCAGGTGCGCGTCGACGGCCAGCTCGTCGGCGCGACGACGAACACGGAGTTCCAGCTCACGACCCCGCTCGCGGGGCCGATCCACCACTGGCAGGTCACCGCGGTCGACATCCGCGGCCAGACCCGGCGGATGCGGACGCGGCTGCTGCGTGTGGACTCGATCGCGCCGCGCATCTCCTACGGCTACAAGCGCAAGAAGCGCGTCGTGAACGTCTCGGTCCGCGCGCGCGACCTCGACGGGCCGGGGACGCTGTCCTCGGGCATCGCGAGCGTCGTGATCTCCTGGGGCGACGCGACGCCGGGCGCAGGCGGGACGTCGCGCGTCAAGGCCCGCCACCGCTACTCCAAGCCCGGCACCTACCCGCTGCAGATCACCGCCCGCGACAAGGCCGGCAACGTGACGGTCACCCAGCGCGCGGTGGTCGTCGGGTAGCGTCGCGGGTCCCGTGCGCCGTCATGCCGTCGCCGCCGCGGGCCGCACGCTCGCGCTCGGCGAGCCCCCGTGGCTCATGGGCATCGTCAACGCCTCGCCGGACTCGTTCTCGGACGCCGGCGCGTACCCCGACCTCGACGCCCGCGTGCAGCTCGCGCGCGAGCTGCTGGCCGCCGGCGCCGACATCATCGACGTCGGGGGCGAGTCCGGGATCACGCTGCGCCCGCCGGTCGCCGTCGCCGAGGAGATCGGCCGCGTCGTGCCGCTCGTCGAGCGCATCGCCGGCGAGCTCGGCGCGCTCGTGTCCGTCGACACGTACAAGCCGGCGGTCGCCGAGGCGGCGATCGCGGCGGGCGCCGTCGTCGTCAACGACGTCAGCGGGCTGCGCGACCCCGAGCTCGCGGCGGTCTGCGCGCGCACGGGCGCCGCGCTCGTCCTCATGCACACGCGCGCCGCGCCGAAGCAGCGCCTGCAGGACGCCGGGCTCTACGACGACGTCGTCGCCGACGTCCTGGCGTTCCTCGGCGAGCGGATCGAGGTCGCGCGCGCGCAGGGCGTGCGCGACGAGCAGCTGATCCTCGATCCGGGGCCGGACTTCGCCAAGACGCCGGCCCAGACGATCGCGCTGCTGGCGCGCCTGGAGGAGCTGCACGCGCTCGGGCGCCCGCTGCTGCTGGCCGTCTCGCGCAAGGACTTCGTCGGCGCGCTGACGGGCCGCGGCCCGCGCGACCGGCTCGCCGGGACGCTCGCCGCGCTGGGGCACGGCGTCGATGCCGGGGCGCACGTCCTGCGCGTCCACGACGTCGCCGCGGCGGCCGACTTCCTCGCCGTCCGCGCGGCGCTGCGCGGCGAGGTCGAGGTCGATCCCGCGCTCGCCCTCGACGACACGATCCGGCACGCGCGCTAGGGTTCGTGCCGCAAGTCGCCGGCCGCTGTCCAACGCGGCCGGGCGCCAACCGACCGAATCACAGGAGAACCACATGTCTGTCCTCTCTCGCTCCGCTCTGGAGTCCAGCTCCCTCGCCGACCTGCACGAGATCGCCTCGGAGCTCGGCCTCGACGGCTACCGCCGGCTGCGCAAGGCCAGCCTCGTCGACGCGATCATCGAACGCCAGGGCGCCGCCGAGGAGCCCGAGGCCGATGTCGACGTCGACGTCGAGGCCGGCGCCGAGCTCAACGGCGACGGTCCCGCCGATGCCGATGCCGACGCCGACCGGCCCGCGCGCCGCTCGCGCCGCGGCGGCCGCGGCCGCAGCCGCGCCCGCGACCGCGATCCCGGCGACATCGAGGTCGACTCCGACGAGGGCGACGCCGACGCCGCCGAGGCGCGCCCGTCCGCACGCGCGACGCGGGCTCCGCGCTCGGCGCGCGGCCGCGACCGCGACGAATCCCGCGGCCGCGACCGCGACGACGATCGCGATCGCGATCGGGACCGCGACCGGGGCCCCGCCCGCGGCGGCCGCGACGACGACCGCGCGCCGGCCGAGGAGCGCGTCGTCAGCGGCGTCGTCGAGCTGCTCGCCAACGGCTCGGGCTTCCTGCGCGTCACGCCGCCCGAGCCCTCCGACGACGACGTCTACATCTCCGCCGCGCAGGTGCGCCGCTGTGAGCTCGTGGCCGGCGACGAGGTCTCCGGCCCCGTCCGCGCGCCGCGCCGCTCGGAGCGCTACCCGTCGCTCATCCGCGTCGACACGATCAACGGCCGCTCGGCCGACGAGGTCGCCGAGGGCACGAAGTACGACGACCTGCCGTGCACGTGGGCGAGCGAGCGCATCGCGCTGGAGTCCGAGGACGCGACGCTCAAGGCGATCGAGTGGCTCACGCCGTTCGGCCGCGGCTCGCGCGTCGTCATCGTCGGCGCCTCGCGCGCGGGCAAGAGCCAGGCGCTGCGCCAGATGGCCGTCGCCCTGACGGGCCGCGAGGGCCTCGAGGTCAGCGTCGTGCTGACCGGCGTGCG
>DATJEE010000119.1:0-4684 GCA_035496995.1 Solirubrobacteraceae bacterium | reverse complement strand
GACCGTCGGTACAGGATTGGGCCCGAGTGCAGCAACGGGCAGCTACGTTACGCACCTCGTGCACCTTTGAATCGACCTATGGAGGAGAGCTGGATGCTCAGCAAGGCAACGCATCGACGGACCGCGCGGCGGGGTTCACTGGTCGCACTGGCGGCCGCCGGCGCGCTACTTGCGGGAGGCGCATCCAGCGCCATGGCATCGACGGTCACCGCCGTCGGGACGGCTTACACGTTCGACGCCGCCGCCGGCGCCGTCAACAACAACCTGACGATCTCGCAGGCGTCGGCCAACGAGATCACGTTCGACGACTCGCTCGACAACATCAACCTCGGGGCGCTCCCGGCGACCTGCGCACAGGTCGGCGCGACCACCGCCGTCACGTGCACGGCCGCGACGCCGGTGACGGTCGTCACCGCCAACCTCGGTGACGGCGACAACCTCGCGACGTCCACCGACGTCGGCGTGCCGGCCGGCTCGGCCTCGACCGTCGTCATGAACGGCGGCACCGGCACCGACAACCTCACGGCCTCCAACTCCGCCGGCAGCGCGAACACCACGATGAACGGCGGCGCCGGAGACGACACGCTCAACGGCGGCGGCGGCACCGACGTGCTCATCGGCGGGGCCGGCGTCGACAACATCCTCGGCGGGGCCGGCAACGACACGATCTCCGGCGACGCCGGGGACGACAACCTGGACGGCGAGGCCGGCAACGACACCATCGACGGTGGCGCCGGCAACGACTCGCTGACCCTGAGCGCCGGTACCGACGACATCCACGGCGGGATCAACGACAGCTTCTCCATCGGTCCCCCCGCCACCGGCGCAGGCGACATCCTCTTCATCCCGACGGCCGCCGACGAGACCGTCTCGTTCGACAACATCGCCAACGACGGCGTCACCGGTCAGGGCGCCAACGTCCACGCCGACGTCGAGACCGTCATCGGCAACGCGGGCAACGACAACCTCACGGGCGGCCCGGACGTCAACATCCTCAGCGCCGGCGACGGCAACGACACGATCAACGCCCGTGACGGCGTCGCCGACCTGGTCTCCTGCGGCGCCGGCAGCGACACGGCGTTCGTCGACGCGACCGACGTCGTCGCCAACGACGGCCCGACGAGCGACATCTGCGAGAGCGTGCAGTTCAACGACCCGCCCGTCACGGGCGGTGGGACGCCCCCGCCGCCGCCGCCCCCGCCGCCGCCGCCGGCCGTGACCCCGACGCCGACCCCGACGCCGACGCCGACCCCGACGCCGACCGCCAAGCCGGCCGCCGCGAAGTCGGTCAGCGCGACCCTCTCACCGGCGCGTGACCGCTCGACGCCCTACAAGTTCACGCTCAAGGGCACCGTCGGCCTGCCGGCCGGCGTGACGAAGGCCAACGGCTGCAAGGGCTCCGTGACGATCACGGCCAAGCGCGGCACGAAGGTCGTCGGGACGAAGAAGGTCACCCTGAAGTCCAACTGCACCTACTCGGCGACGGCGACCGTCAAGGGCAAGGGCAAGCTCACGATCCGGGCGAAGTTCGGCGGCAACAGCGCGGTGGGCGCGAAGTCGTCCAAGACGCTGAACGCCCGCGCCGGCTAGCCGACGCGACAGACGGGACGAAGGACCCGAGGGGGCGGCCGGCAGGCCGCCCCCTCGACGTTGTGCGACGGGCGGGCGCGGCGGCCGCGTCAGACAGCGGGCGCGGCGGCCGCGTCAGACAGCGAGCGCGGCGGCCGCGTCAGACAGCGAGCGCGGCGGGCCCGAGGACCTGCTCGAGCTCGGCCCGCAGCGTCGGCGTCGGCGCGACGCGGTAGCCCGGGCCGAGGCGCAGCGTGCGGGGATCGCCGCCGCTCATCTGGACCTCGAGGACGACCTCGGACTCGCCGGGGTAGTTCGCCAGCAGGTGCTTGAGGTCGTCGATGACCGAGGCCGGAAGCCCGGCGGCGTCGAGGCGCACGTGCAGCGGCAGCGGCCCGACCACGCGCGTCGCCGCGAGCGCCTTGGCCTTCTCGATCTCGGCGTCCGTCGGCTCGAAAGGCTCGGCGGTCTGGACGACGAGGCAGGTCTTGTCGGCGTCCTTGTGGTCGACGCGGCCGCGGACGACGACGACGGAGTCGACGCCGAGGGCGCCCTCGTACTCCGCCAGGGCCTTGCCGAACACGAGGATCTCGACCGAGCCCTCGAGGTCGTCGAGCGTCGCGAACATCATGTGCTCGCCGTTGCGCGTGCGGATCTTCTTCGCGGCGGTGATGATCCCGCCCGCGGTGACCCAGTCCTTGTCCTTGCGCTGGGCGAGGTCGGCGAGCGAGCAGTCGACGCGGACGCGCAGCGCCTCGCGGACCTGCTTGAGCGGGTGGGCGCTGATGAAGAGGCCGATCGCCTCCTTCTCGACGGCCAGCAGCTCGGGCTGATCGAACTCCTCCGTCGGGATCGGCGGATGCGCCGGGGCGGCGAACGCCGCCGCGGCGCCGTTGGAGCTCCCGCCGCCGTCGCCGAAGTCGAAGGCGTCGAAGATCGACCCCTGGCCGATCTCGAGATCCTGCTGGGCCTTCTGGCCGGCGCCCTGCGCCTGCTCGAGGATCATGAGCATGCCCTTGCGCGATGCGCCGGTCGACCCGAACGCCCCGCACTTGATGAGCGCCTCGATCGCCTTCTTGTTCACCGCGCGCGCGTCGACGCGCGCGCAGAAGTCCCAGAGCGACTCGAACGGCCCGCCGTCCTCGCGGGCGGCCTTGATCGCCTCGACCGCCGCGTAGCCGACGCCCTTGACGGCGTCCAGCCCGAAGCGGATGTTGCCCTCGAAGACGACGAAGTCGTGGTCGGAGACGTTGACGTCCGGCGGAAGGATCTCGATCCCCATCTGCTCGGCCTGCGTCGCGAAGAACGGGACCTTGTCCTTCGTCGACATGACCGAGCTGATGAGCGCCGCCATGTACTCGGCGGGATGGTTGGCCTTCAGCCAGGCCGTGCGGTAGGCGATCAGCGCGTAACACGCAGCGTGGGAGTTGTGCGAGACGATGCCGTTGGCGAGGAAGTTCAGCGGACCGTCGGCGCACATCTCCACGTCGTAGGTGCTCTCGTAGCCCAGCGGCTCGATTGCGACCACCCGGTCGCCGTTCTCCGCATGCGTCGTCGCCATGTGGCGCTCGACGCGGAAGCGGTAGTCCTCGGGCGTCACGACGACGTATGGGAGATCGCCGTACTTCTGCGCGAAGAACTCCGGAACGCGGTCCATCCCGTCCATCTCCCAGTACACGCCATCGAAGTAGAAGTCGCACATCCGCCCGTTTGCCAGCGGCTTGTGCATCTCGAACTCGATGCCCTGATCGATGAGCCACTCGCACATCTGGCGCTCGGGCCAGCTCGCGCACCACATCCCGTTGGACGCGATCGAGCAGTGCCCGTATCCGGGGCCGGTGTCGTAGGCGGCGCGGACCCGGCCGAAGGACACCGCCATCTGCCGCGCGCGCCACTCGGGATCGTTGGCCCAGAGCCATTTGACCCGTTCGTGCATCGCCGCCGTGCCGGCGCGCGTCATGTCCGGATACAGCTCGTGCATCCTGCGCATGTGGGCGGCCTTCTCCTCATGCGGGCGCGAGGCCTGGTAGGCGCGCATCCGCGCGGACGCCTGGCGATCCCATTGCTTGCGCTCGTCGCTGGCGGCGAGGCGACGCATATTCTCCGCGCGCGCCGCACGCTGCTTGTCGCTGATCATCGGGGTCGTGATGAGCTCAGTTGTGCCGACCTGCAACTCCGAGACCGGCAGGTACCCGGCGGTCGTGAGGAACCGATGCTCGGCGGTCGCCCGCACCTGACGACCGCTCTCGCAACGGATGCGGTACACGAACTTGCGTCCCGTGTTGACGATGCGCTGCACCTTGTGGGGGCGAATCTGCCCGTCGGCCCACATCGACATGATCTCCGGCACCTGCCGGCGCGCCGCGGTGGACAGCCGCATGCGCGAACCGTCGGGCAGGATCACGCGAGTCTGTGCGGACAAGCATTTGTTAAACGAGTAGTCAGCGGCCTTGACGTTCGTCGCCCACAGGTGCTCGGTGACCTGGTCGCTCGTCCCCGAGGCGCGGCAGCCGGCGACGAACTCGGGCTCGAGCTTGGCCATCGCCTCGCGGTTCTTCTTGCCGATCGCCTTGCGCAGGTCGTCTGCCTTGGCGCCGCTGAACCCCGCGAGCGTCTTGGCGATCTGCATCGACTGCTCCTGGTAGAGGATCACGCCCTTCGTCGACTGGGTGATCGCCCGCAGGCGCTCGTCGGCGAACTCGACCGACTCGGGGTTGCGCTTCCCGCGCGCGTAGGCCGGGATCGAGTCCATCGCGCCCGGCCGGTAGAGCGCGACGAGCGCGACGAGGTCGTCGAACTCCGTCGGGCGCACGTTGCGCAGCGCCTTCTGCATGCCCTCGGACTCGAACTGGAAGACGCCGATCGAGTCGCCGGCGGCGAGCATGGCGTACGTCGGCTCGTCGTCGAGCGGCAGCGCCGCCATGTCCGGCCGCACGCCGGCGGAGCGCTCGATGATGTCCAGCGCGTCCTCGATGACGTCGAGGTTGCGCAGGCCGAGGAAGTCCATCTTCAGCAGGCCGAGCTGCTCGACGGGCTTCATCGAGAACTGCGTGACGATGTTGAAGATCTTGTTGCCGTCGGCGTCGACCTGGTTGGAGTCGGCGAGCTGCAGCGG
>DATJEE010000118.1:0-10998 GCA_035496995.1 Solirubrobacteraceae bacterium | reverse complement strand
GGATCTGGGCGAGCTTGGCGACCTCGGAGAGCGTCGCGTCGGTGATCGCGATCGTCCGCGCCTTGCGGTGGCGGGCGAGCTTCATCGCGCGCACGACGAGCGGGTGCGGCCGCCCGGCGGACAGCCCGATGACGAGCGTCTCGTCGTCGATCCGGCTCAGCCGCCCGAGCGCCTCCTGCGACGGGCTGGCGACGATCTCGGCGCGCAGGTCCAGGAGCATCAGCAGGTGGCGCAGGTAGGAGGCGAAGAACGCCATCTGGTCGGTGCCCGCGACGAGCAGGCGCGGCGTCGTCGCGATCGCCTCGACGGCGGCCTCGATGTCGCGGCGCGAGACCTTGCGGGCCGTGTCCTCGACGTTGACGTGGTCGGCCGCGAGCATCGTCTCGAACTCGTTCTGGTCCAGCGAGAACAGCGGCGCGGCGGGCGCGGTCGGCAGCGTCGCCGCGTGCCGTCGCCGGTACTCCTCGCGCGCGGACTGCTGGAGCTCGGGATAGCCCTCGAAGCCGAGCGCCTGCGAGAAGCGCACGACGGTGCTCGAGGAGGTGTTCGCGCGGCGCGCGAGCTCCTCGGCGGTCTGGAAGGCGACCTCGTCGAGATGGTCGACGATGTACTGCGCGACATCCTTCTGCGAACGCGAGAAGTCGTCGAAGCGGGCCTGGATGTATGTGGAGAGCGACTCGGGAGTCGTCGTCGGCGTAGCGGATCGCTTCATAGGCGTGAAGCTGTTTCGACGGCCCCGCTCCCGAATCCTTTTCGGCGGCCTCGGAGGCCGCCGCGGCTACCAGGCGGGCGGCGGCTGCGGCTCGTCGCCGGCGCGCCGCAGGCGCTCGGCGCGCGCACGGGCGGCCGGGTGGCGCTCGTCGTCCGCGGGCAGCAGGCCGAGCAGCAGCTCGGCGGCAGGCTGGTCGTCGCGCCCGGCCGGGCTCGCGCACCACGCGGCGAGCAGCTCCGGGTCGGCCGCCCCGAGGACCGCGTTGCGCAGGCCGCCGTCCAGGCGCTGGCGGGCCTCGACGACGAGCGGGACCTCGGACTGGCGCAGGAGCTGGTCGGTGTAGCGCGGCAGCGCCCGCGCGAGCTGGCCGGCCTCGAGCATGCGCTCGACGTCCGCGAAGTCGCTGCGCACCGGGGCGGCGAACCGGTACGGGCGCGCCAGCAGCGCGGGGCCGAGCAGCCGCCGCAGACGGCTGACCTCCGCGCGGACGGTCACCGGCTTGCCCTCGTCGCCGTACAGCTCGAGGGCCAGTTGCTCGGCGGTGAGCCCCTCGGGACAGAACGCCAGCACGGCGAGCAGCTCCGCCTGGCGCGCACCGAGCGCGATGCGATCGTCGCCGCGGCGCACGCAGGGGCGCGCGGAGAGGAACTCCAGCGCGAGCGCCGGAGTCTGCGGCGAGAGCGCCGCGCGCTGCGGACGCGACCGTCGCCAGACGAGGTAGCCGCCACCGCCGTCGAGCGGCTCGGCGATCGCGTTCGTGCCGTCGGGTAGCGCGACCTCGGCGCCGCCGGGCGCGACCTGCACCGTCCCGTCGATCCAGCCGTGCGGCACGCTCATGATCACGCGGCCGTGCGCGTTGAGCAGCGCCGTCGGCTGCGCCGTGCCGGCGATCCGCCCGCAGTAGAGCTCGCGCAGGCGCTGGGTGCGGCGCTGCTGCTCGGCGCGCAGGTAGGCCTCGGCCATGCCGGCCGCGGCCGCGACGAGCGACAGCGTGTGCGGGTGGGCGGTCTTCAGATGGCCGGTGAGGTCGACGACGCCGATGATCTCGCCGCTCTCCGGATCGTGGATCGGCGCGCCCGAGCACTGCCAGGGGTGCACGAGGCGGCTGAAGTGCTCGGCGGAGAAGATCTGCACCGGGTGATCGACGGCGATCGCGGTCCCGAGCGCGTTCGTCCCGGCCCCCTGCTCGCTCCAGTCGGCGCCGCAGACGAAGTGCATGTTCTCCGTGGCCTCGACGACGTGCTGATGGCCCTCGATCCACAGCAGCACGCCGCGGGCGTCGGAGATGACGAGCATGTGGCCCGCGCGCGTCGTGGCATCCGACAGCAGGTCGCGCAGGACGGGCAGCACCGGGTACAGCGGGTGGCGCTCCCAGCGGTCGGCGATCGCGTCCTCCTCCATGACGATCGGCGCGAGCGTCTTCGTCGGGTCCACGCCGGCGTCGCCTGAGCGCGCCCAGGACTGCTCGACGACGGCGCGCACGTGTCCGTGGACCTCGTGGCCGGAGTGAAACGCGTCGTGGACGCGGCGCAGCGAGCGCGCGTGGGCCGGACGGTCGGTGACCGCGTCGATGGCGAGCCAGGGGCTGCGAAGCGTCGGGGCGATGTCCTTGACTGTGGCCCTGTGGGGGGCGCGCGTCAACCGGCCGTCCGGCCACGCGCAACGTTCATGCAACGTCGCAACGGTGCAGCGTTCGTGCAACGGGCCCGCTTCTACCGTCGACGGTGTCGTGCTGATCGGCACGAATCGGAGGAGAAACCGCGGCGCCCGGCGCCCCGCGAGACAAGGAGAACCTTCATGGCCGTCACGTTTTCGTCGCAGAACACCCGCTCGAACCTGACCACGCCCAACGAGCTGCTCATCGGCGGCGAGTGGCTCGCCGCCGCCGGCGGGCAGACGTTCGAGACCCACGACCCGGGTACCGGCGAGCTGCTCGCCAACGTCGCCGAGGGCGGCGCACACGACATCGACCTCGCCGTCGCCGCTGCACGCCGCGCCCTCGAGGACGGGCCCTGGTCGCGCATGTCGCCCTCCGAGCGCGGGCGCATCATCCACCGCATCGGCGACCTCATCATGGAGCACGCCGACGAGCTCGCCGAGCTCGACAGCCTCGACAACGGCAAGCCCAAGAGCGTCGCGCTCGCCGCCGACGTCCCGCTCGCCGCCGACATCTTCTGGTACATGTCGGGCTGGGCCTCGAAGATCCGCGGCGGCACGATCACGCCGTCGGTGCCGTATATGCCCGGCGCCGAGTTCCACTGCTACACGGCGCGCGAGCCCGTCGGCGTCGTCGGCCAGATCATCCCCTGGAACTTCCCGCTGCTGATGGCCGCCTGGAAGCTCGGGCCGGCGCTGGCGACCGGCTGCACCGTCGTCCTCAAGCCCGCCGAGCAGACGCCGCTGTCGGCGCTGCGCCTCGGCGAGATCATGCTCGAGGCCGGCCTGCCGGCGGGCGTCGTGAACGTCGTGACCGGCTTCGGCGAGACCGCCGGCGCCGCGCTCGCGGCCCATGAGGGCGTCGACAAGATCGCCTTCACCGGCTCGACCGAGGTCGGCAAGATGATTGTCCGCGCCGCGACCGGCAACCTCAAGCGCGTCTCGCTCGAGCTCGGCGGCAAGTCGCCGAACATCATCCTGTCCGATGCCGACGTCGACGCCGCCATCGCCGGCGCCGCGCAGGGCATCTTCTTCAACCAGGGCGAGGTCTGCAGCGCCGGCAGCCGCCTCTACGTCCAGCGCGACCAGTTCGACCGCGTCGTCGAGGGCGTCTCACGCGCCGCGCAGGCGATCAAGATCGGGCACGGCCTGGACCCCGAGACGGAGATGGGCCCGCTCGTCTCCGAGGAGCAGTTCGCACGGGTCACGGGCTACCTCGCCCAGGGCACGCAGCACGGCAGCCGCGCGGTCACCGGCGGCAACGCCATCGACCGGCCCGGCTTCTTCGTCGAGCCGACCGTCCTCGTCGGCGCCGGACCCGACCACGCGATCGTCCGCGAGGAGGTCTTCGGGCCCGTCATCGCGGCGCTCCCGTTCGACGACGTCGACGACCTCGCGCGCCAGGCCAACGACTCCCACTACGGCCTCGCGGCCGGCGTGTGGACCCGCGACGTGTCCAAGGCCCACCAGCTCGCGCGCCGCCTCAAGGCCGGCACGGTGCACGTCAACTCCTACCACGTGTTCAGCGCCGAGCTGCCGTTCGGCGGCTACAAGCAGTCCGGCTGGGGCCGCGAGATGGGCGAGGAAGTCCTCAACGCCTACCTCGAGACCAAGGCCGTCATCGTCGCGCTGTAGTCATGCACGCCGGAGCGCGCTTCGTGCTTAAACGAAGCGCGCCCGGCGGGGTCGCACCGGGCGCTTGAGCCGAGAGGGGGGAACGGACGGCGGGGGTATGGGGCCAGAACCGGGGGCTCTCTCGACGGCTTCTGCCTCTGAGACTTCCCGCCTTCTTGCTCCCCAAACCTGTATTTACCGAACCCTTACGCGCCCGCTCGCCGTGTAGCGGCGGATCGCCGGCCGCGGTCCCTCGGGCACGGTGTAGAACGAGCGCCCGTGGGCGCCGAGCGCCAGCGCCTCGCCCTGCCCCTCGACGAAGAGGTCGTTGCCGGGGCTGCAGGGGCGCCGCCGCAGCGCCTGCGCGATCGACTCGCCGGGACGCCGGGTCCAGACGAGCGCGCGGTCGTACGTGCGCAGCGCGATCGTGCGCCCGTCGGCGGAGACGTCGCCGGCGGTCACCGCCGCGCCGGCGCCGAGCGACAGCCTGCCGCGCCGGCGCAGCAGCGTCGTGCCCGTCGTCGAGGCGTGCGCGGCGACATACACGCCCGACTCGCCACCGAAGCTCTTCGTCACGATGACGAGCGCCCGGCTGGGGCGATCGACGAGCAGCGCCTCCGCGTCGTGCGGGCCGTCGGGGTAGCGCAGGGCCAGGCGCGCCGCCGGGGCGCTCGCGGCCGGCCCGCCGCCGCCGACGCGCGGCTCCGCGACGCGGTAGACGACGACCTCGGCGCGCCGGGCGTCGTTGTCGCCGATGTCGGCGATGTAGAGCGCGTCGCCGCCGCCCGGTGCGGGGCCGACGCTGATGTCCTCCCAGTCGACCGCCTCGGCGCCCGTGATCGCGACGTCGGCGAGCAGGCGGCCGGCGCGCGTGATCGCGAGGACGCGGGCGCGGTCGCCGGAGTCGTTGTGCGTCCACAGCACGCCGGGCTGCGTGCGCGACAGCGCGAGCCCGGACAGCTCGATCGCCGCCTGCGCCGCGACGTGGCCGGTCACCGTGGCGCGCACGGCGCCACAGAGCGCGGGCAGGCGGGCGGCCGGCGGCCTGCGCGCGGCGGCGGTGGCCGTGGCGGTCGCGTCGGGCGCGCGCGGCGGCGCGGCCGCGCCACCGCAGCCCGCGAGCACCGCCGTCAGCGCGAGCGCAGCTAGCCCAGCGTTCTGACGGTCTCGGAGGCGCGTGAGATGCGCTTGTCCTTCGCCTGGTGCTCGGGAGGCAGCCCGGACACCTCGGCGATCGAGAGCAGGTCGCGCGCGAGCTGGAGCTGCAGCGCGAGCGCCTGCTCGGCGACGTCGATCATCTGCTCGCGGTCGAATCCGTCGGTCTCGCCGCCGACGAAGCGGCGCAGGTAGTAGCCCATCAGCGCAGCCGCTCCACGACCTGGCCGGCGCGCATGACGCGCACGTCGGTCACACCGAGGCCGGCCGTCTCGGCGAGCGACAGCAGGTCGCGGGCATGCTGCTCCTGCATGAGCGCAGCACCCTCGGCCACGTCCTCGATGTCCTTGACCGAGCGCGTCTCGTAGTTGACGCGGAACATCTTGCGCAGCAGCTCCCCCATCGGGTCCCTTTCCCCTCGCGTCTCGCCGAGCCCGGGATTATCCGCCAACGCGCGACAATCCGCGCGCGGGGCAGTAGCTCAGATGGTCAGAGCAGCCGACTCATAATCGGTTAGACGGAGGTTCGACCCCTCCCTGCCCCATGCGGCGCACCGAAGTAGGGACCGCAGGTCGGCCGGCACGGTCCGCGGAACGTCGACCGGCTCGTTGTCAGCCGGCGTCGTGCTCGCCGGCCGCCTGCACCACCAGCAGGAGGTCCTCGGCGTCCACGTGCGTCCCGACGGCGGCCACCACCTCGCTGACCACACCGTCGATCTCGGCGAACACCGCCGTCTCCATCTTCATCGCCTCGATTGTCGCCAGACGGTCGCCCTCCGCCACCCGCTGGCCCGCGGCGACCGAGAGCGAGACGACCACGCCCCGCATGGGCGCGGCGATGTGGCCCGCCTCAGTCGCGTCTGCCTTGCGCCGGCTCGGCGGGGGCGCGAGGCTGCGGTCACGCACCTTCACCGCGCGCGGCTGGCCGTTGAGCTCGAAGAAGATCGAGCGCCGGCCCTCGGAGTCGGGCTCGCCCACGGCCAGGAAGCGGACGATGAGGGTGACCCCCTGCTCGATCTCGACGACGAGCTCCTCGTCCTGGCGCAGGCCCCAGAAGAAGACGGGCGTCGGCAGCACGCTGACGTCGCCGTACAGGCTCCGAAAGCCGGCGAACTCGAGGAACACCTTGGGATACATGAGATAGGACGCGAGATCCTCGTCGCTGACCGGGCGATCGAGCTCGCCCCGCAGCTCGTCGCGGGTCGCGTCGAGGTCGACCGGCGCCAGCGCCTCGCCCGGCCGGACGGTCAGAGGTTCGCGACCCTTCAGCACCTTGCGCTGCAATTCCTCGGGGAAACCCCCCGGAGGCTGGCCCAGGTCGCCGTGGAAGTACTCGATGATCGACTCCGGGAAGGCGATCTCCCGCCCGGGGTCGAGCACGTCATCCGCGCTGAGGTCGTTGGTCACCATGAGCACCGCGAGGTCGCCGACCGCCTTCGACGTCGGCGTGACCTTGATGATGTCGCCGAGCATCTGGTTGACCTCGGCGTACGCCCGCGCCACCTCGGGCCACCTGCCGTCGATGCCGAGCGCGTGCGCCTGCTGGCGGAGGTTCGTGTACTGCCCGCCCGGCATCTCGTGCTGATAGACCTCTGAGGCCCCGGCTCGCATGGGGCTCTCGAACCCGGCGTAGTAGGTGCGGACCGTCTCCCAGTACGTCGCGGCCCAGGCCAGCGGCTCGCGCGCCAGCCCGGTGTCGCGCTCGGTGTGGCGCAGCGCTTCGACGATGGCCCCCAGGTTGGGCTGGGAGGTGAGACCGCTCATCGGGTCCATCGCCGCGTCGGCTGCGTCGACGCCGGCCTCGGCTGCCGCGAGCACGCTGGCCGCGGAGGCGCCACTCGTGTCGTGCGTGTGGAAGTGGATCGGGATGCCGATCTCCTCCCGCAGCGCCCGCACCAGGCGCCGTGCCGCCTCGGGCCTGCAGAGGCCTGCCATGTCCTTGATCCCGAGCACGTGCGCCCCAGCGGCCTCCAGCTCCCGCGCGAGGCGCACGTAGTAGCCGAGGTCGTACTTCGACCTCGCCGGATCGAGGATGTCGCCGGTGTAGCAGATCGCCGCCTCGCAGAGGGCGCCCGACTCCAGCACGGCGTCCATCGCGACGCGCATGTTCTCGACCCAGTTCAGCGAGTCGAACACGCGGAAGAGGTCGACCCCGGTGTCCGCGGCGCGGGCGACGAAGAAGCGCACGACGTTGTCCGGATAGTTCGTGTAGCCGACCGCGTTGGAGGAGCGCAGCAGCATCTGCAGGAGGATGTTGGGGACCCGCTCGCGCATCCGGGCAAGCCGGTCCCAGGGGTCCTCCTTCAGAAAGCGCATGGCGACGTCGAACGTCGCCCCGCCCCAGCACTCCAGCGACAACAGGCCGTCCAATTCGCGCGCATACATCGGAGCGATGCGGAGCAGGTCGTGGGTGCGCACGCGCGTCGCCAGGAGCGACTGGTGGGCGTCGCGGAAGCTCGTGTCGGTGAGCAGCAGGCGATCCTGGTCGCGCATCCAGCGCGCGAAGCCCTCGGGGCCGAGCTTCTTCAAGAGGCCGCGCGTGCCCGGCTCCAACCGCGGGCGGTGAGGCACGTCGGGCACCGGCGCCGCAGGAAGCTGCCCTGGGTCCTGGTGCCCCGTGACCGCGGGGTTGCCGTTGACCAGCACGTCCCCGACGAAGGCCAGCAGGCGGGTGCCACGATCCTGATGTGGCGCGAAGTCGAAGAGCTCGGGGGTCTCGTCGATGAACCGCGTCGTGATGTCGCCGGAGTTGAAGGCCGGGTGCGTGATCAGCGCGTTGAGGAAGAGCAGGTTCGTCTTGACTCCGCGGATGCGGTACTCGCGCAGCGCACGGCTCATCCGCGCGACGACCTCCTCCGGGGTCGGGGCCCACGCCGTGATCTTCTCGAGCAGGGAGTCGTAGAACGGCGTGACGACCCCTCCGACATGCGATGTGCCGCCGTCCAGGCGGATGCCGAATCCAGTCGCCTCACGCTTGGTGATGATGCGCCCGTAGTCGGGGATGAAGTCGTTCTCGGGATCCTCGGTCGTCACCCGGCACTGCAGCGCGTGGCCATTGAGACGGATGTCGGCCTGCGCCGGAACCCCACTTTCCGGCGTGCCGATCAGCGCGCCCTCGGCGACGCGGATCTGCGCCTTCACGAGGTCGATGCCCGTCACCATCTCGGTCACCGTGTGCTCGACCTGGATGCGCGGGTTGACCTCGATGAAGAAGAACTTGCCGCTGTCGATGTCCTGGAGGAACTCGACGGTTCCGGCGTTGCGGTAGCCCGCCTCGCGGGCGAGCCGCACAGCGGCCTGACAGAGCTCCTCGCGCGTGTCGGGATCAAGCGCGGACGCCGGCGCCTGCTCCACCACCTTCTGGTGGCGCCGCTGCACCGTGCAATCGCGCTCGTAGAGGTGCACCACCTCGCCGGACTCGTCGGCGAGGATCTGAACCTCGAGGTGACGAGCTCGCTGCACGAGGCGCTCGAGGAACACGTCGTCGCGCCCAAACGCGGCGCGCGCCTCCCGGCGCGCTGCGGCCACCTGCTCGACGAGGTCGGAGGGGTCGAGCACCACGCGCATGCCGCGACCGCCGCCTCCCCAGCTCGCCTTGACCATCACCGGGAAGCCGACCTCGGCACCGAGCCGCTGGACCTCGCCCTCGTCGGTGGGCAGCGGTCCCGTGGCCGGCATGACGGGCACGCCCGCCAGCTCGGCCACCGAGCGTGCGGACACCTTGTCGCCGAGTCCTTCCATGACCGAGACGGGAGGGCCGATCCAGACGATGCCCGCGGCCGCGCAGGCGGCGGCCAGATCGGGATTCTCCGACAAGAAGCCATAGCCGGGATGGATTGCATCGACGCCGGCGTCGGTCGCCACGCGCACGATCTCCTCGATCCCCAGGTAGGCCGGCACGGGCTCCTTGCCCCTGCCCACGAGGTAGGACTCGTCGGCCTTGAAGCGATGCAGCGCGAACCGGTCCTCGCGCGAGTAGACGGCCACGGTCCGCAGCCCGAGCTCGGCCGCGGCCCGGAAGATGCGGATGGCGATCTCGCCGCGGTTGGCGACCAGCAGCTTGCGGATCTTGTTCGCCACCGTCCGACTAGCCTCGCTCCAGGGTCCGCATGCGCTTGCGGGCCGGCCTGCTCGGTGACGCCGCTGAACAGATCGATGCCGCGCAGAGCTTCGACGCGGGCTCCGTGTCCGTCACGAGCCAGACAATAGCCAGGGTACGGGACTCTGGCGTCGTGGTCGAGCGTCGGGCGGCTCGGTGAGACCCCGCGCTCGGACTAGCGCTACTTCACGGCCTGCACGGCCCGCGCCAGCTCGCCGACCGAGAAGACGCCCTCGAAGCGCGCCGAGATGCGGCCGTGGCGGTCGATCACGAAGGCCCAGGGCTCGGTCGGCAGCCGCCAGCGGGCGACCTGCGGGCGGATCGGCTTGCCCGGATCGTTGTCCTGGTAGATCTCCTGCTGGATGAAGGCAACGCCCTTGCCGGACTGGGCGCGGACCTGCTCGGCGATGTCGACGACCGGCCCGCACGTGCGCGAATGACACAGCGCCGGCGTCGCGAAGAGCAGGACGACGGGCTTCTTGCCGAGGACGTCGGCGAGGTTGTCCTTGAGCATGTCGGCGGCGGGCGGGACGCGGGTGGAGAGCTTCTCCAGCGCGCCGCCGACGTCGGCCGCGGTCAGCGTCTTGACCTTGATCGCGCGGTCGCCGACGTCGGGCGGGCCGTTGCGCGCGCCGACCGTCAGCGCGCCGGTCGAGTCGGCGACGACGAGCCGGCCGTCGAGGCGGACGAGGCCGATCGGGACGTGCGGGCCGCGCGATGGCCAGTCGACGTTCGCGACGTAGAACGTGTCGCCGCTGGCGAGGTCCGACGCCGTCTGCCTGCTGCGGTACGGCGGCGCGACGTCGAGCGACTCGCGGTGCGCGACGAACGGGCCGCGCAGCTCGGTGCCGTCGGGCTTGGCGGTGTAGACGGCAACCGAGGACACGTCGAGCTGCTTGTTCGCGCGGTCGACGATCGCGAAGCCCAGGCGGTTGTGGTGTCCGCGCCGCTGGGAGCTGAAGCTCGACACGTTGAGGACCGCGCCCTTCTTCAGCCCGTTCGTGAGCTGCGTCAGGGTCTTGCCCTCGCTGGACGGGAAGTCGGCCGGGTGGGCGGCGATCGGCTGAGGGGGTGCGGGCGCAGTGCCACCACCGTCCGAGCCACAGGCACTCAGGACGACGGTCGCGACGAGCGCCGACAGGAGCAGTCGGAGCATCACGCCAACTGTAGGCGTTCACCTGATTGGATTGCGCCGTCAGGGGATCGAGCGAAGGAGAGACGGCATGGCCGACCGAGCCGCGATCGTGACGGGCGCCTCGAGCGGGATCGGCCTCGCCGTGACCCGCATGCTCGCGGAGTCCGGCCATGCCGTGACGATGGCCGCGCGCCGCCCGGAGAAGCTCGCCGCCGCCTGCGAGGCGCTGCAGAGCGAGGGCCTCGAGGTCCGGCAGGTCGCCGCGAACGTCGGTGACGAGGACGACATCAAGCGCGTCGTCGCGAGCCATGAAGCGGCCTACGGGCGTCTCGACGTCCTGATGAACAACGCGGGCGTCGGGATCGGCGCGGGGATCGGGGAGCTGAGCACGAAGCGCATGGACATCCAGCTCGCGACGAACCTTCGCGCGATCCCGCTCTTCTACCGCGAGGCGCTGCCGATGCTCACGGCCGCTGGCGCCGAGCATCGCAACGCGCTCGTCATCAACACGGCGTCGGTCGCCGGCAAGCAGGGCGAGGCCTGGCTGAGCATCTACAGCGCGACGAAGTTCGGCGTCGTCGGCTTCACGCAGTCGATGAACCGCGAGCTCAACGCGCTCGGCATCAAG
>DATJEE010000117.1:0-4058 GCA_035496995.1 Solirubrobacteraceae bacterium | reverse complement strand
CGGCAGGTCGCCGCGCGCCGTGCAGAGCGCCAGCCGCGGCGCGAGCGGGCCGAGCGCGACGGGGTCCAGCGCCGCCGCGAGCGCGACGGCGCGCAGCGAGGCGCTGCGCTCACCGCGGGTCAGCAGGTCGCCGGCGTGGGCGAGCGCCCGGGCCGCGAGCCCGGCGCGGCCGATCCGTCGCGGCACCCGCGCGCCCTCGCGCCGCAGCAGCTCGCCGACGACGGCGATGTCGCAGCGCAGGCGCTCGGCGCCGGACGTGCGCCGGGAGATCGTGTCCGGATGCTGGCGGTAGCGGGCGGCGGGCGCGGCGGCGTAGGCGACGTCGCCGCGCAGCGCCGCGCGCAGCCACAGCGCCCAGTCGCTGCTGCTCGCCCGCGCCGGAAGCCCGGCGGCGTAGGCGCTGCGCCGCATGACGACCGTCGACGTCACGACCTCGTTGCCGGCGAGCAGGTTGGCGACCGCGGCGGCCGGCGGCTCGATCGTGTCACACGCGGCGCGCGCCGGCCAGTCGGGCAGGCGCCGGCCGTCGCCGTCGACGACGTGGAACGCGCCGTGCGCGAGCGCGACCCGCGGGTGGCGCTCGAGCAGCGCGACCTGGCGCGCGAGCGCGCCCGGGAGCAGCGCGTCGTCGGCGTCCAGCCAGGCGATGATCGGCGCGCGCGCGGCGGCCGCCAGGCGGTCGCGGTTGCGCGTGACGCCCAGCGGCGCCGGGTGGCGGACGTAGCGCAGCCGCGGGTCGGCGACCGCCCCCACGACCGCCGCCGTGCCGTCCGCGGACGCGTCGTCGAAGACGAGCAGCTCGAGGCCGTCGACGTCCTGCGCCAGCGCGCTCGCGATCGCCTCGCCGACGTGGCGGGCGTGGTCGCGCGCCGGGATGAGGACGCTGACGCGCGGCGCCGTCATGCGCGCCTGGCCGCCAGCGAGAACAGGACGTAGCCGCCGTCGCGCTCGGCGACGCGCGCGTAGCGGGTGTCGAGATGGCGCGCGAACTCGGCGTAGTACTCCAGCCACCAGTCCGACGTCGCCGGGACGACGAGGAACTCGGCCCCCCGGGCGCGCAGGTCCTCGAGGTGCTCGATCGCGGAGTCGCTGTCGGCCGGATGGTGGCCGGCGTACGCGCCGCCGTCGGCCTGCGGGAAGTGCCAGCCGCGGCAGTCGGCCAGCTCGACGAGCGCGTCGTCGCCGCGGCTGATGACGAGCACGGTCGCGCCCGGCGGCAGGGCCGTCGCGGCGAGCTCGTGGACGTGCCCGACGACCTGGCGGGCGAAGACCTCCCGGCGCAGCTGCGCGGCCCGGCGCTCGGCGGCCTCCAGCTCGCTTGCGAGGCTCGCGTCGACCGCGCGCGACGCGCCGTTGCCGTTGCCGTTGCCGTTGGCGCGTGCCGGCGCGGGCGCCGCCACCGGCGCGGCGAGCAGCTCGCGGTACAGGCGCTCGAAGCCGTCGGTCTGCGTCGTGGCGTCGAAGGCCGTCGTCGCCCGCCGCCGCGCATTCGCGCCGAGGCGCACGCGCAGCTCGCCGTCGGCCGCGAGCGTCGCCAGCCGCTGTGCCAGCAGCTCGGTCTCGCGGCGCGAGACGACGAAGCCGGTCTCGCCGTCGACGACGTTCTCGCTCAGCCCGTCGGCATCGCTGCAGACGACCGGCAGCGCCATCGCCTGGGCCTCGATCGCCGACACGCAGAAGCCCTCGGAGACCGCCGGGTGCAGGAACACGTCGGCCCAGGCGAGCTGCTCGCAGACCGTCGCGGCCGGCTGGGCGCCCCACAGCTCGACGTGGTCGGCGAGCCCGAGGTCGTGGATCGCGAACAGCGTCGCCTCGCGGTGCGGCCCGTCGCCCATGATGCGGTACGTCACGGCGACGCCGGCGTCGACGAGCGCGCGGATCGCCGTCAGCCCGAGCTCGTGGCCCTTCTTCCAGTGCAGCCGCCCGACGCTGAGGATCCGCAGCGGGCGCTCGGCGCTCCCGGCGCTGTCGGCGACGCGCGGCGGCGGGGTGAAGCGCGAGACGTCGACGGCGTCGGTGATGACGACGTGCGGGACGTCCGCCGGGCAGCCGCGGCGCTGCGCGCGCTGCCAGATGTCGTTGCCGACGCAGTGCAGCATGTCGGCGCCCTCCCACACCTCCTGGTAGCAGCCGGGGTCCTCGAGGCCGTGGTAGTTGATGTCGTAGCCGCGGAAGCTCACGACGGCGCGCGCGCCGAGCGCCTTGACGGCGCGCATGCGCCCGAGCGCGAGCGTGCCGTAGCCGAAGTGCACGAGCGCCGGCGCGAGCTCGGAGAGCGTGCGCTCGAAGTCCTTCGCCGGGTGCAGGCGGCACTGCAGGTCGGGGTCCTCGCGCAGCCCGGGGAAGTACTCCCACTGGTCGGCGTTGCTGCGGTTGCAGACGACGTGGACGTCCCAGCCGCGGGCGCGCAGCTCGCGGAACTTGTTGACGAAGAACGTCTCGGAGAACTTCGGGAAGTGGTCGGTGACCATGACGACCCGCGGCCCCCCGCCGGCGGCCGCGATCGACGGGGCGGACGGGGCGATCACGGTCTCGGCGCGCGGGCCGAGCTCGAACAGCACCCCGCCGTCCTCCTCGTGGGCGAGGACGTGATGGTCGCGCTCGAGGTGCTCGCGCAGCCCCGGGAGCTGCTCGAGCCACCACAGCGCCGTGAACGGGAAGTACAGGTACTGCGCGCCGTGCTCGCGCAGCGCCGCGACCTGCGCGACCGCCTCCTCGGCCGTCTGCGGCGGGCGGCCGCCGCCGTCGGGGAAGTGGCGGCCCGTGCGGCCGGGGATGCGCAGGATCTCCTCGTCGCCGCGGCTGGCGATCGCGACCGTCGCGCCCTCGGGCACGAGCCGGCCGATGACGTCGCGCGCGGCCCGGCGCGTCTTCTCGCTCAGGCGCGCGACGTCCTGCTCGCTCATCCGCGTGCGCGAGCCGGGCGTGCGCGGCGCGGTCGCCGCGGCCACGCCGGTGAGCTCGGCGCTCAGCGCCCGCGCCGCCGCCAGCGCCGCGGCATGCGCGGCGTCCTTCGGCGCACGGGCGGGCGCGTCGTCGTGCACGCCCGGCCGGATCCCGCGCAGCGGGCGCAGGCAGCGCGCGTCGTAGGGCTCGCCGACGAACTCCAGCACGCGGCGCAGGAGCACCTCGGGCGCCTCGAGCAGCTCGTCGTACGTCGCGCGCAGGACGCGCTGCTCGCCGAGGGCGCTCTCGGCCTCGGCGCCCGCGAGGGCGGCCTGCGTCCAGCGGCGCACCGCCTCGCGCTCGCTCACGCGCTCGCGCAGGTGCGCCGGGATCTGCGTGCCGCCGGTCGACGCGGCCGAGCCGAGCGGCGGGTCGACGACGGCGCGCACCGCCGCGTCGGCGTCGCGCACCACGTGGATGAAGACCGCCTCCGGAAACAGCTTGGCCAGCGCGGGGACGTTGAGCGTGTGCTCGGGGGCGCAGTCGACCCAGCGGTCGAGCCTGTCGCCGACGAGCGCGGCCGCAGCGCGGCCGAACGTCCGTGAGAAGCGCTCGGCGGAGATCGGCGCGGCGCGCTCGCCGGCGACCGAGCGCTCGAAGACCGCCGGCAGCTCGGCCGCCAGATCCGCGAGCCAGGAGGTCTCGATGACCCCGGGCAGGCTCGGGTGCTGGCCCAGCGCCCAGGCCAGTGCGCTCGCGCCGCAGCGCGGCGCCCCGATGACGAAGACCGGGCGCGGCGCGCCCCCGCGCCGGGCGGGCGCCGCCGCCGGCGCGGACGGCCGGGGCCGGGGCGTCTCGCCCGCCCGCAGCAGCGGGGGGCCCGCGAGCCGGCGCAGGCCGACCGGCGCCGCGTGGGCGATCGGCCGCAGGTCGGGCTGCTCGCCGCACGCGACGCGCTCGGCGTTGTCGCGCGCCCGGGCGTGCAGGAGCTTCATGACGCGCTCGCGCTCGGGCGTCTTGAGCCCGGTCGTGGGAGCCGTCGTCAGCGAGTTGCGCCGGATGCGGCGGAAGTAGAGGTGCTCGGAGACGTTCGCGACCTTCGCGACGTGCTGCGCGCGGCGCAGGAACTCGGCGTCGCCGCTGAAGCGCAGCCCGGAGGCGAAGCCGCCGAG
>DATJEE010000116.1:0-16048 GCA_035496995.1 Solirubrobacteraceae bacterium | reverse complement strand
CGACGACGACTGGACCGAGCACGCCTACGACACGGTCAAGGGCTCGGACTTCCTCGGCGACCAGGACGCGATCGAGATCATGTGCAGCGAGGCGCCCGGCGAGGCGATGCACCTCGAGCACATCGGCGTCACGTTTCACCGCAACGAGAAGGGCGAGCTCGACCTGCGCGCCTTCGGCGGCGCCTCGAAGAAGCGCACGGCCTACGTCGCGGACATCACCGGCCAGGCGATCCTCCACGTCCTCTACGAGCAGCTCATGCGCTTCCACGAGCGCGTCGACCGCTACGAGGAGTGGTTTGCGACCTCGCTCGTCCTCGACGCCGACGGGCACTGCGCCGGCGCCGTCGCGCGCGACATCCGCACCGGCGTCATGGAGCTCTTCGACGCGAAGTCCGTGATCCTCGCCTGCGGCGGCAACGGGCAGTGCTACAAGCCGACGACGAACGCGCTGATCTGCACCGGCGACGGAATCGCACAGGCCTACCGTCTCGGCGCGCCGATCATGGACATGGAGATGGTCCAGTACCACCCGACGACGCTCGCCGAGAACGGCTTCCTCATCACCGAGGGCGCCCGCGGCGAGGGCGCGCACCTCCTGAACTCCGAGGGCCGGCGCTTCATGGAGGACTACGCGCCCAACAAGATGGAGCTCGCCTCGCGCGACGTCGTCTCGCGCGCCGAGCAGACGGAGATCAACGAGGGCCGCGGCGTCGGCGCCGACGGCCAGGGCATCTACCTCGACATCACCGTCGTCCCGAAGAAGCGCATCCACGAGGCGCTGCGCGAGATCGTGAACATCGGGCGCGACTTCGCCGGCACCGACATCACGCGCGATCCGATCATGATCCGCCCCGGCCAGCACTACATCATGGGCGGCGTGAAGACCGACTCCGACGGCCAGACGCCGATCACCGGCCTCTACGCCGCGGGCGAGGTCGCCTGCGTCTCCGTCCACGGCGGCAACCGCCTCGGGGCCAACTCGCTGCTGGACACGCTGATCTTCGGGCGCCGCTCGGGCGAGCACGCCGCCGCCCGCGCCACGGACATGGCGATGCCGCACGCGCCCGCCTCGCGGATCCGCCAGGACGCCGACATGATCGACGCGATCATCGCCCGCGAGCGCGGCGGCCGGCGCATCTCGGAGATCAAGGACGAGCTCGGCACGACGATGAACCAGTACGTCGCCGTGTACCGCGACGAGGATGGGCTCACCACCGCGCTCGAGACGATCATGCGCCTGAAGGAGGAGGCCGACAAGGCGTACATCGACGACGCCGGCACGGTCTTCAACCAGGACGTCCTCGGGGCGATGGAGCTCGGCTACATGCTCGACTGCGCCCAGGCGACGATCGTCGCGGCGATCGAGCGCAAGGAGTCGCGCGGCGCGCAGTTCCGCACCGACTACCCCGAGCGCGACGACGACGAGTGGCTCAAGCACATCGACATCACGCGCGGCGAGGACGGCGAGCCGGTCATCTCCTACTCGCCGGTGACGATCACGCGCTGGCAGCCCGAGGTGAGGAAGTACTAGTGACCCGACATGGCTGAGTTCACCCTGCGACTGCGCCGCTTCGACCCCGAGTCCGGCGACGCGCCGTACTGGGAGGAGCACACCGTCGACCTCGAGCCGCACCGCTCGGTGCTCGAGGCGATCCTCCAGGCCAAGGCCCGCTTCGACGGCTCGATCGGCATCCGCTGCTCCTGTCGCGCGGCGATCTGCGGCTCCTGCGGCGTGCGCATCAACGGCAAGCCCGACCTCGCCTGCCACTCGCACCTCGACAAGGCGCTGCGCCACTCCAAGGACGGCGTCATCGAGGTCAAGCCGATGGGCAACATGCCCGTGATCAAGGACCTCATCGTCGACATGGAGGCGGTGCACTGGAAGAAGATCCGGCGCGTCACCCCGTGGCTCATCGCCAAGCAGCCGGTGCCGAAGCGCGAGTACATCGTCCCGCGCGAGACGATGGTCGACGTCACGCAGTCGATGGCCTGCATCCAGTGCGGCGCGTGCGTCTCGGACTGCCTGGCGATGGAGGTCGACCCGGAGTTCGTCGGGCCCGCCGCGCTCGCGAAGGCCTACCGCTTCGTCGGCGACCCGCGCGACGACCAGACGCGCGAGCGCCTCACCGACCTCGCCGAGGACCCGCACGGCATCTACGACTGCACGCACTGCTTCATGTGCATCGACGCCTGCCCGAAGGACGTCGCCCCGATGAGCCAGATCATGCGCCTGCGCCGCCGCGCCGGCAGCGACTTCGGCATCGTCGACCGCAACAACGGCGAGCGCCACGAGGAGGCCTTCGTCACGCTCGTGCACCAGTACGGGCTACTCAACGAGGCCGAGCTGCTGCCGCGCTCGATCGCCGGCAACTCGCCGCTGGCGAAGCTCAAGCCGTCGGCGCAGAAGGAGCTCGCGAGCTCGCTGCCGTCGATCGCCAAGGCGCTGCTGCGCCGCAAGGTCACGCCCGCCGCGGTGCTCAAGCCGCACAAGCTCGCCAAGGCCGACCTCAAGGCGATCGATCGCATCTACAAGGAGGTCGAGAGCCACGAGCAGCGCGTCGAGCTCAACCTCTATATCTCCGGCCACGACGAGGATTGAGCGTGACGCGATGACAGCGCGCCATTGCTCGACGGTCGTCGCCGGTGTCCCACGACGTAGGAGCTCGCGATGAAGGTCGCCTACTGGCCCGGCTGCGTCTCGCGCGGCTTCACCCCCGAGCTGCACGGCTCGATGGCGCGGATCGCGCCGCTGCTGGACATCGAGCTCGTGCCGCTGGACCGCGCCTCGTGCTGCGGCGCCGGCGTCATCGCCGAGCACAGCCAGGAGCTCGCCGACACGCTCAACGCGCGGACGTTCGCCCTCGCCCAGCAGACCGAGGGCGCGGCGATGATGATGAACATCTGCTCGACGTGCCAGGGCGCGCAGTCGGAGTGCCAGGAGCGCCTCGACGCCAACGCCGAGTACCGCGCGCACATCAACTCGACGCTGGCCGAGGAGGGCCTGACGTACGAGAAGGGCGTGACGAACAAGAACTTCCTCTGGCTGCTCGTCGAGGAGTTCGGCCTCGACGAGCTGCGCAAGCGCGTCCGGCGGCCGCTGACGAACCTGCGCGTCGGCCCGTTCTACGGCTGCTACATCGTCCGCCCGCAGGAGCGCCTGCAGATCGACGACGCGCACCCCCGCGACACGTACCTCGACCTCGTCATCGAGGCCCTCGGCGGCACGGTCATCGACTACGCCGGCTCGCACAAGTGCTGCGGCTTCCCGATCATCACGATGAACAAGGAGGCCTCGCTCAAGCAGGCCGGCCGCCACCTCGGCGACGCGGTCGACGCCGCCGCCGACTGCCTCGTGACGCCGTGCCCGCTGTGCCACCTCAACCTCGACCTGCAGCAGCCGCTGGCCGAGCGGGTCGTCGGGCGCACGCTCGACATGCCGGTCCTGCATCTCCCGCAGCTCGTCGGACTGGCGCTCGGCGTCGAGCCGAAGGACCTCGGACTGGGCCGCCACGTCGTCAAGCCGACGGCGGTGATCGACTGGACGACCTCGGTCGTCGCCGGGGTCGGTGCGCCCCCCGCTGGCGGGTAGGCGCGAGGCCGCGCGCAGGCTCGCCGGCGACCTGCGCCGCAAGCTCGGCATGCCCGACACCGGCCCGCCCGCGCCGCAGGAGCCGCCGCCGCCGCCGATGACCGGCGAGCAGGCCGCGCACCGCATCGACGCCGCCCGCGCCCGGCTGCGCTCGACGATCGTCCCGCCCGAGGAGGAGCAGGGCGGCAGGTAAGGCCGCGCCGCGACGCGCAACGGAGAAGAGGGCCCCCCTGAGGCCCTCTTCTCCGGCACACCCCTGTGCGTCCCCCCGTGGCTCCCCTGGAATCCCCCGATCCCCTGGTCCCCCGTGGCGCCCCCGCAAGGACACGACGCATGGTGCCCGAGCCCCGGCCGGCCGTCATACCCCGGCGCGGGTGATCTTCGGGGGAGGCGCGGTTCACCCTTCGGCCGTCTGCTGCCGATAAGGGACCCGTGGACGCCCCGGGCCCGATCACGATCCTCCTGTCGCGCTTCGAGGATCTCGTCAGCGCCGGCCTGCGCAGCCTCATCGGCGCCGACGCGAGCCTGCGCATCGTCGCCTCCGACGTCGACGCCGGCCGCCTCGACGCGCTGATCGCCGAGCACGCGCCGCGCGTCACGATCCTGAACTTCGGCCTCCTGCGCGCGCCCGCCGAGCTGCGCCGCCTGCACGCCGCCCACCCCGCCACCCACGTCATCGTGCTCGCCAACCACCCGACGCCGGGCGAGTGCAGCCAGTTGCTCGCCCTCGGCGCGACGGCGTGCCTCGGCAAGGACGTCCAGGGCCGCGACGTGCTCAACGCCATCCACCTCGCCTCACGCGGGCTGCACGTGCTCCCGCACTCGACGCCGGCGAACAGCGGCGTCGGCCTGCTGCCCGACGTCCTGACCCCGCGCGAGGCCGACGTGCTCGACCAGCTGCAGCTCGGGCGCTCCAACGGCGAGATCGCGCAGGCGCTCTGCGTCAGCGTCGAGACGGTCCGCACGCATGCGCGATCGGTCTTCCGCAAGCTCGGGGTGCACAACCGCCGCGAGCTGTCGGGCCTGTCGCGCGCCCGATAGCGATTGCGCTCAGCCTGCGCGGGTAGGTGGGCACTCGTGCCCGCCGGCCCTGCCCGGCCGGCGGGCGCACCCTTTTGCGCACGCACACGAGGCGGGCGCCCGGCTTTGCGTCCGTGGGCGCGCCTGGCCGTCAGACCATCGTGATGACGACCTTGCCCTTGGTCCGTCCGCCCTCGACGTGCGCGAGGGCCTGCGGGGCCTCGTCGAACGGGTACGTCTTGTCGACGATGGGACGGAGCGCACCTGCGTCGATGAGCTTCGTGATCTCGTCGAGCTGGGCGCCGCCGGCGCGCATGAAGAGAAACGAGTAGCGCACGCCCTGACGGCGCGCCGCGCGGCGGGTCCGCCGGCTGAGCAGGGCCATCACCGGCTGCAGCGGAAGCCGTCGTCCGAGCTGGCGCGCGAAATCGGGGTCCGGCGGGCCGGCGATGCCGATGGCGATGCCCCCCGGCCTGAGGATCCGAAGCGACTTCGCGAGCGTGTCACCGCCCTGGGAGTCCAGGACGACGTCGTAGTCGTGCACGACCGTCTCGAAGTCCTGCGTGCGGTAGTCGATGACGATGTCGGCACCGAGCTCGCCGACCCATGCGACGTTGCTCGTGCCGGTCGTGGTGGCGACGGTCGCCCCGAGCTGCTTGGCCAGCTGGATCGCGTAGGTGCCGACGCCGCCGGAGCCGGCGTGGATGAGCACCTTCTGGCCCGGCTGGACCTGCGCTCGCTCGACGAGCGCCTGCCAGGCGGTCAGGGCGACGAGCGGCACGGAGGCCGCCTCGGCCATCGTGAGGGTCGCCGGCTTGGTCGCGAGATCGTCCTCGTGCACCGCGATGCGCCGGGCGAACGTCCCGATGCGGCCGTCGCGCGGTCGCCCGTAGACCTCGTCACCGAGGGCGAAGCGCGTGACCGATGGGCCGACGCGGGTCACGACGCCGGCGAGGTCGTGTCCGAGGACGAAGGGAGCCTTGTACGGGAGGAGGAGCTTGAACTCCCCGTCGCGGATCTTCGCGTCGAGCACGTTGACGCCGGCGGCGTGGATGTCGACGAGCACGTCGCGGTCCCCGAGTGCCGGCTCTGCGACCTCGCCGGCCTGCATCGGGGTCTTGTACTTCGTGACGAGGTACGCCTTCACGGGATGAGCGGACGGCGTGGCGCGGGCGATGGTGTTGCCGGTCGTTGCGGTGGGCATCGTCGCTCAGCCCTCGAGGAACGCGAGGAGCTCGGGGACGAACTCGTGGTGGTACTGGAAGATGGCGCCGTGCCCGGAGTCCGGGTAGATCGTCAGCTTGGCGTCGGGGATCCGCTCGGCGAGCGCGTGCGACTGGCTGCTTGCGACCATCACGTCGTCGTCGCCGTTGGCCACGAACGTGGGCTGGGTGATCCTGGTGAGGTCGTGCGGTTTGCCGAGGCCGGCCTCGCGGATCGCCACGAGCTGGGCGATCCGAGCCTGGTGGGAGATCGGCGTGTCACGGTCGGTCGTGCGTTCCCGCAGCCGGGCGATGTACTCGGTCGCCGCGCGCTTGCCCGTCGCGTTGCGGCCGAAGAACAGGAAATGGCGTGGGTCCACCCCAGTCAACGCCGCCTTGGCGTACGCGCCTCCGACGATCAGCGGCATCTTCGTCAGCCCGCCGCCGCCGCGCACGCCGGTCCCGGTCAGGATCAGCCGGCGTACGAGCTCGGGATGCGTGAGCGCGACCTCCTGTGCGACGCCACCTCCGAGCGAGAAGCCGATGAGGTCGACGTGCTCGTGGCCGAGCGCGCGGATGAACGCGGTCGCGTCGGCGGCCATCGCGGCGATCGTGTGGGGGACCTTGCCGCCCGTGGAGCCGACGCCGCGGTTGTCGAAGGTGATCACGTGCCGCCTGGCGGCGATCCCGTCGATGACGCGCGGGTCCCAGTCGTCCAGGACGGCGGTGAAGTGGTGCAGGAAGACGAGCGGCACGCCACCGCGCCGCCCGAACTCCCGGTAGGCGAACGGCGTGCCGCCGACGTCGATCGTGCGGGTCGGTGCGGTGCTCGACGTGCTGGTCGCGGTCGCGGCCGCGGACTGCGGGCCGGTCTCGACGGGCGTGAGCGGTGTCATGGTCGGGCCTCCGTGGTGCGTCCGAAGCTGCCTGCTTCGAGCGTGTGTTCGCAGGTGGGTTGGTCGTAGCGGCAGCGTACCAGGCTGAGTTGAGAATATAAACTCAGATGTTGCGTCTGCGACAGGGATGCCGTCGCTCCGGCCGCGACCGCGTGGCGTTACGCGGCGACCGCGCCGCGCGGCGAGGTCACGCGCTGCCCCGTCGGCCACTTCGACAGCCGCCTCGGCGAGCCGTTCGAGCATGCCGTCCGCGATCAGACGCAGTTCCTCATCCGCCATCTCGAGGCGGCGTGGCCGGCCGCCGCGCTCGTGTCAGGCCGGGACGGGCGGGAGGGCGCCCGGACCGGTTACGAGCTCGATGTCGTCGGGCTCCGTGACGATATGGCCCTTCGAGCAGGCGAACGTGACGTGCAGGTCGCTGCCGCATGCGGCGTGCCGGGCGACCACGGGCGGGCCCTCGGGGTCTGCCTTGTGGCGGTCACCCCACTGCATCAACGCGAGCATGATGTGCATCAGCTCACGACCCTTGTCCGTCAACCGATATTCCATGCGGGCCCGGCGACCCGGCTCGCGGTACTCCGAGCGCTCGAGAATCCCCTCCTCCACGAGGAGAGCGAGACGCTCGGACAACAGGTTGCGCGGGCACTGCAGGACCCGGTGGAACTGCTCGAACCGCGTGGCCCCATAGAAGCTCTCGCGGATGATCAGCAGCGTCCATTTCTCGCCGACGACCTGCAGCGTGCGGCCGATGGAGCAGTTGCTCGCGTCGTGGTTGGTGCGCTCCATCATGCCCCAGGGTAGCAGGCTGAGTTGCTTCTTTGTATGTAGCCTCGCCGGACGCCGGACGCGAGATGCGGCCGGTCCGCGCGTTCGCGTGACGTGCGTCAGACGACGCGGGCGCGTGCGCCGATGAGGCCGCGCTCGTGCAGGACCTCGGCGAGCTGGACGGTGTTCAGCGCCGCGCCCTTGAGCAGGTTGTCGCCGACGACGAAGAAGTTCAGCGCGCACGGGTCGGCGAGGTCGACGCGGACGCGGCCGACGGCGACCTCGTCGCGGCCGGCGTACTGCAGCGGCGTCGGGACGTCGTCGACGACGAGGTTCGGGAAGGCTCGCAGGAGCTCGAGCGCGCGCCCGAGATCGACCTCCTGCGCGAAGGTCGCGCGCACGGCGACGCCGTGGCCGACCATGACCGGCACGCGGACGCAGGTCGGCGAGACGGCGAGGTCGGGGATGGCGAGGATCTTGCGCGACTCGTCGCGCAGCTTGCGCTCCTCGTCGGTGTGGTCGTCGTCGCCGAGCGTGCCGAGCAGCGGCACGACGTTGAAGGCGAGCGTCGCGGCGTGGACGGCGTGCTCGACCTTGCCTGCCGCGGCCGCGCCGTCCTCGCAGAGCTGCGCGACATCGCCCGCGAGCGGCGCGATCTGCGCGGCCAGCTCGTCGATGCCCTTCTGCCCGGCGCCACCGGCGGCCTGGTAGCTCGTCGCGACCATCGCGCGCAGGTCGAAGCCGTCGTGCAGCGCCTTGAGCGGCAGCATCGCGACCATCGTCGTGCAGTTCGGGTTGGCGACGATCCCGCGGTGGGCGTCGAGCGCCTCGGGATTGACCTCGGAGACGACGAGCGGCACGTCATCGACGCCGCGGAAGGCGCTGGAGTTGTCGACGACGACGGCGCCGGCGTCGACGAACCGCTGCGCCCACTCGCGCGAGCGCGTCGCGCCGGCGGAGAAGAGCGCGATGTCGAAGCCCTGGATCGTCTCGTCGGTCAGCGGCGCGACCACGAGGCCGCCCTCGAGCTCGCGACCGACCGAGCGCTCGGAGGCGAACGGCACGACCTCGGCGATCGGCAGGGCGCCGGGCCCGCCGCGCTCGCGCAGCAGGCGCAGCATGACGGTGCCGACGGCGCCCGTCGCGCCGACGACGGCGATCCGCAGCCCGCTCATGCGAACTCCCCGAACGGCCGCTCGAGCCGGATCGTGTCGGTGCCCGACAGCTCGAAGGCGGCATGCAGCGCGCGGACGGCGCCGGGCACGGCCTCGCCGGCGATGACGCAGGAGATCTTGATCGGCGAGGTCGAGATCATCTCGATGTTCACGCCCTCGTCGCCGAGCGTCGTGAAGACCTTCGCGGCGACGCCCGGGTGCGACTTCATCCCGGCGCCGACGACCGAGACCTTGCCCATGAGCTCGTCGGTCTGGATCTCGAGGCCGAGGTCGGCGGCGAGCGGTGCGAGCGCCCTGCGGGCCTCGGCGAGGTCCGAGCGCGGGACCGTGAAGGACATGTCGGCGCCGGCGTCGCCGGAGACGGGCTCGTTCTGGATGATCATGTCGATGTTGACGTTCGCCACGGCGAGCGCGGTGGCGATCCGCCCGGCGATGCCCGGATGGTCGGGAATCCCCTTGAGCGTGACCCGCGCCTCCTCGGTGGAGTGCGTGACGGCGGTGATGAGCGGTTGTTCCACGGTCTCCTCTTCTCCGACGACCACGGTACCGGGCTCGTCCGTGAAGCTCGACCGGCAGTGGATTCGAACCCCGTGGTTGCGGGCGTACTCGACGGAGCGCAGCTGCAGCACGCCCGCGCCCGACGCCGACATCTCGAGCATCTCCTCGAAGGACACGACGGACAGCTTGCGGGCGTCGGGGACGATCCGCGGATCGGCGCTGAAGACGCCCGCGACGTCGGTGTAGATCTCGCAGACGTCGGCCCCGATCGCGGCCGCGAGGGCGACCGCGGTCGTGTCCGAGCCGCCGCGCCCGAGCGTCGTGACGTCCTTCGCCGTCGACACGCCCTGAAAGCCCGCGACGAGCACGATCGCATCGTCGTCGAGGGCGGCACGGATCCGATCGGCGCGCACGTCTAGGATCCTCGCCTTCGTGTGCGACGTGTCTGTCACGATCCCCGCCTGTGACCCGGTCAGGGAGATCGCCCGATGTCCGAGGTCGTTGATCGCCATCGCGCACAACGCGCAGGACTGCCGCTCGCCCGTGGACAGCAGCATGTCCATCTCGCGCGGGTCGGGGGTCGGCGAGATCTCCATCGCGTCGGCGATCAGGGCGTCGGTCGTCTTGCCGCGCGCGCTGAGCACGGCGACGACGCGGTTGCCGGCCGCGCGCTTGGCGACGATCCGCTGCGCCGCGCGCTTGAGGCGCTCGGCGTCGGCGACGGAGGTTCCCCCGAATTTCATGACCACGGTGCCTGACATGACGGATCGGGAGGGTACCGAGTGAGCTCGCTCCCCCCATACGCACGCCTCGCCGTCGTCGTCGCGATCGTCGCGCTCGTGCTCGGCGGCGGGGTCTATCTGCTGTTCCTGCGCGGCAGCGACGACGGTCCCGTCGTCGAGGCCGGCTCGCGCTTCGGCAGCGAGGATCCGGGCGGCGGCGGCGGCTCGGTGCTCGACACGCTCGCGCCGGTGCTCGGCGCGCGGCAGCGGTCGCGCAGCACCGGCTCGGACCCGTCGCCCCCGAGCGCCGACGAGCTGCGGCGCGCCCCCGAGGACGCCGTCGCCGGGCTGTTCGTCGTCGGCTTCGCCGGCACGGAGCCGAAGGGCTCGTTCTTCACCCGCCTGCGGGCCCGGCCCTACGGCGGCGTGCTGCTCTCGCGCGCGAACTACGCCGAGCCGGGGCAGCTCGCGAAGCTCGCGGCGCACATCCAGCAGGTCGCCCAGGACGCCGGTCACGCGGCGCCGATCGTCACCGCGCAGCAGGAGGGCGGTGACTTCAGCGCGTTCGGCAACCTCGCCCCCGACGCCCAGCCCGTCGTCGGCGCGCGCAAGACCGGCGAGATCCGCGGCAGCGCCCGCGTCGCCGGCCAGCAGCTCAAGGCACTCGGGATCGGGATGAACCTCGCGCCGTTCGCCGACGTCGCGGTCGCCGGCGGCCCGGCCGAGGGGCGGGCCTTCTCCGACACGCCCGAGCGCGTCGTCAAGGCCGTCAAGGCGGCCGTCGAGGGCTACCGCCGGGCGGGCGTCGCGTCGGTCGTCGGCCCGTTCCCGGGCGACGGCGGCGCCGCCCAGGACCCGTCCGTCGGACCGGCGCCGGTCGGCCTGGAGATGAGCCAGCTGCGGGAAAGCGACATGACGCCCTTCGCCGCCGTCGCCGAGGGCAGCGGCGCCGCGCCGGCGATGCAGATGTCCAACGCCATCTACCTCGCGTACGACAGCGTCACGCCGGCGACGCTGCTGCCCGCGACGGTCAAGGAGCTGCGCGACCGGCTCGGCTTCCAGGGGACGATCCTCTCCGCCGATCTCGTCGCGACGACGGCGACGACCGGCGGCAGCGTCGCCGACGCCGCCGTGGCCGCGCTGAAGGCCGGCGTCGACATGCTCGTCGTGCCGGGCGGGCGCGCCCAGCAGGACGAGGCCTACCGCGCCGTCGTCGCGGCCGTCGCGGCGGGCACGATCTCCGCCGATCGCATCATCGCCTCGCTGCGGCGCATCGCGAAGCTCCGCGCGCTGACGCGCGACGCGCGCGAGCCCGTCGTCGTCGACGGCTGAGCCGCGTGCACGCCGAGGAGGCAACCGTCGCCTCGTTCGTCGCGGCCGCGACCTCGGGGCGCTGCGGGCGGGCGCGGCGGCTGCTGGAGGCGCACCCCGAGATCGCCGCCGACCCCTGGGCCGGGCTCGTCCTCGGCCGCGGCTGGGACGGCGACGCGCTGGCGCCGGGCGGTCCCAACGGCTGGGCGCCGCTGCTATACGTCACGCACTCGTGCTTTGCGTCGGTGCCCCTCGCCCGCGACCTGCTCGCGCGCGGCGCCGACCCGAACGCGACCTTCACGAACGAGCACGGCGCGATGACGGCGCTCCACGGCGCGGCCGGCGTCGTGCACGACCCCGAGCTGACGCGTGTGCTGCTCGAGCACGGGGCGAACCCCGACGACGGCGAGTCGCTCTACCACGCGACCGAGGCGCCCGACAGCGCCTGCCTGCGCGCGCTGCTGGAGCACGGTGCGTCGCCTGCCTGCACGAACGCGCTCGCGCATGCGATCGACGGCGACCGCCGCGAGCACGTGGCGCTCCTGCTGGAGGCCGGCGCCGACCCCAACGAGGGGCGCGCGGCCCTGCTCGTCCATGCCGTGCGACGGGAGTGCGGTGTCGAGATGCTGGAGCTGCTGGCGCGGCACGGGGCCGAGCTCGACCGCCGCGGCGGCGAGTGGTCGACGCCCGCCTCGGAGTACCGCACCGCCTACCAGAACGCCGTCCTGCGCGGCCGCGACGACGCCGCCGCGGTGCTGGCGCAACTCGGCGCCGACACGACCGTCGCGCCCGGCGACCTCGCCGTCGCGGCGCTGGCGCGCGGCGAGCGGCCGGCCGCGCCGTTGCCGGCGCAGCTGTCGGCGGATGCCCAGGAGGTCGTGATCCTCGCCGCCCTGCGTGGCCACCTCGAGCTCGTCGCCGACGTGCTGGGCCCGGACTACTTCGGCCACGTCGGCGGCGGGCCACCCGGGACGCTCCTGCACCACGCCTGCTGGGTCGGCGACCCGGCCCTCGTGGGCCGGCTGCTGGAGCTCGGCGCCGACCCGCTCGCGCCCTCCGGCGCGGACTTCGACCTCCCGGTCGCCTGGGCCGCGCTCGGCTCGCAGTGGCACGAGGCCGAGGGCCGCGGCTACGTCGCGGTCGTCGAGACGCTGCTCGGCGCCGGCGCTTCCCTGGAACCGCGGTTCGCGGAGGTCGCGCAGGGGCCGCTCGCCGCGTGGCTGGAGGAGCGGGGCGTGGGCTGAAACGGCATCGATGAGGGGGTCGGGAGGTCTCGGCGAGGTCGAAGCCAGCCGGTTCTCGGGGGGTTTGGCTGATTGCGTCCCACATAGGGACGCAATCGACCAGACCCCCTTCCGAGGGGCGCGCCACGAGGACTGGACCCCGTTCCTCATCGATGCCTCAGTGAGATGACGGCGGCACGGCGGCCGCCCGAGCCGCCTACACCCGCCGGCGCCCGGAGAAGGCCTTCCCCAAGGTCACCTCGTCGGCGTACTCGAGGTCGCCGCCCACCGGCAGCCCGCTCGCCAGCCGCGTCACGACGACCTCGGGGTTGCGCTCGCGCAGCTGGTCGGCGATGTGCAGCGCGGTCGCCTCGCCGGTCGTCGTCGGGTTCGTCGCGAGCACGACCTCGCGGATGCCGCCCTCGGCGACGCGGCGGTAGAGCTGGGCGATCTTCAGGTCGTCGGGGTCGACGCCGTCGATCGGCGACAGCGCGCCGCCGAGGACGTGGTAGCGGCCGCGGTACTCGTGCGTGCGCTCGACCGGGATGACGTCGCCGGCCTCCTCGACGACGCAGATGAGGGCGGCGTCGCGGCGCTCGTCCTCGCAGATGCGACAGCGCGGCCCGTCGGCGAGGTTGAAGCAGATCTCACACTGGCCGATGCGCTCCTTGACCTCGCGGATCGCGTCGGCGAGCCCGTTGGCGTCCTCCGGCGACGTGCGCAGGATGTGGAACGCGAGGCGCTGGGCGGTGCGGGCCCCGATCCCCGGCAGCTTGCCGAGCTCGGTGATGAGCCGCTGGACGGGCGGGGCGTACAACTAGTGGACCACTACATCCCGAGGCCGGGTGGGAGGCCCATGCCGCCGAGGTCGAGGCCGCCGGTGAGGCCGCCCATCTTGTTGGCGGCGAGCTCCTGGGCCTGGCGGATCGCCTCGTTGACGGCGGCGAGCACCATGTCCTGCAGGAGCTCGGGATCCTCCGGATCGATCGCGTCGGGATCGATCGTGATGTCCTTGACGTTGAGATCGCCGGTGATCGTCACGGTGACCATCCCGCCGCCGGCCGACGACTGGACCGTCTCCAGCGCGAGCGCCTCCTGGGCCTTCATCATGTCCGCCTGCATCTTCTGGACCTGCTTGAGCATCTGGTTCATGTTCGGCTGGGGCATCAGGGGGCCTCGCTGTCGGGGTGGATCTCCTCCGCGTCGAACTCTGCCACGAAGCGCTGGACCAACTCGTCCTCCGACAGCTCGGGCGGCGCGGCGGCGGCCGCCTCGTCGGCGCTCGGGACCGCCTCCAGGACGTACGCGATCTGCGCCTTCGCGCCGGTGACCTCGCGCAGCGCCGCGGCGACGCAGGCGCGGTACTCGTCGTCGTCGGCGCGGCGGCGCTGGTACTCGAGCCCGGGCGGGAACGCGACCGTCACGCGCCCGTCCTGCACCGCGACCGGCTGGGCCCCGGAGAGCGCGGCCGCGCAGATGCGGTTGCCCGACGCCTCGACGGCCTTGATGATCGCCGGCCAGACCGTGCGCAGGCCCTCGAGCTCGAGCTCGACCCCGGCGGGCGGCGCGACGGCGACGACGGCGGCGGGGTGCGCGCCGCCGTTGGCCTCGGCCGCCGGCGGCAGGTCGGAGGGCGGCGGGTCGGTCGGGGGGACCGGCGCCTCGGGCGTCGGCAACGGCGTCGGCGGCGGCGGCGACTCGGGCCCCGGCGCGGGCTCGCTCGGCGGCAGCGGGGACTCGGCGCGCGGCGGCATCGGGGCCTCGGCCCGCAGCGACGGCGCGGCCGGCGGCACCCCACCCGCGGCCAGCGCGGCCTCGAGGCGCTCGATCCGCTGCGCCATCGCGTGCAGCGACGGGTCGACGTCGGGCGCGGCCGCCTTGACGAGCGCGAGCTCGAGCTGCGTGCGCGCGTCCGAGCCGTTGCGCGTCGCCTCGAGCGCCGCCGCGAGCAGGTCGATGAGCCGCGTCACGGCGCCGGGACCGAGGCGCCCGGCCTGCGCGAGCAGGCGCGCGTCGTGCTCGGGCGTGATCCGCAGCTCGGCCGGCACCTCGCCGAGCGCCTGGACGATCATGAGGTCGCGCGCGTGCGCCTCAAGGTCGCGGACGAAGCCGAGCGCGTCGCGGCCCGTCTGCGTGAGCCGGGCGGCGGCCTGCAGTGCGGCGCGCGGGTCGGCCGCGGCGACGGCATCCAGCGACGCGAAGAGCAGATCGGCGTCGGCGACGCCGAGGACGGCGAGGACGTCCTGCGTCGCGATCTCGTTGCCGGCGTACGTCACGAGCTGCTCGAGCGTCCCGAGCGCGTCGCGGAAGGATCCGGTGGCGTGACGGGCGAGCAGCGCGACGGCGTCCGGCGCGATGGTGATCTGCTCGGTCGCGGCGACGCGGCGCACGACCGACGCGAGCTGCTCGACCGTCGGCCGGGCGAAGTCGAAGCGGTGGCAGCGGTCGACGACCGTCGGCAGGACCTTCCCGGCCTCGGTCGTCGCGAGGACGAAGACCGTGTTCGGCGGCGGCTCCTCGAGCGTCTTGAGGAAGGCGTTCCAGGCCTGCGTCGAGAGCATGTGCGCCTCGTCGAGGATGTAGACCTTGTGGCGCCCGGAGACGGGCGCGTAGACGACGCTCTCGCGTAGGTCGCGGATGTCGTCGACGCTGTTGTTGGACGCCGCGTCCATCTCGATGACGTCGAGCGACGACGCCGACGCGATCGAGACGCACGACTCGCAGCGCCCGCAGGGCTCGATCGTCGGCCCCGACCGCTCCGCGGTGCCCGCGCAGTTCAGGCACGCGGCGAGGATCTTCGCCATCGAGGTCTTGCCGGTCCCGCGCGAGCCGACGAAGAGGTACGCGTGGTGGACCTTGTCCTGCGTCACCGCGTTGCGCAGCGTGCGCACGACGTGCTCCTGGCCTACGACCTCGGCGAACGTGCGCGGGCGGTGGCGGCGGTAGAGCGAGGGAGCGTCGGACACGAGCCGTCGAGGATAGCTCCGCGGGTCGACTAGGTTCTCGCCTCGATGGCACGGATCCGCTTCGCGGCCGGGGTGCTGGTGGGCGCCGCCGTGCTGAGACTCGTCGCCGGCCCCGGGCTGGTGAACTACGACACGCTCTACACGCTCGTCTGGGGCCGTGAGCTCGCGCACGGCACGCTCCCCGACCTCGGCGTCGCGATCGCGCCGACGCCGCATCCGCTCGCGACGCTCGGCGCGATCCTCCTCTCGCCGCTGAGCTCGCTGCAGATCGACGGGCTGCACGGCGAGCCCGCCGCCACGGCGGCCCTCGCCGTCGCCTACGTCTCGCTCGCGCTGCTCGGCTGGGTCGTCTTCGCGCTCGGGCGCGCGTGGTTCAACGCGGCCGCCGGGCTGCTCGCGGCCGCCATCGTCCTCACGCGCGTCCCGATCCTCGGCTTCGGGGCGCGCGCATACGTCGACATCCCCTACGCCGTGCTCGTGCTCGGCGCCCTGCTCGCCGAGACGCGCCGGCCGCGCGCCGGCGCGCCGGTCCTGGCCCTGCTCGCGCTCGCCGGCATGCTGCGCCCGGAGGCCTGGCTGTTCAGCGGGGCCTATCTCGTCTGGCTGCTCGGTCCCGGCGTGCGCTCGTCGGCCCGCGGCGCCGGGCCGTCGCGCGCCGCCGGCTGGCGCGACGCCGTCGCG
>DATJEE010000115.1:0-17224 GCA_035496995.1 Solirubrobacteraceae bacterium | reverse complement strand
GGTGGGCGCCGGATGCCTCGCGTTCGGCCTGGTCGGTCGTGAAGTCGTCGCTCATCCAGTCTCCTTGAGAGGGCGCCAGCAGGCCCGGATGATGCACGAAAGCGGCGTCAGCCGGCGTCGAGCTCGCGCATGCGCCGGTGGACGAGCTCGCGGCGCTCCTCGAGCTCGGCCTCCAGCGCGTCGAGCTTGGCGCGCCGGCGGTGCACGAGCGCGAGCTGCTGGCAGATGTGCTCGAGCGCCTCGTCGAGGATCTCGCGGCGGCGCGCGGGCGACGGCGTTCCGTGGCGGAACTCCTGGCGCAGGGCGCTGCGCGCCTCCTCGCGCTCGACGACGTCGCGCAGCTCGTCGAGCGTCAGCCCGAGGAGGTCCTTCAGCCGCAGGAGCTGCTCGAGGCGCTCGACGTCGTCCTCGGAGTACGTGCGGTGGCGGCCCGCATCGCGCTCGGGCGCGGACGGCAGCAGGCCGAGCTCCTCGTAGTAGCGGATCGTCCGCGGCGTCGTGCCCGCGCGCTTGGCGAGGTCGCCGATGCGCAGGCCGGATGACGGGTTTCGTCCTTCGTTCCTCGCAAGCTCGGAACTCCGGACGACGTTGCTCATGCCGCCTCCGGCACCGCCGCCGCCGCCGGCGACCTGCCGTCGGCCGGCCGCAGCATCGAGATGCCCGCGCCGACGAGCGACGTCGCCGCCAGCACCCACAGCGCGATGTGCATGTTCGAGATGAACGGGTCCAGCTGCGCGTCGGAGAGGCCGCTCGCCAGCCCGGAGAAGATCTGGAAGAGGACGTCCTTGGGCACCGCAGCCGTGATGATCGCCAGGACGAAGGCGATCGACAAGACGGCGCCGGTGTTCTGGAGCATCATCCGCGCGCCGGCGGCGACGCCGCGGCGCTGCGCGGGCACGGTCCCCATCATCGCCGCGGTGTTCGGCGAGTTGAACATGCCCGAGCCGACGCCGACGATGAGCAGCCACAGCCCGCTCTGCCAGTACGGCGTGTGGACCTCGAGCGTCGTCATGAGCGCGAGGCCGGCCGCGCTGACGACCATGCCCAGCGCGGCGAGGACGCGCGAGCCGTGGCGGTCGGCCCAGACGCCCGCGATCGGCGACGCGACGAGCATCCCGAGCGCCAGCGGCGCGAGCTTGATGCCGGCGGTGATCGGGTCGTCGCCCTGCGGTCCCTGGAAGTAGAAGACGAAGACGAACATCAGCGCGAAGCGCGACAGGCCGTTGACGAAGGCCGCGCCGCTGGCCGCCGCGAAGAGGCGGTTGCGGAAGATCGAGAGGTCGAGCATCGGCGCCGGCGTGCGGCTCTCGATGAGCACCCAGGCCGGCAGGAGCACGGCCGCGAGGCCGAGGCCGCCGAGCACGAGCGGGTCGATCCAGCCGTCGATGCCGCCGCGCGAGATGCCGAAGACGAGGCCGGTGAGGCCGATGACGAACGTCACGGTTCCGAGGATGTCGAGGCCGCGGACGGCGTCGGGGCGGGCGAGCTCGCGCAGGATGTGCCGGCCCCAGAGCCCGCCGAGCAGGCCGAGCGGGACGTTGAACCAGAAGACCCACTGCCAGCCGATCGCGACGAGCGCGCCGCCGAGGACCGGGCCGATGACGAGGCCGACGGCCGCGACCATCGTGTTCGTCCCCATCGCCAGGCCGAGCTGTTCGCGCGGGAAGGCGTCGGTGACGAGCGCGGCGGCGTTCGCGAACAGGAACGCGCCGCCGATGCCCTGAACGATGCGCCAGAGGATGAGCTGCGTCGCGTCGGCGGCGAAGCCGGCGCCGAGCGAGGCCAGCGCGAAGACGACGAAGCCGCCGACGTAGGCGTTCTTGCGGCCGAAGATGTCCGAGAGCCGGCCCGCCGTCAGGACGAGCACGGTCGAGGCGATCATGTAGGCGAGGATCACCCAGACGAGCGTCAGCAGCCCCGTGTGCAGGGCGCGCTCGAGGTCCGGCAGGGCGATGATGAGCGTCCCCGAGTTGATCGTCGCGAGGAGCATCCCGAGGCTCGTGCAGGACAGCGCCCACCACTTGTAGTGGCGGTGTCCGGCGTCGACGCCGAGGCGCCGGCGAGCCGTGGATGTCGTCGTCCCATTCAGCATCTTACGTAAACGTAAGCTTAGCAGCAGACGCGACCCGGCCTGACGACGGCGTGGCGACGGCGATAGGTTGCCCTCGACGCCGCCCCGTCCCCCGACGATCAGGAGCCCGCTCGTGCGCAACCCCCGTGCCTTCCTCAAGCCGCTAGCGATGGGCGCGCCGGATCCGATGCGCGAGGTCCCCGTGACCCCGTCGCGGATGATCCACTTCCTCGACTTCTCCAACGAGAAGATGGTCGCCAAGGCGCCCGACATCGCCAAGAAGGTCGACATCCTCCTCGGCAACCTCGAGGACGCGGTGCCGGTCGAGCGCAAGGAGGCCGCGCGCGAGGGGCTCATCACCGTCGGCCGCGACATGGACCTCGGCGACACGGCGCTCTGGACGCGGATCAACTCGCTCGAGTCGCCCTGGGTCCTGGACGACATCACGCGCATCGTCAGCGAGATCGGGCACAAGCTCAGCGTCATCATGGTCCCGAAGGTCGAGGGCCCGTGGGACATCCACTACATGGACCGCCTCCTCGCCCAGCTCGAGGCGAAGGCCGGCATCGACCGTCCGATCCAGCTGCACGCGCTGCTGGAGACCGCGCTCGGCGTCAACAACATCGAGGAGATCGCGACGGCGAGCCCGCGCATGCAGGGCATGAGCCTCGGTCCCGCCGACCTCGCCGCCAGCCGCCGGATGAAGACGACGCGCGTCGGTGGCGGCCACCCCGGCTACCGCGTGCTGTCCGACCCCGACCCGGAGACCCCCGACGCCGCGCGCGAGAGCGCCCAGCAGGACCTCTGGCACTACTCCTTCGGCCGCATGGTCGACGCCTGCACGTCCGCCGACCTGCTGCCGTTCTACGGCCCGTTCGGCGACATCAAGGACGTCGCCGGCTGCGAGACGCAGTTTCGCGCCGCGTTCATCATGGGCTGCGTCGGCGCCTGGTCGCTGCACCCCGTGCAGATCGACATCGCGAAGAAGGTCTTCTCCCCCGACCCGGCCGAGGTCCTCTTCGCCAAGAAGGTCATCGAGGCGATCCCCGACGGCCGCGGCGTGCACATGATCGACGGCAAGATGCAGGACGACGCGACGTGGAAGCAGTGCCGCGTCATGGTCGATCTCGCGGAGATGCTCGCGCGCAAGGATCCGCAGCTCGCCGAGGCCTACGAGCTGGAGCCGGCGCCGGCCTGATCGCGCGGGCCGCCTTCACGGCACACGTGAAGGTAGGGTCCCGCGCATGCGTTTCTTCGAGTACGAGGCCCGCGAGGTCGTCAAGCGCGCGGGAATCCCCGTCACCGACTTCGGGTTCACCACCGACGCCGCCGAGGCGAAGGAGATCGCGGCGCGGATCGGCGGCCCGACGGTCATCAAGTCCCAGGTGCTCACCGGCGGGCGGATGAAGGCCGGCGGCGTGAAGTTCGCCGACACCCCCGAAGAGGCTGAGGCGCACGCCGCCGAGATCCTCCGGCTCGAGATCAACGGGCACATGCCGCGCGGCGTGCTCGTCGATCCCAAGGCGAACGTCAAGCAGGAGTACTACGCCGGCGTCGTCTGGGACGGCATCGCGAAGAAGCCGGTGATCCTCTTCAGCGACATGGGCGGGATCGACATCGAGCAGGTCGCCGAGGAGCACCCCGACCACGTCGGCCGCGTGCACATCTCCAACCTCATGCCGATCAGCGACTACCTCGCGAAGGAGTGCATCGCGCAGACCGGCGTCACCGGCCGCGCGCTGCAGCGCCTGACGCCGATCGTCCGCAACCTCGCCCAGCTGTTCGTCGACAACGACATGGTGCTCGCGGAGATCAACCCGCTGTGCGAGATGCACGACGGCACGTTCGTCGCGCTCGACGCGCACATGGACATGGAGAGCGAGGCGCGCGGGCGCCACAAGCAGCTGCTGGCGGACCTCGGGATCGGCGACGACGAGACGCGCCTGGCGCGCGAGCCGACGGCGTTCGAGCTCGCCGGCGAGGAGGTCGACGGCGCCGACCACCGCGGCGTCGCCGGCAACGTCACGGAGTTCGACGGCGACATCGGCCTCGTCATCGGCGCCGGCGGCGGCTCGCTGACGCTCTTCGACGCGGTGCGCGCGCACGGCGGCCGGCCCGCGAACTACTGCGAGATCGGCGGCAACCCGTCGGTGAGCAAGACCTGCGGCCTCGCGAAGCTCGTCCTGACGAAGCCCGGCGTCGACAAGATCGCGGTGATGATGTCGATCGTCTCCAACACGCGGGTCGACATCGTCGCCCGCGGCGTGATCAAGGCCTGCCTCGAGCTCGGCATGGACCCGGCCGAGAAGATCGCGATCTTCCGGATCCCCGGCGCCTGGGAGGAAGAGGGCTTCAAGATCCTCGAGAAGTACGGCATCGAGTACGCCGACCGCTCGGTGTCGATGCACGAGGCCGCGCGCCGCGCCGTCGCGAAGATCGCGGGCCCCGGGGCCGTCGCGTCATGAGCATCCTCATCGGCAGCGACACGACCTTCATCGTCCAGGGGATCACGGGCCGCGAGGCCGTCAACCTCACGCGCGAGTGCCTGGACTACGGCACCGGCGCGAAGATCGTCGGCGGCGTCACCCCGGGTCGCAAGGGCCGCGACGTCCACGGCGTCCCCGTCTGGGACACCGTCGCCCAGGCCGTCGAGCACCACGGCGCGCCGATCGACGGCTCCGTCGTCACCGTGCCCCCGGCGTTCACGAAGGACGCGGTCTTCGAGGCGCTGGAGAACGGCGTCAAGCTCATCGTCATCGTCACGGAGCGCATCCCGCGCCGCGACGTCGCGCAGATGGTCGAGCTCGCCAACCTGCACGGCGCGCGCATCATCGGCCCCAACTGCCTCGGGATCATCGTCCCCGACGTCATCAAGATGGGCGGCATCGGCGGGCCGGCGAAGAACGCCGCGCAGGCGTACTCCCCCGGGCCGATCGGCGTCATCTCGCGGTCGGGCGGCATGACGACGGAGATGTCCTCGACGCTCACGGCGGCGGGGCTCGGCCAGTCGACCGCCGTCTCGATCGGCGGCGACGCGATCATCGGCTCCTCCTACGCCGAGCTCATGCCGCACTTCGAGGCCGACAAGCAGACCGAGGGCATCGTCATCTACACCGAGCCCGGCGGGCGCATGGAGGCCGAGCTCGCGGCGTGGGTCATCGAGACCGAGTGCCGGATGCCGATCGTCGCCTTCATGGCGGGCCGCTTCATGGATGAGATGCCGGGCATGAGCTTCGGCCACGCCGGCACGATCGTGGAGGGCAAGGAGGACACGGCCGCCGAGAAGATCGCGCGCCTCGCCGACGCCGGCATCACCGTGGCCGAGGAGATCTCCGAGATCCCGGACATCATGAAGTCCAAGCTGCCGGCCCACGTCCGGCACCGCCCGCCACCCGGCGTGTCGGTCCCCGCGTGGACGAGAGGAGGCTCCGCATGAGGGTCGACGGCACGTTCATCGGCATCGAGGTCGACGACGACGCGATCGCCGCAGAGCCGCACCTCGCCAGCCACCTCGCGACGGTCTGCCCGGTCGACATCTACCACGAGGCCGATGGCGGCGGCCTGCGGATCGCCAAGGAGAACGTCGACGAGTGCGTCCTGTGCCGGCTGTGCCTCGACCTCTCGCAGGTCGACGCCCCCAACGGCAGCGTGCGCGTGCTGAAGCTCTACGACGGCGGCGTCGCGCTCTAGACGATCTCGGCGAACGCGGCGATCGCGCCGGGGAGCGCCGCGACGCCGACCCCGCCGAGGATCACGCGCCCGCCGACGAGCGCCCGGCGCGAGCGCAGCGTCTCGACGAGCGACGTGACGCGCGACAGTCCCACGGCCGCCGCGCCGAACGCGGCCACCACCGCGATGAGCGGGAACGCGGGAACCAGGACGAGCAGCGGGGCATGGCCGAGCAGCGCCCGGCGGTCGGTCGAGATCAGCGGCAACGCCCTGCTGTAGCGCCCCGCGATGGCGGCCACGAGCATCCCGTGCAGCAGCACGAGCGCGCCGAACGCCAGCGCCGCGAGCCAGCCGGGGCCGACGAGCCCGAAGTCCGGGTTGTCGGCGCGCAGGGGTTCGACGCGCGTCGCGGCAACGGCCGCCAGGAGCGCTCCGAACGCCACGCCGCTGAGCCTGCCGCGCGGCAGCCAGTGCCGGATGAGCAGGTACGCCGGGCCCGTCACCAGGCCGAAGAACAGCGCGGTGAACATGATGAAGCTCACGGTGCCGCCGGTCGTGATCCGGCCGACGATCTGCTCGGCCTCGGTCTCGCGGCCCTGCGCCGCGTCGCCCGCGGTGACGGCCAGCAGGCGCATGATCAGCCGACCGCCGGCGCCCGCCACGAGCACGCCCGCGGTCAGGCCGGCAAGGAGGCCGACGGTCAGATACCAGACGTAGCGACGCACGACGAGCTTCGCCGAGCCCTCCACCGCGTGCGCGTCGACCTCCGGCGGCCGGACCCGCTCGCCGCTCCAGAGCACGGCGCCCGCGACCCCCGCGAGCAGCAGCACTGCGCAGATCAGCATCAACGCCATGGCCCACCATCCCAGATTCCGGTGGCCTGCGGGGTGGGGAGCCCGGAGCGCCGGCCTCGGCCTACGGCGTGGGCTTGCCGTTCCCCGGCGGGATCGCGGGCGTGGCGGGAGTGGCCGGCGTCGCGGGCGTGCCGGCGCCGTTGGGCGTCGCGGGCGTCGCGGGCGTCGCCGGCGACGGCTGGTTGGCCTGACCAGGCGGCGGGTCACCGGTCGCCGGGGTCGCCGGATGCGTCGGCTGCGGCGTCGCGGTCGCCGTCGGGTCACTCGCGGAACCGGACGGGCCGGAGGAGCCCGCTGAGCTGGGCGAGCTTGCGGCGCCGCTCGGCACGCCGCTGGTCGTTGCACCGGGCTGCGTCGTGCTCGCCGGCTTCGTCGTGGCGCCGGTCCCGGCAGCGCCGTCGGACCCCGCCGAAGACGGACCCGCGCCCTCCCCGAAGGACGTGCTGTCGGGCTGGCTCTGGGCGCCGGTGCCCTCGGCGCCGCTGTTGGCGCCGGCCCCCTCGCTGCGCGAGGGTGCACCGGAGCCCGCGCCGCTGCCGGCGGGGGCGCCCGAGCGACAGGCTCGCGCCTGCACGCAGGCCTGCGAGCGGCCGTGCACCACGGCGCCCGCGAGCTTCGCGTGCGTCGCGTGCGCGTCGGCGGCGTGGTGCTGGTGCTGCTGGGCGTGCGTGGGCGCGGGCTGTGACCACACCTTTGGGACCTCGCGCGCCGCGACGTAGCCGCCGCCGCCGACGACCACCAGTGCGACGAGCCCCTTGGCGATGACGGCGTTGGCGCCCAAGATCGAGCTCGTGCCGCCGACCGCGGAAGCGCCACCGGCGACGGCGATGCCGCCGGCCGCCGCCGGACCGCCGCCGAACGCCGCGGCGAGCACGCCGTGCTTGAGCGCCAGGGACGGCACGACCGGGAGCAGCACGCCCATCGCCGCGCGCTGGCGGTGCACGTCGGCGTCGAAGGCGCGACAGCCGTCGCATTGGGCGAGGTGGTTGCGCAGCAGCCGCGGCCGCGCGCCGCCGCGCCGTGCCGCGAGCTCCGCGCGGATCGTCCTGCAATCGGCCTCGCGCGCGACGCGCTGGTTCATGAGCGCCTCGCGCGCCTGGAAGACGAGCGCCTTGATCTTGGCCGGAGGCACCATGAGGATCAGCGCGATCTCGTCGTGCGAATGTGCGCCGAGCTCGGCGAGGATGAGCGCCGCGCGCTGGTCGTCGGGCAGGCGCTGGAGATCGGCGAGCATCGCGCGCAGGTCGTCGCGGCGCTCGACCTCGGCCGCCAGGCCTGCGGTCGAAGCCGCCGTCGCGCCGGCGATGTCGAGCGAGACGGTCTCTCGGCGCGCGCGCAGCACCGACAAGCAGCGGTTGCGCGCGATCGCGTAGAGCCACGCCTTGAGGACGATCGGGCGGTCGTCGGCCACCAGCGACTGGTAGGCGGCGGCGAACGTCTGCTGCAGGGCGTCCTCGGCCTCTTCTCGCGAGCCGAGCATGTGGCGGCAGAACGACAGCAGCCCGCCGTGATGGCGGTCGTAGATCGTCTCGAAGGCCGCGCGGCTGCCGGCGCGGACCTGCCCGACGAGTCGCTCGTCGGACGCGAGACGCAGCCGCGGGCGTGGGAGGGCAATCCGCGGCAGAGGAGCGCTGACAGCGTCCATGCGCACATGATGCCCGCCGGCGCCAGACAAAGCCACATGCACCGTCAAACGCCGGCCGGATGGCGAGGTTGGCCGATTGCGACTGGATCGGCAAACGAGTTGTGCAAGAGCAAGAAGTTCCCGGGCATTCGACCAACCATCGCCCCCGGCGAGCGTTCATATCCGTGCAAGCAGGTCTCAACCGGGCGATTGGAGCAGCAGCATCCGTGCGCTGGCCTCGACTGCATCACCGAACTGAGCGTCTGACGATCCGCTCCGAGCGCAAGGGCGACACGCACGTGCTCGCGCCGGTCGGCGAGCTCGCCATCGAGACCGTCGGACAGTTCGATCTCGAGCTGCGGCGCGTCGAGGCCACCGACGCACCGGAGATCCGCGTCGACCTCAGCGGCGTCGAATTCATCGACTCCGACGGACTGAAGCTCTTCATCAAGGCCAGCGCGCGCTGCCAGGACCGCGCCGGGCGCCTCCTGCTCGTGCGCAGCTCCGAGGCGGTGCTCCGCGCGTTCCGGACCACTGGGCTGGAGTCCCGGTTGCCGTTCGCCGACCGGCAGATCCCCGGCCACCTGGACTGGCCCACCCCGCGCTGATCGGGTCCGGTCGCGCGATCAGTTCGGGCGGGGGCCCTGCGGCAGCCCGGCGCCGAGGCGCTGGAAGACCTCGAGCAGCTCGTTCTCGTGCGCGACGCGACCCTGCGCGCCGTCGAGCTCGCGGAACGCGGCCTTGAGGATCCGCACGCCCTCGGGGGCGTGCGCGGCGACGTGCGCGGCGAGCTTCAGCGCGGCGGCCTCGGCCTCCTCGGCGGGCACCGTGTCGTGGACGAGCCCGATCGCCGTCGCCTCCTCGGCCCCGATCGTGCGCCCGGTGAAGATCAGCTCCTTCGCGCGCGCCACGCCGACGAGCGGCGTGAGCCGGGCCGGACCGACGGGCACGCCGAGGCGCGCGCCCGCCCACGCGAGCTTCAGGTTGTCGCCGGCGATCCGCAGGTCGCAGCCGGCGACGAGCTCGGCGCCGCCGCCGACGCAGTTGCCGACGCACACCGCGATCGTCGGCAGCGGGAAGCGCTCGAGCGCCGCGAGGAACTGCGAGAAGTACTTCATCCGCGTGATCCCGCCGACGTAGTCGAGCTCCTCCGTCACGTCGACGCCCGAGCACAGCGCGCTCGTCGAGGTCGTCGAGAACACGAGCACGCGCAGCTCCTCGTCGATGAGCAGCCGCTCGAGCGCGTTGACCAGCTCGCGCAGCAGCTCGGTGTCGAGGGCGTTGCGGCGGTCGGGGCGATCGAGGCGCAGGACGAGGATACCGGGCGCCGGGCGGACCTCCTGAAGCGAGCTCATGGTCGCGATTGTTACCCGAGCGGCGCCGGCGGCGTCAGCGCCGTCACGGCCGCCGGCACCGACCCGTCCAGCGGCACCGTTCGCGCCAGGCCGACGAGCTCGAGCACGCGCAGGACGGTCGCGCCCGGCGCGGCGACGACGCGCAGCGCCTGGCCGCGCCCGGCGAGCGTCAGCGTGAGCTCGTGCACGAGGTGCACGCCGGCGCTGTCGAGGTAGTCGACGGCGCTGAGGTCGAGCACGAGGCCGCGGTCGCGCGGCCGGACCGCCGCGTCGAGCGCAGCGGCGATCTGGGCCTTGCGCCCGAGGTCGATCTCGCCGCGCAGGCGCGCCACCGGGACGTCGCCGACGCGCTCGACGTGGAGCGCGGGATCGGCCGGCGCGGGATCGGCGGGCGCCGCCTCCGCGGCCGCGGCCGCGGCCGCGGCGCCGCCGCCGTCGCCGCCGTCGCCGAGCCGGAAGCGCATCTCGACGCGCGTCCCGCTCTCCGCCGTCGCGACCTTCATGCCGGTCGACAGCACGCGCATGAGCCGCAGGCCGTGACCGCGGTCGCCCTGCTCGGTCGCGGCGCGCCACACGCCGCTGTCGCCGATGCTCACCGCGACGTCGCGCCCCGTCACGCGCGCGCGGACGTCGATCTTCGCGTCGTCGCCGGCGCCCGCGTGCTCGATCGCGTTCGAGCACGCCTCGCCGACCGCGATGAGGACGTCGTTGGCCTCCGCGCGCGTCGACCCGACGCCCGCGAGCCACGCACGCAGATCCGCGCGCAGCGCGGACAGGTCGTCGGCCTCGCCGCGGATCGCCGCCGTGAAGGCGCCCGCCGGCGGACCGTGCGCGCGCAGCGCGAGCAGCGCGATGTCGTCCCTGCGCACGCCCTCGCCGGTGAGCGTCGTCGTGAGCTGCTTGAGCTGCGTCGGCAGGTCGCTCGACGCCGTCTCGACGGCCGCCCGCAGCTGCTCCAGGCGGGTGTCGATCGACGCGTCGCGGCGCTCGACGAGGCCGTCGGTGTAGAGCAGGAGGCTGTCGCCGGGGTTCAGGAAGAAGCTGTCCTGCGGGATCGACGCCTGCGCCGGGGCGGCCCCGAGGGGCGTCGAGCGGGCCCCGGTCAGGAAGCGCGGCGGTCCGTCGGCCGGAGCGTGCAGCACGGGCAGATGGCCGGCGCTGACGTAGCGCACCTCGAGCGAGAACGGGTCGAGGTCGAGGTACGTCAGCGTCGTGCTCAGGCCGACGCGCAGGTGACCGACGAGGCGGTGCAGCTTGGCGACGACCCCGGCCGGCGGCAGGCCCTCGACGGCGTACGCGCGCAGCGCGGTGCGCAGCTGGCTCATCGTCGCCGCCGCCTCGATGCCGCGCCCGACGACGTCGCCGATGACGACCCCGAGGCGCCCGTCGGGCAGCGGGATGACGTCGTACCAGTCGCCGCTGACCTCGGCGTCGCCGCTGGGCAGGTAGCGGACGGCGAGCTCGACGCCCTCGATCTCCGGCAGCTGCGTCGTCAGCATGCTGCGCTGCAAGGTGTGGGCGACCCGGCGCTCGCCGACGTCCAGGACGATCCCGATGATGAACTGCGGCTGGCCCTGCGCGTCGCGGAAGACCGACGTGCTGACCTCGGCCCACACGACCTCGCCGTCGGGCGCGAGATAGCGCTTCTCGTAGCGGAACACCGGGACCTCGCCGATGAGGATCGAACGCAGGGCGTAGCGCGTGAAGGCGATGTCGTCGGGGTGCGTGATCGCGACGGCGGTGTTGCCGAGCAGCTCCTCGCGCGCGCGCCGGACGGTCCGGCAGTAGGCGTCGTTGGCCTGGACGAAGCGGCCGTCGAGGTCGAGCAGCGCGACACCGACGGGCCCCTGCTCGAACGCGATGCGGAAGCGCTCCTCGCTCACGCGCAGCGCCTCCTGCGCCTCGCGCTCGCGCGTCATGTCGCGGGCGATCGTCGCGTAGAACTCGACCTCGCCGCGCTCGTCCGTGCGCGCGACGATCACCTGCGAGACGGGGATCTCGTGGCCGTCGCGGTGCTGGCGCGCGAGGTCGCCGCGCCAGACGCCCTCGCGGCGCGCGGCCGGCAGCGCCTCGGCCAGCACGCGCTCGCGCGCCCAGGCCGGCGAGAACTCGCCGACGCGCGCGCCCGCGATGTCCTCGTCCTCGCCGATGCCGACCATCCGCCGCCCGGCGGCGTTGACGTAGACGAGGTTCCCCTCGCCGTCGGCGATCGAGACCCAGTCCGACGTCGCGTCGATCACCGCCCCGAAGCGCCGCTCGGCGAGCAGTGCGCGGGCGCGCGAGGTCACGTCCTCGTAGACGACGAGCAGACGCTCGCCGACGCGCGAAGCCGAGATGCCGAAGCGACCCGCGAACGGCCGGCGGCCGGCGAACGTGTCGGCGTAGTCGATCTGCGTGCGCAGCGCCGCGCCGCTCTCGACGACGGCGACGAACTGGTCGAACAGCGCGCGCGGGAACGCCGGGAGCGCCTGCAGGACGCTGTCGCCGGTCACCTCGGCGACGCGGTGGTCGACCGCGGCCGCCGCGACGCGGTTGGCGTAGGCGAGGGAGAAGTCGACGACCGTGCCCGCGGTGTCGCGGACGGGCGTGAGCACGACGGTCGCCTCCGGGAGCTCGTCGAGCGCGCCGAACGCGAGAGCGGCCCCGGCGGGCGCACCCGCGGAGCCCTGCTCGCTCAGATCGAGAGGCTTCATTCCCCCCGATGTTGTACCGGGCCGGTCCAGCCGCCCGTCAGACCGCAGGCGGCCGGTCGTCCCCCGAGAGCGCCCGCGCGAGCTGCTCCTCGAGGATCCGGTCGACGTCGGGGACGAGCTGCAGCGACGGCGGCTCGGGGTAGGCCGTGCGCGCGAAGAACTCCTCCGGCGTCTGGGCGGCGGGACGCGCGAGCACCGCGACGAGCGCGTCGATGACCTGCGGGTCGAACTGCGTCCCGCTGCACGCGCGCAGCTCCTTGACGGCGGCCTCGGCCGATTGCGCGCGGCGATAGGGGCGCGTGGTGGTGATCGCGCTGAAGGCGTCGGCGACGGAGACGATGCGCGCCGGCAGCGGCACGTCCTCGCCGGTCGTGCCGTCGGGGTAGCCGCCGCCGTCCCAGCGCTCGTGCGAGGCGCGGACGATCGCCCCGACCTCCGTCATGCCGCCGCCGATCTTGTCGAGCATCCGCTGCCCGGCGATCGTGTGCTGGCGCATGACCGCCCACTCGGCGTCGTCGAGCGGCCCGGGCTTGTTGACGATCTCCTTCGGGACGGCGATCTTGCCGACGTCGTGCAGCAGCGCACCGAACTCGACGAGCCGGCGGTCGTCCTCGTCGAGCCCGAGCTCGTCGGCGATCTCCAGCGACAGCGAGATGACGCCGTAGCTGTGCTCGCCGGTGTACTCGTCGTCGTGGGCGATGACCTCGCCCAGCAGCAGCGCCGTCCCGCGGTAGGCCGCGCTGAGCTCGATCGCCTGGTCGATGCGCGCGGCGCGCTCGCGCGCGAAGACGCGCAGGAGCGCGGCGAGCGGGAGCACGAGCACGAAGGCCATCGGCGTGTCCGCGGCGACGATCGCGCCGAGGACGCCGATCGGCGTCAGCAGCACGTCGACGAGGAACACGAGCCCGGTCATCCGCAGCTGCATCCGCGGCGGGACGCCCAGGACCGCCCATTCGCGGCCGGCACCGGCGATCGTGTCGCCGGCGAACTGGCTCAGGAGCGCCAGCGCGTACAGCGGCCAGGAGTCCCAGGCGAAGGCGCCCGCGCCGGCGGCGGTGAGGACGATCGCCGGGCCGACGGCGAACCACGCGTTGTTCGCGGCGACGAGGAGCTGGCGCTCGGGGTTGCGATCACGGGCGGCGTCGCGCACGCGCCCGAGGACCAAGCCGGCGACGACGATCGCCGGCGCCCAGGCCGGATCGACGACGAACAGCAGTGGGACGAAGACGAGCTGGATCGGATACGTGATGCCGGCGCCGACGTCGAACTCGACGCGCGACACGAGCGCCAGCGCGACGACGAGCGCCGCCGTGACGCCGGGCGCGGGCGCCGCGGCGCCCGACAGGACGGGCAGCAGCGTGGCGATCGCGAGAAGCGCGAGCAGCGAGCTGCACTCGACGAGCGCCTCGCGGCGGGCGGCGCTCTGGCGCTGGCGCTCGTGGCGGTCGGCCATGAGCCGCTCCGCGGTCCCCGTGAGGTGGGGCTTGGACGTACCTCGCAGGCGCGAGAAAGCGGGCATGTGGTCGCTCACGTTCACCCCGACATCCCTATCGGCGCAGATTAGCCGTTCCTCGACCCCGCGGACACATGTTCGACGGTTCGCGGCTCGGCGGATGTTCTACGTAGTTCCTCTGGAGTTCTGGCGATGAACTACCTAGCCGTCGCTCAGGGGAGCGCCGCGGTGCCCACCCCCGTCGAACCGAGGAGTCGCACGTGCCCATCAGTCGTCGCCTGTCCTTCCGCTCCGGCGCAGCCGCGCTGATCGCACTCGCCACGCTCGCCATCGGCGCTTCCGCCGCCAACGCCGGCGTGCTCGTGGCTTCAGCCCCCTCCTGCGACGACCAGTCGGTGGCCAAGACCTTCCTGCCGTGGCTCGACGTCGCCGACTACACGGCGCTCGCGGGTGGCAACTTCGAGAGCGGCGCCGCCGGCTGGTCGACGAACGGCCCGGCGAGCGTCGTCAGCGGCAACGAGAGCTTCAATGTCGGCGGCACCGGCGACGCGAACTCCCTCGCGCTGAACAACAACAGCTCCGCGACGAGCCCGGCCATCTGCGTCGGCATCGAACACCCGACGCTCCGTTTCTTCGCCAAGCGCCGCTCGACCGGCCTGCTGGCATCGCTGTCGACCCTGCAGGTCCAGGCGCTCATCGAGCTCGCCGACGGGACCGTCGTGCCGGTGCCGATCGGCGTCGTCACCAACCCCGGCATGTGGCAGCCGACGCTGCCGATGACGATCCTCGGCAACCTCCTGCCGCTGCTGCCGGGCGAGCACACGCCGATCGCCTTCCGCTTCACCGCCGTCGGCGGCGACTGGTCGGTCGACGACGTCTGGGTCGACCCCTACGGCCGCCGCTAACGCTCTCGGGACGGAGCGTCAGCTGCGCGCCCGGCGCAGACGCTGACGCTCCTCCTGCTTCTCGACGACGTGCACGATGAGCTTGATGATCTCCTGCACGCCCGTCGCCTTCGCCTTGCCGTACATGAAGGCCTCGCGCCAATCGGCGATCTCGGCCTCGCGCGCCATGATGTTGAAGAACGCCCGCGGCATCTCGACACGCACACGGGCGTCCTCGGCAATGCCCTTCGTGATCTTCGGCCCCGGCAGCTCGACCCGGTACATCTGAACGTCGCCGCGCCCGCGCAGCTCGACGGCGAAGATGAGCTTCAGCGGGGCGAGCGCAGGCACCTCCTTGAGGAACCTGCTGATGGCCGTCTCGATCAGGGTCTTGGCGTCGTCCGTGGACATGCGCGACAACCCTAGATGATCGGTCGCACGCGGCTCCCGGCACGGCCGCCGAACGCGAGCGAGGCGCCGGCGGTAGTTCTTCCTGCTGACGACCGCCTCAAGGGGCGCCGCGGAGCTCGGGCCCGGTATACGAATGCGAAAATCGCGGGTGGACAGGGTCTGCGTGGCCGGGCCTGCGAACGCGTGCGCCGGGCGGCGCACCCGTCTGAGCGTCAGAAGGACTGGCCGCCGGTGCTCGTCGCCGAGCCCGTGGCGCTGTTACCCGCGCCGTCCTTGGCCGTGCCGGTGGCCGTCGACCAGACAAAGGTCGAGGGCGTGTTGTTGTTGGTGCCGGACGGATTACCGGCAATTGTCATCACGAACTGGTTGAGCGCCGGCATCGTGAGCGTCTCGCTGGCAGTGCTCGTCGACGAGAGCCAGTTCGGGCTGCCGAGGTTGATCGTGCCGAGGCCCGGGATAACGATCGAGTCGTTGTTCGCCCCGCCACCGTCAGTGAAGGTCACGTTGACGGGCTTGCTCGCGGTGCCGTCCCAGCCGGACACGATGCTGCTCGCCGTGACACCGAACGCGTCGGCGTAGGTCAGGGTCAGTTTGTCACCGCTGTCGATCTTGGACGGCCCTTGGCCCACCGCCGCGATGATCGATGCGGTCGGCGCGGTCGTATCCACTTTCGCGACGCTCGTCGTCGTGTACGGGAGCGAGTTGCCGACACGGTCGAGCACCCTGTAGCGGTACTGGTAGCAGGTGTTCGTCGCGACGCTGGTGTCGTTGCCGCTGCTGAGCGCCACAGTCGTCGGGAACGTTCCGGGGAAGGTGCCGCAAGCGCCGGTGGCCGTCGGAGCGACCTGGTCGCGCTCAAAGGAACGGCCGGTCGGATCGATGCCCGAGCCAGCGTCGAACCCGTCGGAGAACGCAATCGGCACCGACAGGGCCGCGAAGAACCCGTTCGTGTAGATGATCGAGCCGCCGGACGGTGCGGTCGAGTCGTTCGTGAGCGTCAACGGGGGTGCTCCTGTGCCGTTGCCGGCTGCGTCAGTGCCGGTCACGATCTCGGTAGGCGCGCTGGCGGTGCCGGCGGCCCAGCTGAATGCGTTCGACACGAACGGTCCGCCGGTGGGGGTCGTCTGGACGTCGGGTGTCGTGTGCGTCCACCCGGTCGTCGTTCCACCGAGCGCCGCGAAGGTGCTCGAGGCTGCTCCCGAGATCGAGTCGGTGACCGTGTTCTGGATCGTGAATGACCCGAGTGCAGAACCCTGGTAGAAGAGCGTGTTGCCCGACAGGAACGAGCCGCCGCCGGTCTTCGTCGTAAGCGCGAACGCGCTCGTCGGCCCGACGTTGTCAAGTTTGATGTGGGTGGAGTTGGCGGTCTCGACGTTGCCGGCGTTGTCGGTCGCCCAATACGTCACGGTGTGGTCGCCCAGCGTCGAGATCGCGACCGAGCCGCTGTAGGTCAGCGGGGCGCCGCCGTCGATCGTGTAGGTGCTGCCAGCCACACCGGACGTCGCGTCGGTCGCGGCCAGCGTGAAGCTCACGCTCGACTGCTTGAACCAACCATTGGCCCCGTCCGGACTCGTCGGCGACGTAGCGATCGTCGCGGCCGGGAGGACATTGTCGATCTTGATGTGGGTCGTGTTGAAGCTCTCGGCGTTGCCGGCGTTGTCGGTCGACCGGTAGGTAACGGTGTGGTCGCCCTGGGTCGAGATCGAGACCGAACCGCTGTAGGTCTGCGGGGCGCCGCCGTCGATCGTGTAGGAGCTACTGGCCACACCCGACGTCGCGTCGCTCGCCACCAGCGTGAAGCTCACACCCGACTGCTTGAACCAACCGTTGGTCCCATTCGGGCTGGCCGGCGATGTCGTGATCGTCGTCGACGGTGCGACCGTGTCGTACGTCACGGTGTTGTCGGTGCTCGTCGATGCGGTGTTGCTGTTGCCCGCCAGGTCTTGCGCCTTGGCAGCATTGACCGAGAAGGTCGCGGTCCCGTTGTTGGACGGGGCTGACAGCGAGATCTCATAGCTCGCGCCGCTGCCCGTCACCGCGACTGTCCCGCCCGTCGACGATCCGCCGCGCGCCAGATCGCTCGCGTCAAAGCCTGTCACGGGCTCGCTGAAAGTCACCGTCCAGAGCATCGGCGCGGCGTTCGTCGCGTCGGCCTGCCCGGCCTTCTGATTGACCGTCACCGCCGGCGCCACCGTGTCGTAGGGCACGCT
>DATJEE010000114.1:0-13638 GCA_035496995.1 Solirubrobacteraceae bacterium | reverse complement strand
GGCCTGCGTGAAGTACCCCGCCTCGCGCAGGCGGGCGTGGGTGAGCGCGATCGCCTCGTCGATCGCGTCGCCCGCCTTCTTCTCGCCGATGACGGGGTTGGCGAGGATGCCGTCGGCCCCGGCCGCGAAGAACGCGCCCTTCATGAGCCACTCGTGGCCCACGTGGGGCACGTTGCGCGTCTGAAACGCGACCACCCGCCTCCAGCCGTTCTCCGCGAAGCGCTCGCGCAGCTGCGCGGGCGTCAGCCAGAAGCGGTCGAACGGGGGCGCGACCTGCGGGGTGCTGACGAGCTCGATGCGCCCGGCGACGAACCTGTCGCGGTAGGCGCGCGTGCGGCGCACCCCGGGATGGGCGTCGTCGGTCGTGCCATAGACGCACCGGGCCAGCGTCTCGAGGTCGTAGGCGAAGATCTCCTCGACGTCGAGCGTGGCCAGCGGCCGGCCCTGGTGGGTGAGCAGGAACGTCTCGCCGACGCACACGCCCAGCGCGGAGATCTCGGCGCCGGAGAGGTCGAGCACGATCGGGATGCTCCAGACGAGGCCGTCGGCCAGGCGCATCTCCCTCGTGACCGAGTCGACGTCCGCACGGCCCAAGAAGCCTTCCAGCGGCGAGAAGAACCCGTAGGCGATCCCGATGCACTCGGCGGCGATCGAGTCGCGCACCGGAATCGGCTTCAGGCCGCGGATGCGCTCCGCTCCCCGGTCCGCGGGAACCACGCGGTCTATCAGGCTCCCCCCGTGGGGGGATAGCGCGTTGGCAGCGATGATCTACCCCGTCTCCTCCAGAGGGATAAGCCGAGGCAAACCTTATGACCGCAAAGGCCGGCGGTTCAAATCACTAATCGACCACGCGCGGTGGTCGCTTGCTTATGCCTCGTTGCTGCGGGGCGCGCCGAGCACCGGATCCTCGCGCGCGAACCGGGCGGCGAAGTCGAGGAAGAGCCGCGCGATCGGCGACAGGCGCCGGCCCCGGCGGTGCAGCGACTGGATCGGGCGGTGGATCTCCATGTCGTCCACCGTGACGCGGTGCAGTGCGCCGAGCGCGAGCTCGCGCGTGACCGCGTGCTTGGACACCATCGCCACGCCGAGGTTCGCCTCCACCGCCTTCTTGACCTCCTCGGTGCCGGGCAGCTGCATCGCGATCTGCAGCTTCAGGCCATGGCCCTCGATCGCCCGCTGGATCAGCCGGCGCGTCCGCGAGCCGGGCTCGGGCACGACGAAGGGCTCGGCGGCGAGCTCCTCCCGGGACACCGTGGCCCGCGCGGCGAACGGGTGCGACGGGGACACGATCGCGTACAGCTCGTCCTCGCAGAGGTCGGCGACGACGACCGACGCGACCTCGACGGGCCCGGTGACGACGGCGACGTCCAGCAGGTTCTGCAGCAGCCGTTCGCAGATGCGGTCGGTGGAGTGCACCTGCAGGACGACCTCGGCCTCGGGATGGGCCTCGCGGAAGGCCCGCAGCATCGGCGACACGACGTACATCCCCCCGGTCGTGTTCGCGCCGACGGCCAGGTGCCCGCGCGTCGCCCCCCGCTGCTCGGCGACGACGTTGTCGATCCGGGCCTGCGACGCCAGGATGGCCTGCACGTGCGGGTGGATCGCCGCGCCGGCATCGGTCAGCACGAGCCCGTTGTGCGTGCGCTCGAAGAGCTTGATACCGAGCTGCTCCTCGAGCCCCCGGATCTGCTGGCTGACGGCCGGCTGCGTGATGAACAGCTCCTCGGCGGCGAGCGACACGCTCATGTGCTTCACGACGCTCGCGAAGACGTGCAGCTGGCGGAGGTTCAACGGTCGAGCCCCGTCACGGGCGCCGTCGGTCGCAGCAGCTAGACCGGACGGCGGTCGCCGGGGGTGCGCTGCGCTGCCTGGTAGTACGCGGCCAGGTGATGGAGCTGGTTGAGCAGCTCGCAGCGCTCCCAGCCCTCGTCGCCGCGCGGGATGCCATCGCCGATCAGGACCGTCTCGACGTCGGCGAGGTCGATCCCGCGCTGGAGGCGCGGTTTGCGTCGGTAGACGCGGTCGGGCACCGGTTCGACCGACCAGGGCTCGTCCCACCAGCGCGGCACCGGGCGCGGGGCGGACACGCCCTCGCCCTGTGGGTGGTCAGAACCATGCACCTCCACATGCCTCCCATCCTCGCGGGCGGCTGAGCCTATCAGTCTCCGCCGCGATCACGAAGGGGTGTGTTGCTGTCAGCGCTCGAGGACGCGGCAGGTGCCGCCGGCGGCCTCGATGGCCGCGCGCGCCGACGCGCTGTACGCATGCGCGTGGACGGTGAGGGGCTTTGAGATCGTGCCCTTCGCGAGGACCTTCACGGGGATGCCCTTGCGGGTGCCCAGGCCCTTGGCCTGCATCGCCTCGAGCGTCACGTCGTCGCCCGACTCGAAGCGGCGCTCGAGATCCTGGAGGTTGACCGCCTGCGTGTGCGTGCGGAACATCTCGAACGGCATCGACTTCTTCATGTGCGGGCCGCGCAGCTTGCGCATCCGCATGTGGATCGGCATCTGGCCGCCCTCGAAGCCGGGGCGGTCCTTGGAGCCCGAGCGCGAGCCGGCGCCCTTGTGCCCGCGGCCCGAGGTCTTGCCGGTGCCCGAGCCGTGGCCGCGGCCGACGCGCTTGCGCGGCTTGCGGCTCCCGGGGGCGGGCTTGAGCGTGTTCAGGCCGATGCGCGGCTCGTCGCCGTCGTTCTCGGGTGCGGGAGGGGTCATGACTTCTCCTCGATGCGGACGAGATGGCGGACCTTGTGCAGCATCCCCCGCGCCTGCGGCGTGTCGTTGACCTCGACGGTATGGCCGATCCGGCGCAGGCCGAGCGAGCGCAGCGTGTCGAGCTGGCTCTTGTCGGAGCCGTTCTTGGACTTGAACTGCGTGACCCTCATGCCTCGGTCGTCTCCTCGGCGGCGGGCGCCTCGGGCTCGGCGGGCGCGTCGGGCTCGGCGGCGGCCTCCGGCTCCGCAGCGGCCTCGGGCTCGGCAGCGGCCTCGGGCTCGGGCGCAGCGGCGGCCTCGGCGGGAGCCTCGGCTGCGGGCTCAGCCTCGGCCACGTCGGCGTCGACGCCGGCCTCGGCGTCCGTCCCCGCGATGACCTCGGCGGCGGCGTCCTCCTGCTTGCCGTTGAGGCCGAGCACGGTGTTGATCGACAGGCCGCGCAGCTCGGCGACCTCCTCCGGCCGGCGCAGGCTCTGCAGCCCGGCGACCGTCGCCTTGACGAGGTTGATCGGGTTCTGCGAGCCCAGCGACTTGGAGAGGATGTCGTGGATCCCGGCGAGCTCGAGCACCGCGCGCACGCCGCCGCCGGCGATGACGCCGGTACCGGGCGAGGCGGGCTTCATGAAGACGCGGCCGGCACCGTAGACGCCGGTCGTCGTGTGCGTGATCGTCTGGCCGTGCTTCGGGACGCGGAAGAGGTTCTTCTTCGCCTGCTCGACGCCCTTCTGGATCGCGAGCGGGACCTCGTTGGCCTTGCCGTAGCCGACGCCGACGACGTCGCGCTCATCGCCGACGACGACGAGCGCCGTGAACGAGAAGCGACGGCCGCCCTTGACGACCTTCGCGACGCGGTTGATCTCGACCACGCGCTCCTGGAGATCCAGGCCCGCCTGGTTGACGGAGCGATCGACGACTGGTGCGCTCATCGCGAGCACCTCCGATCGCGGTCGCTACTGACGATGGTCGAGCAATGACCCGATGTCATACCGTGAGTCCTCCTTCGCGGACGCCCTCTGCGAAGGCCTTGACCCGACCGTGGTACTGGTAGCCGCCGCGGTCGAAGACGGCGCTCTCGATGCCCGCGGCCTGCGCGCGCTCGGCCAGCAGCTTGCCGGCCTCGCCGGCCTGCTCCATCGGGGCCTTGTCGCGCAGCGGCGCCTCGGTCCAGGCGACGGCGGCCAGCGTGTGCCCGGCGACGTCGTCGACGAGCTGGGCGCTGATGCCCTTGTTGGAGCGAAAGACGGAGATCCGGGGCCGCTCGGCGGTGCCGGTGATCTTCGCGCGGACGCGACGGCGGCGCTTGAGGCGCTTGACGGCTTTCGTGGTGACGGTCACCGCGTGCCTCCATCCGGTCGGCGCATTTGAGACTGTCGGCCGGCGTCCGGCCGCCCGTAACCGTATGCACTCATGCGCGCTTACCGACCTTCCGGGCGACGTACTCGCCCTCGTAACGGATGCCCTTGCCCTTGTAGGGCTCCGGCGGGCGCTTCTTGCGGATGTTCGCCGCGAGCTCGCCGACCTGCTGCTTGGAGTTGCCCTTGACGATGACGCGCGTGGGCTGCGGGACCTCGAACTCGATCCCCTCGGGCGCCTTCACCGAGACGGGGTGCGAGTAACCGAGCGCGAGCTCGAGGTCGCGGCCCTTGAGCGCGGCGCGATAGCCGACGCCCTGGATCTCGAGGGTCTTCTGAAAGCCGGTGGTGACGCCCTCGACCATGTTGGCGACGAGCGAGCGCGTCAGGCCGTGCAGCGCGCGGTGCTCGCCGCGGTCGGTCGGGCGCGTGACGACGAGCAGCTCGCCGTCCTGGGCGACGGTGATGTCGCGCGGGACGCGCTCCTGCAGCGTGCCGCGCGGGCCGTTGACCTGGACGAGCTCGGGCTCGATCGAGACCGTGACGCCGGACGGGAGCGGGATGGGCTTCTTGCCGATACGGGACATCGCGGCAGCTACCAGATGTGCGCCACGACTTCGCCGCCGACGCCCGCATTGCGGGCCTCGTGGCCGGTCATGACGCCTCGCGACGTGGAGACGATGGAGGTGCCCATGCCGCCGAGCACCTTCTGGATCTCGCCGGCGCCCGCGTACGTGCGACGGCCGGGGCGCGAGACGCGCTTGAGGCCGGAGATCGCCGAGCGGCGGTCGCTCGTGTACTTCAGGCGCACGCGGATGAGCTCGGCCGGATGGTCGGCGTTCGGCGTCACGGTGCTGTAGCCGTCGATGTAGCCCTGCTCGGCCAGGATCCGGGCGCACTCGGTCTTGAGCTTCGACGACGGGATGTCGACGGTCTCGTGTGCGGCCTGGATCGCGTTGCGGATCCGGGTCAGGAAGTCGGCGATGGGGTCGGTGCTTGCGCTCACAGGTTGCTCTCGTTGGTGCTGCGGGTTACCACGAAGATTTCGTCATACCGGGGACGAATCCGTTGTGGGCCATCTCGCGCAGGCAGATCCGGCACAGGCCGAACTTGCGGTACACGGCGCGGGCCCGGCCGCAACGGCGGCAACGGCTGTACTCCCGGGTCTTGTACTTCGCGGGCCGCGCCTGGCGGACCCGCTGGGACGTCTTGGCCATGTTAGCTGTCTCCACCTTCGGTCTCGGTCTCTTCCGGCTCCTCGGCGGGTCGCTCGTAGGCCTCCGGGTTCTCCTCCTTGAGCTGCTCGAGTGCCGTCTGCTCGGCCTCGGCCTTCGCGCGCAGCTCGTCGTGGTGCGCCTCCTCCTCGGCGGCCGCGGCGGCGGCGCGGCGCGCCTCACCCGCCGCGTCGACCGGGCGGTTCTCCTTCGTGAACGGCATCCCGAAGGCCTCGAGCAGCGCGAACGCCTCGACGTCGGACTGCGCCGACGTCGTGATCGTGACGTCGAGGCCGCGGACGTGATCGACGGCGTCGTAGTCGATCTCGGGAAAGATGATCTGCTCGCGGATGCCCATCGAGTAGTTGCCGCGGCCGTCGAAGGCGTTGGCCTTCAGGCCGCGGAAGTCGCGGACACGCGGCAGGGCGATCGACGTGAGCCGGTCGAGGAACTCGTACGCGCGCTGGTCGCGCAGCGTCACGGAGAGGCCGACGGGCATCCCCTCGCGGAGCTTGAAGTTCGCGATCGACTTGCGCGCGCGGCGGACGTTCGGCTTCTGGCCGGCGATCGTCGCGAGCTGCTCCTGGGCCTGCTCGAGCAGCTTGGAGTCCTGCTTGGCGTCGCCGACGCCCATGTTCAGCGTGATCTTCTCGATCTTCGGCACCTGCATGACCGAGGAGTAGCCGAAGCGCTTCTGCAGCGCGGGGCGGATCTCCTCGAGATAGCGGGTCTTCAGGCGCGCGGTGGTCGCGGTCGCGGGCATCAGATCTTCACCCCGGTACGGGCCGAGGCGCGCAGGCGCTTGCCGTGCTCCTCGATCGTCTTGATGCGGGTCGGCTTCTTGTCGCGCGGGTCCTTGATGGCGATGTTGGAGAGGTGGATCGGCCCCTCCTTCTCGATGACGCCGCCCTGCTCCATCGAGCCCGGGCGGGCGCGCTGGTGGCGCTTGATGATGTTCAGGCCCTCGACGTAGGCGCGCTGCTTCTCGGGATCGACGCGGAGGACCTTGCCCTCCTTGCCGCGATCCTTGCCACTGATGACGATCACGACGTCGTTTTTGCGAATGCGTGCGGGCATGGTCAGAGCACCTCCGGGGCGAGCGAGATGATCTTCATGAAGTTGCGATCGCGCAACTCGCGGGCGACCGGGCCGAAGATGCGCGTCCCGCGCGGGTTGTTCGCGGCGTCGATGATGACGGCGGCGTTCTCGTCGAAGGCGATGTACGTGCCGTCCTCGCGCCCGAAGGACTTCTTCGTGCGCACGACGACCGCCGTCACGACCTCGCCCTTCTTGACCGTCCCCTGGGGGTTGGCCTGCTTGACGGTCGCGGTGATGATGTCGCCGACGAACGCGTAGCGGCGGCGCGAGCCGCCCTTGACGCGAATGCAGAGGATCTCGCGGGCGCCGGTGTTGTCGGCGACCTTGAGGCGTGTCTCGTTCTGGATCACTTCGCGCGCTCCAGGACGTCGACGAGGTTCCAGCGCTTCGTGCGCGACAGCGGGCGGCTCTCGACGACGCGGACGCGATCGCCCTCGTTGGCGTCGTTGGCCTCGTCGTGGACGTGCAGCTTGCTCGTCGAGCGGACGATCTTCTCGTACTTGCGGTGCCTGCGCGCGAGGTCGATGCGCACGACGATCGTCTTGTCCGGCTTCGCGGACACGACGGTGCCGATGCGCGTCTGCGGCGAGGAGACCTTGGGCTCCGCCGGCGGCGTGCCGGTGCCGGGGCCGGCCGCGGCGCGCTTGACCTTCTCCTGCTCGCGGCGGCGGCGGCGGGCGACGGCCTTCTTCGCGCGCTCCGCGCGGCGCTCGGCGTCGCGCTGCTCGGCGGTCCGCGACGGGCGCTGCGAGTTCGCGACGTGCGCGAGGCGCGCGCGCTCCTCACGGGTCTCGGCCTTCGTCGCCGCAGGCTTGTGCGCGGGCGCGGCGGCGGCGGGCGCCTCGGCGGTCGGCTCGGTCTGCTCGGTCTCGGGGGTCTCGTCAGCCATCGCTACTTCCGGTTGGGATCGATCTCGCGCTGGCGCGCGACGGTGAGGGCGCGGGCCAGGTCGCGCTTGGCGGTCCGTAGCCCGGCCGTGTTCTCGAGCTCGCCGGTGGCGTGCTGGAAGCGCAGGCCGAACAGGTCCTTGCGCGCGGTCTTCAGGTGGTCGACGAGCTCGCGCTCGTTCATGTCACGCAGATCCTTGGCGTTCATTGCGGCGTGTCCTCACGCAGGACGAACTTCGTCTTGACGGGGAGCTTGTGCCCGGCCAGCCGCATCGCCTCGCGCGCCAAGGGCTCGGAGACGCCGGCGAGCTCGAACATGACGCGGCCGGGCTTGACGACCGCGACCCAGCCCTCGGGCGAGCCCTTGCCGGAGCCCATGCGGGTCTCGGCGGGCTTCTTCGTGAAGGATTTGTCGGGATAGACGTTGATCCAGACCTTGCCGCCACGCTTGATCTTGCGGGTCATCGCGATACGCGCGGCCTCGATCTGGCGGTTCGTCAGCCAGCCCGCGTCGAGCGACTTCAGGCCGTACTCGCCGAACTGGATCGTCGTCTGGCCGCGCGAGAACCCGGCCCTGCGGCCGCGGTGCTGCTTGCGGTGCTTGACGCGCTTCGGAGACAGCATCAGTGGTTCCTCCAGTCAGCCCGTACGCCCTTGGGCGGCCGCTGGCGGCGGCTGGCAAGGACGCAGGGAGGAAGGTGTGCCTCTGGCACATCGACGACCGAGGACGCCGCCAGGCGGCGATCAGCGGTCGATCCAAGGGTGTTCGGGTTGGCTGGAGGGACCACTACCGGCCACCTCCGCGGGCGCCGCCGGCGCCGGGGCCGAAGCCCGGGCGCGACGTGCCGCCGGCCGTGCCGCCGCCACCGCCGCCGCGACCGCCCGGTCCGCCGCCACGGCCGCCTGCCCCGGGACCGCCGGGACCGCGTCCGCCGCCGCCGCGACCGCCACCGCCGCCGCGACCGTCGCGGTCGCCGCGACCGCGGCCACGGCCGCCGTCACGGTCCTGCGGCTGCTGGGACGGGCCCTCCATGTCGGTGAGATCCGCGCCGGCGTAGCCCTCGGGCATGATCTCGCCCTTGTTGATCCAGCACTTCACGCCGATGCGGCCGAACGTCGTCTTGGCCTCGAAGAAGCCGTAGTCGATGTCGGCGCGCAGCGTGTGCAGCGGGACGCGGCCGTCGGAATAGCTCTCGGTGCGCGCCATCTCGGCGCCGCCGAGGCGGCCGCCGACCTGGATCTTGCAGCCCTTGGCGCCGGAGCGCATGGCGCTCGTGAGCGCGCGCTTCATCGCGCGCCGGAAGGCGACGCGATTCTGCAGCTGCTCGGCCACCGACTGCGCGACGAGCTTGGCGTCGAGCTCCGGGCGCTTGATCTCGAGGATGTTGACCTTGATCTGCTTGCGCGTGATCCGGTGCAGGTCCTTGCGCAGGGCGTCGACCTCGGAACCGGACTTGCCGATGACGATGCCGGGACGCGCCGTGTGGATGTTGACCTCCACCTCGTTGGCGTCCTTGCGGATCGTGATGTCCGACAGCCCGGCGTGGGCGAGCTTGCCCGTGATGTGGTTGCGAATCGCAACATCCTCGGCCAGATAGTCCGCGAAGTGCTTCTCGTTGAACCAGTTGGACTTCCAGTCGTGGATGTAGCCGACGCGCATCGACTCGGGGTGAACCTTCTGACCCATCTAGCGCTCCCCGTCCTTTGGCGTCAATGTGATCGAGAGGTGGCTCGTGCGCTTGCGGATCTTCGTCGCGCGACCCATGGCGCGCGGACGGAACCGCTTGAGCGTCGGGCCCTCGTCAGCCTTGATCGCGTGAATACGCAGCTCGTCGCCGACGAGCTCGTGGTTGTGCTCGGCGTTGGCGACGGCCGACTCCAGCAGCTTGGACCAGTCGCGGGCGACGTCGCGGTTGGCGTGCATGAGGATCGCGCGCGCCTCCTCGACGGACTTGCCGCGAATGTGATCGCAGACGAGGCGCGCCTTGCGCGCCGACGTGCGGACGTACTTCGCGTGCGCGCGGACCATCGGCGGGGTGTCGCCGTAGTCGCGCGGCGCGCGCTTGCGGGCAGGCTTGGTCTCGGCCGGCTTCTCGGCCTTGCGGCGCGACGGGCGGCGCTTGGGCTTGACGTCGGCGGCGGGCTCGGCGTCGGCGGCCTTCGCTTTCGCCGCGGGCTTGGCGGCGGCCTTCTTCGCAGCCGCGGGCTTGGCGGCGGGCTTGGCCTCCGCAGCCGGCTCCTCCGCGGGGGTCGCGGCGGCCGTCGGCTCCTCGGTCGTCGCGGCGGCCGCGACGGTCTCCGCGGGCTTCGCCTTGGCCCGGCGCCGCGGAGTGCGCGGCTTCTTCGCCGGCGTCTCCTCCTTGGGGTCCTTCTCGTCGGCCATGACTAGCGGACCTTCCCGCTGCCGGCGTGCCCGCGGTACAGCCGCGTCGGCGCGAACTCGCCGAGCTTGTGGCCGACCATCGACTCCGAGACGAAGACGGGCACGTGCTTGCGGCCGTCGTGGACGGCGATCGTGTGACCGACCATCTCCGGGAAGATCGTCGATGCCCGCGACCAGGTCTTGAGCATCTGCTTGGAGTTCGAGGCGTTCAGCGCCTCGACGCGTGCCATGAGGCGCTCCTCGACCCACGGTCCCTTCTTGCTTGAACGGCTCACCGCTTCTTCCCTCTCTTGCGACCGCGGACGATGTAGCGGTCGGATGTCTTGTTCTTCTTGCGCGTGCGATACCCGAGCGTCGGCACGCCCCACGGGGTGACGGGATGGCGGCCGGCCGTCGTCGAGCCCTCGCCGCCGCCGTGCGGGTGGTCGACGGGGTTCATCGCGGTGCCGCGAGTCTGCGGGCGCACGCCCATGTGGCGCTTGCGCCCGGCCTTGCCGATCTTGACGTTCTGGTGGTCGGCGTTGCCGATCGTGCCGACCGTGCCGCGGCACTCGTCGCGGACGAGCCGCATCTCGCCCGAGGGCAGGCGCAGCGTCGCCATCCCGCCGTCGCGGGCCATGAGCTGGATGCCGGTGCCGGCGGAGCGGCCCATCTGGCCGCCGCGGCCGGGCTCGAGCTCGACGTTGTGGATGACGGTGCCGATCGGGATGCGGCGCAGCGGCAGGCAGTTGCCCGGCGCGATGTCCGCCTCTTCGCCCGAGGAGACCGTCATGCCGACGGTCAGCCGCGCCGGCGCGAGGATGTAGGCCTTCTCGCCGTCGACGTAGTGCAGCAGCGCGATGTAGGCCGAGCGGTTGGGGTCGTACTCGATCGCCGCGACCTTCGCGGGGACGCCGTCCTTGCGCCGCTTGAAGTCGATCTTGCGGTACAGGCGCTTGGCGCCGCCACCGCGGTGGCGGGCGGTCTTGCGCCCGCGGGCGTTGCGCCCGCCGCTCTTCGTCAGGCCTTCGACGAGCGACTTCTCGGGCCTGTCCTTCGTGATCTCGGCGAAGTCGGGGTACGTCGAGAAACGACGGCCGGGACTCGTGGGCTTCGGTTTGCGGATCGCCATCTTCTGCTCCTAGCCCTCGAGGGACTCGAGGCCCTGGAAGATCGGGATCGACTCGCCGGGGCCGATCTGGACCATGGCCTTCTTCCAGGACCGGGTGCGGCCCTGGATCGCGCCACGCCGCTTGGGCTTGGACTTCACGCTCATCGTGCGGACCTCGAGGACCGAGACGTCGAACAGCGCCTCGATCGCCTGGCGGATCTGCGTCTTGTGCGCGTCGGGATGGACGCGGAAGGTGTACTTGCCGGTGCCCGCGAGCACGTAGGACTTCTCGGAGACGACCGGGCGGATGATGACCTGGCTGGGATCCATCAGGCCTCGACCTCCGCAGAAGGAGTGCTCCGCGGGACATCCGGCCCCGCGCCTTGATTGGCATCGTCGGCATCCGGCCGCCGTTCATCGGTCTTCTCGCCCTTGGCGCGCGCGGTCAGCGCGTCGAGCGCCTCCTGCGAGCAGACGACCGACGCGGCGCCGATGAGATCGGCGACGCCGACCATCGAGACCGGCAGGACGCCGACGCGGGTGAGGTTGCGGAACGACAGCGCCGCCTGCTCCTGCGCATCGGTGAGGATCAGCAGGACCGGCATCCGCAGGCCCGACTCGGCCAGCAGCGCGGAGGCCTGCTTCGTCGACGGCGTGTCGAACTTCGCCGGGTCAAACAGCGCGATCGAGCCGCGGCTGGCGTGGACCGACAGCGCGCTGCGCAGCGCCGCGCGGCGCTCCTTGCGGTTGACCTTGAAGGTGTAGTGGCGCGGCGAGGGCCCGAAGGTCGTGCCGCCGCCGGTCCAGATCGGCGAGCGCGAGGAGCCGGCGCGGGCGCGGCCCGTGCCCTTCTGGCGCCAGGGCTTGGCGCCGCCGCCGCGGACCTTGCCGCGGGTCTTCGTCGCGTGCGTGCCCTGCCGGCGGGCGTTGAGCTCCGCGCGGACGGACTCGTGGACGAGCGGCTCGTTGAACGGCGCGCCGAAGGCGGCGTCGTCGAGCTTGGCCTTCTTCGTGCCGCCGAGGATCGGGGCGTCAGCCATCGGTGCGGACCTCCACGTAGCCGTTGCGGGGGCCGGGGACGGAGCCGCGCAGCAGCATGAGGTTCTGCGTGGCGTCGAGGCGGACGATCTCCAGCCCCTTCTGCGTCACGCGCTTGTTGCCCATCTGGCCGGGGCCGCGGATGCCCTTGAACACGCGCGAGGGCGTGGCCGAGGCGCCGATCGAGCCCGGGGCGCGCTTGTTGTGCGAGCCGTGGGACTTCGGGCCGCTGGCGAAGTTGTGGCGCTTGATCGTGCCCTGGAAGCCCTTGCCCTTGGAGGTGCCCGAGACCTTGACCTTCTGGCCGACCGCGAAGTTCTCGACGGTGACGCTCTCGCCGACGAGCAGCTCGCCGGCCTCGTCGCGGAACTCCTTGACGTGGCGCATCGGGGGCGCGCCGGCCTTCTTGAGGTGGCCGATCTCGGCGCGCGTGAGGTGCTTCTCCTTCGACGCGCCGAACGCGAGCTGGACGGCCTCGTAGCCGTCGCGCTCGTGCGTGCGGATCGCCGTGACCGGACAGGGACCCGCCTCGAGCACGGTCACGCGCTCGACCTTGCCGTCTTCGAGGAACACCTGGGTCATGCCCAGCTTCTTGGCGAGGATCGCGGGCATCTACGTCGCCAGACGGATCTCGATGTCGACGCCGGCCGGCAGGTGGTCGAGGCGCTGGAGCGAGTCGACGGTCTTCGGCGTGGGCTGATGGATGTCGATGAGCCGCTTGTGCGTGCGGATCTCGAAGTGCTCGCGCGAGTCCTTGTCCTTGAACGGCGAGCGGATCACGCAGTAGACGTTCTTCTCGGTCGGCAACGGCACCGGCCCAGAGACGGTCGCGCCGGTCCGCGTGGCGGTCTCGACGATCTCCTTGGCAGCCGTCTCGATGGCCGAGTGGTCGTAGGCCTTGAGGCGGATGCGGATCTTGTTCTCTGTGGGTGTTGCCATTGCGTGGTTGGGCTGTGAGCGCCAGAAGGGGCGGGTCCCGGTAGGCCGGGCCCGCCCCTGTCAGGGTGCTGTAGTCCGGCTCCTTACTCGACGATCTCGGTCACGACGCCAGAGCCGACCGTGCGGCCGCCCTCGCGGATGGCGAAGCGCAGGCCAGCGTCCATGGCGATCGGCTGAATGAGCTCGATCTCCATCTGGACGTTGTCGCCCGGCATGACCATCTCGACGCCCTCGGGCAGGTGCGCTGCCCCGGTGACGTCCGTCGTGCGGAAGTAGAACTGTGGCCGGTAGCCCGTGAAGAAAGGCGTGTGACGGCCACCCTCCTCCTTCTTCAGGACGTAGACCTCGGACTTGAACTTCGTGTGCGGCGTGATCGACTTCGGCTTGCACAGCACCTGTCCGCGCTGGATGTCCTCGCGCTTGGTGCCACGCAGCAGGCAGCCGACGTTGTCGCCCGCGCGACCCTCGTCGAGGATCTTGCGGAACATCTCGACGCCCGTGACGACGGTCGAGGCGTTCGGCGTGATGCCGACGATCTCGACGGTGTCGCCCGTGTGGACGATGCCCTGCTCGATGCGCCCCGTCGCGACGGTGCCGCGGCCGGTGATCGAGAAGACGTCCTCGACCGGCATGAGGAACGGCTTGTCGAGGTCGCGGATCGGCTCGGGAATGTACGTGTCGAGCGTGTCGGCGAGCTCCATGATCTTCGCCTTGGCGTCGGCGTCGCCGTCGAGCGCCTGCGTCGCCGAGCCGATGACGAACGGGATGTCGTCGCCCGGGAAGTCATAGGAGCTCAGCAGCTCGCGGACCTCGAGCTCGACGAGCTCGAGCAGCTCCTCGTCGTCGACGAGGTCGGCCTTGTTGAGGAACACGACGATGTACGGCACGCCGACCTGGCGGGCGAGCAGGATGTGCTCGCGCGTCTGC
>DATJEE010000113.1:0-7298 GCA_035496995.1 Solirubrobacteraceae bacterium | reverse complement strand
GGATGCGCGAGCGCGGGTCGGCCTTCGCGAGCTGCGGCAGCACCGAGAGGTACGTCTTGTCGAGCTGGTTGAGCTCGCGCCAGCGCTCGATCAGCGGGATGATCTCGTGCTCGTCGCGGATCGCCTGCAGGACGCGGGCGTCGGTCGAGAAGCCGGTCTTGCCGCGGCGCTTCTTCGACAGGCCGAGCGTCTCGAAGAGGATCTCGCCGAGCTGCTGCGGCGAGCCGATGACGAACTCCGTCCCCGCGAGGCGCCAGATGTCGAGCTCGAGCGTGCGGATCTCCTCGCGCACGCGGCCGGTGATCTCGTGGAGGCGGTCGGTGTTCAGCCGCACGCCCTCGAGCTCCATCCGCCGCAGGACCGGCACGAGCGGCAGCTCGATCTCCTGCATGACCGCCGTCAGGCCGCGGGCGGCGATCTGCTCGCGCTGCCAGGCCGACAGCTCGCCGACGAGCAGCGCCTCGACGGCGACGGGGTCCTCGACGCCGGCGGCGGCGAGGCCGCGCTCCTCGAGCAGCTCGCGCAGCGGGTAGCCGCGGCGCGCGGGCTCGAGCAGGTAGGCGCCGAGCAGCGCGTCGTGGACGAGGTTCGGCGGCACGACGCCGAGCGCCTTGGCGTCGTAGGCGACGACGGCGCGCTCGCCCGCGGCGGCGACGAGCTGCGCCCGGTCGTCCATCGTCCCGGTGAGCACCCCGTCGGCGCCGGCGACGGCGAAGCGCCACGCCGTCTCCTCGCCGAAGAGCTCGCCCTCGGGCACCGCGGGCGGGTGGGCGGCGAGGACGAGCTCCTCCCCCTTCAGGCCGGCGACGTCGGCGAGCGTGCCGGCGCGGACGCGGGTGGTGACCGTCGTCTCGGCGGCGGGCGCGGGCGCCGCCGCCTCGGCCCCGAGGAACTCCTCCAGGCGCCGCAGCGGGTCGCGCAGCTCGAACTCGCGGAAGACCTCGCGCAGCTTCGAGCGGTCGGGCGTGCGCCCCGCCGCCGCGACGACGTCGAGATCCACCGGCAGGTCGCGCTGCATCGTCGCGAGGACCTTCGACACGCGGGCGTCGTCGGCGTGGTTGGTGAGGTTCTCCTTGCGCTTGGCCCCGGAGATCGCGTCGATCGAGGCGAGGACGGTCTCGAGGTCCCCGTACGTCTGCAGCAGCTGCGCGGCGGTCTTGTCCCCGATCCCGGGGACGCCCGGGATGTTGTCGCTCGTGTCGCCCTTCAGGCCGTAGAAGTCGGGGATCAGCTCGGGCGGGATGCCGTAGCGATCGATGACGGCCTCGTGGTCGTAGAGCTTCGTGTCGGTGATCCCGCGCGCGGTCGCCATGACCTTCACGACGCCCTCGGGGTCGATGAGCTGGAAGGCGTCGCGGTCGCCGGTGACGATGACTACCGGGATCTGCTGCTCGCGCGCGCGCTCGGCGAGCGTCGCGATGACGTCGTCGGCCTCGTAGCCCTGCAGCCGGACGTTCGTGTAGCCGAAGGCCTCGACGAGCGGCTCGAAGTGCGGCCACTGCTCGGCGAGCAGGTCGGGCCGCGAGCTGCGCGTGCCCTTGTACTCCGGGTAGACGTCCTTGCGCCCGCTGGAGCCGGCGTCCCAGACGACGACGGTCGGCTTCGTGCCGTGCTCGGTCAGGAGCTTGACGAGCATCGAGGCGAAACCGAAGATCGCGTTCGTCGGGAAGCCGGTCGACGTCGCGATCGATTCGGGCAGCGCGAAGAACGCGCGGTAGACGATCGAGTTGCCGTCGATGAGGTACAGCTCGTCGGGGCGGTCGGCCATCGGCCGTATGCTCGCAGGCATGAAGGTCACGGTCACCGGCGCCACGGGGCGCATCGGCTCGCATCTCGTCGCGGCCCTGAAGGCCCGCGGCGACGAGGTCACGGTCCTGTCGCGCGACCCCGAGCGGGCGAGCGAGAAGCTCGGCGTCGAGGCGCTCGCCTGGGACCCCGAGAACGAGACCGCGCCGATGACCGCCCTCGTCGGGCGCGACGCCGTCGTGCATCTCGCCGGCGAGGACATCGCCCAGCGCTGGACCAAGGAGGCCAAGAAGCGGATCCTCGACAGCCGCGAGGGCGGGACGCGCAGCCTCGTCCACGCGATCTTCGACGCCAAGCCGCGCCCCCCGGTGCTCGTCTGCGCGTCGGCCCTCGGCTTCTACGGCGCCCGCGGCGACGAGCCCGTCGACGAGACGAGCCCGCCCGGCCGCGACTGGCTCGCCGACGTCGTCGTGCGCTGGGAGGCGCAGGCCGACACGGCGAAGCTCGGCACGCGCGTCGTGAAGGTCCGCACCGGGATCGTGCTCGACGCCGAGGGCGGCGCGCTCGCGAAGATGCTGCCGCCGTTCAAGGCCGGCATCGGCGGCCCGGTCGGCGGCGGCAGGCAGTACATGCCGTGGATCCACCTCGACGACCTCGTGGGCATCTACCTCGCGGCGATCGACTCACCGAGCTTCGCGGGCCCGATCAACGCCTCGGCCCCGAACCCCGCGACGAACAAGGAGTTCTCCCACGCGCTCGGCCGCGCGCTGCACCGGCCCGCCGTCGCGCCGATCCCCGGCCTGACGCTCAAGGCGATGTACGGCGAGATGGCCCAGATCGTCCTGAAGGGCGCGAACATGGTGCCCGGCCGGGCGGCGGAGCTCGGCTACGAGTTCGCGCACCCCGATCTCGACGAGGCCCTGCGCGACACGCTCGCCGACTAGGTCTGGCGGCGCTTCGGCAGCGCGCCGTCCACGCGCCAGTCCGATTCCTGCTTCGCCGGCACGGCGAGCCAGATGACGACGCCGAGGAGGCTCAGCAGCAGGCCCGAGGCGAGCCCGAGCTTCTCCCCGTAGCCCTTGCGCTCGGACATGTACGCGGAGACGATCGCCGACGCGAGCCAGATGAAGAGCAGGTAGAGCGCGAGCGCCCCGACGTTGGCGATGATCGTCATGCGCCGAGGTACGCCTTCTGGACGTCGGGGTTCGTCCGCAGCGCGTCGGAGGCGTCGCTGAGCGCGACGACGCCGGTCTCCAGGACGTAGCCGCGCATCGAGACGCCGAGCGCGTAGTTCGCGTTCTGCTCGACGAGCAGGATCGTCGTGCCCTGCTTGTTGATCTCGACGATCGTCTCGTAGATGCGGTCGACGAGGATCGGGGCGATGCCCATCGACGGCTCGTCGAGCAGCAGGAGCTTCGGCCGGGCCATCAGCGCGCGGCCGATCGCGAGCATCTGCTGCTCGCCGCCGGACATCGTGCCCGCCTTCTGGCGCTCGCGCTCCTTCAGCCGGGGGAAGAGCTCGAACACGCGGTCGAGGTCGGACACGATCTCGTTGTCGCGGCGCAGGTAGGCCCCCATGTCGAGGTTCTCGGCGACGGTCATGCGCGAGAAGCAGCGCCGCGCCTCCGGCGACTGCGAGATGCCCTGGCGGACGATCTCCTGCGGCTGCATGCGCGAGATCTCCTCGCCGTTGAAGCGGATCGACCCCGTGCGCGCCGGGCTCAGTCCCGAGATCGAGCGCAGCGTCGTCGACTTGCCGGCGCCGTTGGACCCGATCAGCGTGACGATCTCGCCCTCCTCGACGGTCAGCGACACGCCCTTGAGGGCCTCGATGTTGCCGTAGAACGTGTGGATGTCCTCGATCTCGAGCAGCGCCACGGCTCAGCCCTGCTTTCCGAGGTAGGCCTCGACGACGACCGGGTTGGCGCGGACGTCGACGGGATCGCCCTCGGCGATCTTCTCGCCGTGGTCGAGCACCGTGATCCGCTCCGAGACGCCCATGACGACCTTCATGTCGTGCTCGATGAGCAGGATCGTGAGGTTGCGCTCGTCGCGCAGCCGGCGCATGAACTGCGTCAGCTGGTCGGACTCCTGCGGGTTCATGCCCGCGGTCGGCTCGTCGAGCAGCAGCAGCCGCGGCTCGGACGCCAGCGCCCGCGCGATCTCGACGCGCCGCTGGTCGCCGTAGGCGAGGTTCACCGCGAGCTCGCCGTGCACGCGCTCGGCGAGCCCGACGTAGCTCAGCATCTCGTGGGCCTTGGCGCGGACGTCGCGCTCCTCGCGGCCGACGCGCGGCGGGCGCAGGATCGAGCCGATCAGCCCGGCGCGCATGCGGGCGTGCTGGCCGACCATGACGTTCTCGACGGCGCTCATCGTCGCGAACAGGCGGATGTTCTGGAACGTCCGCGCGATGCCGAGCGCCGTGATCTGGTCGGGCCGCGTGCGCGAGATGTCCTGCCCGTCGAAGACGATCCGCCCGATCGAGGGCTTGTAGAGGCCCGTGAGCATGTTGAAGAACGTCGTCTTGCCCGCGCCGTTGGGCCCGATGATCGAGACGATCGAATGCTCGGGGATCGCGAACGAGACGTCGTTGACGGCGACGAGGCCGCCGAACGTCTTGGAGATCTGCTCGGTCGCGAGCAGCGTCGGGCGGTTGCCGCCGCCGGACGCCGCGGGCGGTGACGCGGCGGGGGCGCTCATGGCGCGTGCACCTCGAAGGTGCTGTCGGCGGTGACGCCCTCGGTCAGCTCGAGCGCCCGTCGTCGCTCCGGGAACAGGCCCTGCGGGCGCAGGACCATCACGATGAGGATGAGGAACCCGAAGATGCCGAAGTTCAGCACCGTCAGGTCGAAGTCCAGACCGAGCTTGTGCGGGACGCCGTTGAAGACGTCGGGGATGAAGTACGTGTTGATGAACGACAGGAGGATCGCGCCGAACGCGACGCCCCAGATCGACCCCAGGCCGCCGAGGATGATCATCGCGAGGATGAAGATCGAGAAGCCGAACTGGAACTGGCCGGCGTTGACGGACGTCAGGTAGGACCCGAGGAAGGCGCCCGAGATGCCGCCGAACGCGGCGCCGGTGGCGTAGGCCATGAGCTTCGTCCGCACGAGCGGGACGCCCATCGACGCCGCCGCGACCTCGTCCTCGCGGATGGCGATCCAGGCGCGCCCGAGGCGCGAGTCGCGCAGGCGGAAGTTCACGAACAGCACGACCGCGACGAGCACGAGGACGAACCAGTAGTACGCGCGCAGGCTGATCGCGGAGTCGAACTCCTTGAAGCCGGGCAGGCCGATCGAGTCGATCGGCGAGATCGCCTGGCGGCCGCCGGTCAGCGTGGCGCCCTTCGCGAGCGTGATCTGGTCGCCGTTGACGGCGAAGCGGTAGACGATCTCGCCGAAGGCGAGCGTCACGATCGCGATGTAGTCGCCGCGCAGGCGCAGCGTCGGCAGGCCGATGAGCATCCCGGCGATGCCGGTGATGAGGATCGCGACGAGGATGATGAGCAGGAAGTTCAGATGGATCCCCGGCAGCTTCGCGGCGAACTCGCCGGCGACGACGTGGATGCCCTTGCCGCCGTTGACCGTCGAGAAGTGGTCGGAGGCGAACCACCCGACGGTGTAGGACCCGAAGGCGTAGAACGCGACGTAGCCGAGATCGAGCAGCCCGGCGAAGCCGACGACGATGTTCAGGCCCAGCGCCATGACGACGTAGGCGCCGGCGAGGATGCAGTTGTGCGTGATCGTCGACAGCGGATCCATGAACAGCGGCAGGATCGCGGCGATGCTCAGCGCGGCGACCGCGCCGACGAGGTTGCGGTGGTCGCGGACGAACTCCTGGGCGTTCGTCATCCGGCCTCCCTCGTGACCTCGCCGATGAGCCCCTGCGGGCGAAAGACCATGATCAGCACGAGGTAGGCGAAGACGACGGCCGTCGTCCACTGCGCGCCGATGCGGTTGTCGGCGAGCTGCTGGATGCAGCCGATGATGATCCCGCCGAGGACCGCGCCCTTGAGGTTGCCGATGCCGCCCATGACCGCGGCGGTGAACGCGATCAGGCCGGCGGTGAAGCCCTGGAAGTACCAGATGCTCGTCTGGTACAGGAGGTTGATGAGGCCGGCGGCGCCGGCGAGCATGCCGCCGAGCAGGAACGTCATCGAGATCGTCGTGTTGACGTTGATGCCCATGAGGCGCGCGGCGTCGGGGTCCTGGGCCGTGGCGCGCATCGCCTTGCCGAGGCGGCTGCGGCCGATGAAGGCCGTCAGGAGGAACACGAGCGGGATCGTGACCGCGATCGCGAGGACGTCGCCGCGGTGGATGTTCACGCCGCCGATGTCGAAGAGGACGCGCTGGGAGTCGATGAGATCGGGCACCGAGGCGGGCGACGAGCCGAGCCAGAGGATGCCGACGTTCTGCAGGATGAACGAGAAGCCGATCGCCGTGATCAGCGGCGCGAGCTTCGGCGCGTTGCGCAGCGGTTTGTAGGCGACGCGCTCGATCATGACGTTCAGGACGCCGCAGACGACCATCGCCAGGAGCAGCGAGACGATCAGGCCGAGGGCGATGCCGAGCGGCCCCGTCGTGAGCGTCAGGCCGATCGTGCCCCAGAGCCCGAAGGCGACGAAGGAGCCGATCATGAAGACCTCGCCGTGGGCGAAGTTGATGAGCTCGATGATCCCGTAGACGAGCGTGTAGCCGAGGGCGATCAGCGCGTAGATCGCCCCGTTGGAGAGCCCGAGGACGAGGTTGTTGCCGAGCTGCGTGAGGCTGCCGTCCTTGGCCAGGTCGCTGAGGCCGAGATAGACCGGGAGCGCCAGCAGGACGAGGATCAGCCCGTACTTGCTGAACGCCTCGCGGACGACGTCGGACGACCGGCGCCCGACGGGCTTGGGAGTTGCGGTCTCGACGCTCATCCGTGAGTTCCCATGGCGGTCGAGGTGCGGGGCGGACGCCGGCGGCGCCCGCCCCGTTCCTCGGTGTCGCGTTGGCTAGCCGGCGGCCGCCGCGATCTTCTTGGAGTACGTCGGCAGGCCGTTCTTGATCGTGTACAGACCGTAATCCGTCAGCGACGTGTCGCCGTTGGCGTCGATCGAGTACGGACCGAGAACGCTCGGGATGTCCTTCGTCGCGAACAGGGCCTTGATGACCGCGGTGCGGTCGTTGCCCTTGTCGCCCGCGCGCTTGATGGCGTCCAGCGCGAGCGCCATCGTCGCGTAACCGTAGATCCCGTACGGGTCGACGGTCTGCGTGTGGTACTTCGCCTTGTACTTGTTGAGGACCGCCGCCGCGCCGGGGAGGTCCTTGACGCCGAGGGTCGCGACGGTGAGCTTCGTCCGCGCGCCGACAGAGGCCGGGATGCCGCCCTTCTTCGGGTTCGTGAACGCTTCCTCGGTCACGCCGTCCGGGCCGTACAGCTTGGCGTTGGGCGCCGCCGCGGCGACGTCCTTGTAGACCTGCACGCCGTTCTCACCGGTGACGCCGGCGAAGAGGAAGCAGTCGGACTTGATCTTCGACGCGATCGAGCGGTAGTTGGGCGCGTTCTTGTCCGTGCCC
>DATJEE010000112.1:0-3876 GCA_035496995.1 Solirubrobacteraceae bacterium | reverse complement strand
GGGTTTCGATCGCTGGACGAGCGTAACCCGGCGCACCCCCCCCGCGGACCCGCCGAACAGGCCAGACCCGCTTCCTTTATCGACGCCGTAGACGCCGGCGCCCGAAGAAGCCGACGGAGAGACCTACCTACGCCCCAGCCGCCGCAGCCGTCCAGTCGACCGGCCGCATCGGCAGCGCCAGCACGGCCTCCCACGTCGCGGGGTCGGTGGCGCCGGTCGCCGGCAGCCCGCGCGACGTCTGGAACGCCGCGAGCGAGGCGGCGGTCGCCGCGCTGAACTTGCCGTCGACGACGACGGCGGGATCGGCGGCGGCGAGGTGCTGCTGCAGCCAGATGACCTCGTCGCCGCTCTTGCCGGTGTGCAGGTCCGGCCAGCCGGGGTCGGGGAGGATCACCGGCGCGGGCCGGGGCAGCGTCAGGGCGCCGAACGTCTGGGCGCTCGCCGACTGCCAGCTCCACCAGGAGATCCCGCCGGCGCCGTAGCCGGCCCAGATCGCCCGGAAGCGCGCGAGGTCGGCCGGGTCCGGCGCGCTGTAGGCCTGCCCGAGCGGCGCCAGCGGCGAGCGGTAGATCCGGTTGTGGGCGAGCGTGTGGGCGCTGACGGCGTCGACGGAGCCGCCGATCGCCTTCCAGTAGACCTGCGGCAGGTTCGCCTGCGCGGCGCCGGGGCCGAGGAAGACGGAGTACGGAAAGCGCGGGTGGTAGTCGACGTACGGGAACGACGACAACCCGACCGGGTAGTCGGGTCCGATCGCCAGGCGCAGCGCGCCGATGTAGCGCTGCGCCGCCGCGTAGCGGCCCTCGTAGTCGGTCTCGGCGTCGATGATCAGGCAGTCGGCGCCGGCCTGGACGGCCGCGACGCCGGCGGCGGCCTCGGCGAGCGGGTTGGCGCCGTAGACGAACTGCCACGCGCAGACGCGCAGTCCGCGCGCATGGAGATCCTGCACGAGCTGCGGGCTGAACTGGTCCCAGACCTTGCCGGCGTCCGAGCTCTTGACGAAGACCGTCTGCATCCCCGCGGCGGCGGCGCGCGCGGCGATCGCGTCGAGGTTGCCGCCGTCGCTCTTGGAGACGTACCAGATCCACATGCCGTCCCCGCGCAGGACCGCCGGCAACTCGCCGGGCAGCGACGTCGCGAGCGGGCGCAGCTTCGGCGCGGTGACGATGATGTTGCGGACGTTCGAGCGCCGCCCCGCGCGATCGCGGACGGTGACGCCGACCTTCCCGGCCGCGGTCCCCGCGGGCACGCTCGCCGTCCAGCCGGCGCGGCTGCGGCGCAGCTTCGTCGCCAGCGCGCCGCGCGGCCAGCGGAACGTCACGCGCATGCCGGCGGTCAGCCCGCGCCCGCGCAGCTGGATCTGGCGCCCGACGGTCACGCGCACCGCCAGCCGGCAGCCCGCGGTCGTCGCGGGGACGCAGCGCAGCCCGGTCAGCCGCGGAGCGCGCGTGCGGGCATCGGCGCCGGCCAGGGCGAGGAGCGAGAGGAGGAACACCGCCGCGCAGGCGACGACGGCAACGCGAAGACTCACCCTCATGACCGTCCCAAACCGTCGACCACGCCCCAAGTAGCGGCGTGGCGCCGCGGTCAGATCACTACCAGCGGTAGTGGGCGAACGCCTTGTTCGCCTGCGCCATGCGATAGATGTCGTCCTTGCGCTTGTACGCGCCGCCCTGCTGGGACTGCGCGTCCATCAGCTCGTTGGCGAGGCGCTGGGCCATCGTCTTCTCGCGGCGCTGGCGGGCGAACTCGACGAGCCAGCGCACGGCGAGCGTGCGGGCGCGGCGGGACGGGACCTCGACGGGAACCTGGTACGTCGCGCCGCCGACGCGCCGCGAGCGGACCTCGAGGACCGGCGTCAGGGACTTGATCGAGAGCTCGAGCTGCTCGACCGGGTCCTTGCCGGTGCGCTCACCGATGATGGCGAGGGCGTCGTAGACGATCTTCTCGGCGACGGACTTCTTGCCGTCGAGCATGACCTTGTTGACGACCTGCTGGACGATGCGGGAGCGATGAATGGGGTCCGGCTCGATCGGCCGGATCTGGGCGGCTGCGCGGCGGGGCATCTACTTCTTCTTCACGCCGTACTGGCTGCGGGCCTTCTTGCGGTCGCTGACGCCGGCGGCGTCGAGCGTTCCGCGGACCACCTTGTAGCGCACGCCCGGCAGGTCCTTGACGCGACCGCCGCGGACGAGCACGACGGAGTGCTCCTGAAGATTGTGTCCCTCACCGGGGATGTAGGCCGTGACCTCGATCGAGCCGGTGATGCGCACGCGGGCGACCTTGCGCAGCGCGGAGTTCGGCTTCTTCGGCGTCGTCGTGTACACACGGGTGCAGACGCCGCGGCGCTGAGGAGCGGCGACCTTCTTCTTGCGCCCCTTGCCGGACTTGAGTCCGGGAGTGGCGAGCTTCTTCTTGGGCGTCTTGCGGCCCTTGCGGACGAGCTGGGAAGTCGTTGGCATGCGGCGCGGAATCCTAGCAGCGTGGGGTTGTGGTCACCGGCCGACCGGCACGGGCTTGGTCGGCAGGCCGCGCTGGCGGGTGCCGTCGAGGTCCGGATACGTGATGCGGTACAGCGACCCCGCCTCGTGCGCGATCGTCTTCTGGAAGGCCGACCGGCCGTCGATCTGCAGCCGCAGCACCGTCCGCCAGGGCCCGTCGCGCTGCTGGCGCTGGAGCAGGATCGTCTTGACGCCGGGGCCGAGCCGCAGCCGCCCGTAGAGCAGGACCCTGTTGCGGCGCTGCAGCTGGGCGAAGAGCCCGGCGACGAAGGTCTTCGCGGCCATCTTGTCGTTGCCGCTGGAGACGAGCAGCCCGGTCGTGAACTCGCCGAAGGCCCGCGCGTTGCTCGCCGAGACGCGGACCGGCGCGGGCGGGTTGTCGCGCAGGAGGAACTGCGCGAAGGACTTCACGGCCGGGATCCGGTCGGCGAGGTACTCCGCCCAGGTCAGCCAGCGCGCCTGCTGGATCTCCGAGACGTTCGGGCGCCCCTGGACGGGGGTCGTCTCGTAGCCGAACTCCGTGAGGTAGATGTCGCGGTCGCCGGGCGCCAGGCGGCCCATCTTCACGAGCTTGTCGAGCGTGTCGGCGAGCACCGGCAGGTCGGCCATGCGCACGTCGCCGGGCTCGGACTCGGGGTTGCTCAGCCGCGACGGGCGCTCGTTCTGCGAGTAGGGGTGGTGCGCCCAGCCGTCGCCGGGCACCCGGCGGAAGCCGGCGCAGTCCGGCGTCGTGCTCGGCTGGAGGTTCGCGTCGACGCAGGCGAGGCCGCGCAGGAACTCCAGCGGCGCGACGGCGCCGGTTCCGCGCTTGCCGCCGGTGCTCGACGTGTTGCCGATCAGCACCTTGATCTCCTTGCGCGCGGCCTTCATCTGGGGGTAGGCGGCGCGGACCATCGCGCGGTACACGGCCGGGCTGGCGGGCGTCGTGCCGTCCGGGGCCCACTGCGGCAGCAGCAGCGCCGGGATGTTCGGCTCGTTCCAGAGGACGAACTCGTCGACGAGCGGCAGCGCCTCGCCGGGCGCGGCGGTCCCGCCCGTCTGCGCGGCGCGCGCGCCCAGCGGCGCCGGTGGCGGTGGCGGTGGCGGGGGCGTGGCGGGCGGCGGCTGCAGGATGCTCTGCAGCAGGGTCTGGTCCTCGGTCGGCGGCGGCGGCGGGACGTCGGGCGGATCGGGCTTGGGCGCGAAGGCGCCGGAGTAGCGCAGCGCGACCGCGACGGCGAAGTCGGCGTAGGCCTGGGGGTCGATGTTCGTCCGCGCGCGCGGGCCGGGCGGGTCGTGCGTCGCCCAGTGCGGTGCCCAGAAGCCGATGTCGATGAGCACCTGCATGCCGGCGGCGCGGACGGCGCGGACGGCAGCGTCGAGCTTGGCCCAGCGCGCC
>DATJEE010000111.1:0-10209 GCA_035496995.1 Solirubrobacteraceae bacterium | reverse complement strand
GGGCGTGAAGGAGGGCAAGGAGCGCCTCATGGGCTTCGGCCACCGGGTCTACAAGAACTACGACCCGCGCGCCCGGATCATCAAGAAGGCCGCCGAGGACGTCTTCGAGGTCGTCGGGCGCAACCCGCTGCTCGACATCGCGCTCGAGCTCGAGGCGATCGCGCTCGAGGACGACTACTTCATCTCGCGCAAGCTCTACCCGAACGTCGACTTCTACTCGGGCCTCATCTACCAGGCGATGCGCCTGCCGGTCGCGATGTTCCCGGTGATGTTCGCGATCGGGCGCACGAGCGGCTGGATCGCCCAGTGGCGCGAGATGGTCGAGGACCCGGAGCAGAAGATCTCGCGCCCGCGCCAGATCTACACCGGCGAGCGCCAGCGGGACTACGTCCCGATCGATCAGCGCTGAGCGCCGTGCGCCACGAGCTGCCCGACGGGACGCGCCTGCGTCTGCGCTTCATCGCGCCGTCCGACAAGGCGCTGCTGGCCCGCGGCATGGGCGAGCTGTCGGCGCAGTCGCGCCACCAGCGCTTCTTCGTCCCCAAGGCCCACCTGAGCGAGGACGAGCTGCGGCGCTTCACCGAGGTCGACGGCCGCGACCACGTCGCGATCGTCGCGGTCTTCGAGGCCGACCCCGGCCGCCTCGCCGGCGTCGCGCGCTTCGTCCGCGATCCGGAGCACCCCGATGCGGCCGAGGCCGCGATCACCGTCTGCGACGAGCTCCAGGGCCAGGGTCTCGGGCGCGCGCTCGGCCTCGCGCTCGCCGACGTCGCCAAGTCGCTGGGCATCCAGCGCTTCACCGCCTCGCTGCTCGGCACGAACACCGCCGCCCATCGCGTGTTCCATGCGATCTCGCAGCGCATCCAGACCGCGTACGAGGCCGGGTTCGCCGACCTCGTCGTCGAGCTCGACACGCGCGAGCACGCGATCGTGCCGGGGTCGCTCGCGGCGTAGGAGCCCAGGGCCGGGCCGGGCGGCCCGTCTACCATCGGCGCCGCATGTCCTTCAAGGTGACGATCCGTGTCGGCCCGCGGGTGACACACGAGCGCGTGCCGACGCTCGCCGATGCCGTCGACGTCCTCGAGCTGCGCCTGACGGCGCTCGGCCCCGAGGTCCGCCGGCGCACCGTGCGCGCGTTCCGCCGCGAGGTCGAGCCGGTCGCCCAGGTCGCCGCCCGCGGCGAGATCTCGGGCCCCGGCCGCCTCGCCCCGCGCGTCCAGGCGGGCGCCGACGTCCGCGGCGACGGCTCGATCGAGGTCTACCGCGGGAAGGTCCGGCGCGAGGTCGTCGAGCTCGAGCGCGGCGAGGGCGAGTTCGACGGCCTGCGCCGGGTGCTCGGGGCCTGAAGCCAAACCCCGATCAGGTCAGGAACTCGGCCAGCACCCAGCCGCGCGCCCCCGGCCTCGCCGACCCGTCGGGCGCGGCCTCGACGACCTCCACGAAGCTGAAGCCGGCGGCATCGACGAGCAGCACCTGGACCTCGTCGCCCGCGTGCAGGTAGTGAAAGCTCGTCCCGCGCGGCGAGTAGCGCAGGTGCAGCTCGGCCGCGGCGACGGTCCGCGTCGGCCGCGAGGCCGACGGCCGCCCGCAGCTCGACGGCCGCTTGGGCTGCGGCGTCGTGACGCCGACCTCGAAGTCGAGGCGCAGCTTCGTCGGCCCGCCGAGCGGGTGCCCGTCGTCGGCGGGCGCCAGCCGCTCGATGTCGGTCTTGCGGACCCAGCCCGTCAGGCCGCCGTCGCGCGCGTAGACCCAGATGTAGTCCTGCCCGCCGGCGCCCGGCACCGGCGGGCGCGTGACGGGATCGGCCCTGCGGTCGGGGTTGCGGACCGACTGGATGCCACAGCCGTCGCCGGCGTCGAGCCGGTGCAGGACGATGCCGGCGCCGGGCTTCGTGCGGATGTCCGTTGCGATGCGCGCCCTCCCGCGGCGCCAGCCGATGTTGACGTCGGGGTGCTGGAAGGCCCCCGCGATCCCGTGGCAGCCCATGTCAGGCCTCGACGGCGGCCGGCGTCATCGCGAACGTGCGGCACAGCGCCTCGTACTCGGCGCGCGCGAGCGCCGCGACGTGGGCCTTGAGCCAGCGGCGCTCGCCGGGGTTCGTGAGGAAGCCGTGCTCGATGAGCACCTTCAGCGGGCTGACGACGCGCCGGAAGCCGTAGTAGGAGTGCGCGTCCTCGGTCGAGTTGTCGCGCCGCGACCTCGGGTGGCCCGGCAGGGCCAGGAACGCCGCGCGGAGGTTGGCGACGAGCCTGCGGTTGGGCTCCGTCACGGGGAAGCCGAACTGAAAGCCGCCGGCGGTCTCGTCGCTGACGCCGTCGGCGTGCAGGAACAGCGCCGCGTCGACCCTGATGCCGTCCTGGATGTCGCCGGGCATCGGGATCCCCTCGAAGCGCCCGTCGCGGTCCAGCAGCGTCACGAGCGTGTCGCGCACGGCCTTGACGAACTCCTGCTCGCCGTCCGTGCCCAGGGCGTCGAACCCCGGCTCGCGCGGGGCGAGGTGCCCCGCCTGCACGAGGACGCGCTTGGTGCCGGGGAACTGCTTGCCGCGGCGGTCGCGGGCGCGCCGGCGCTGCGCGGCGTCGCGGCCGTCGGGGTCGGCGATCATCTGCTGGACCCCGGCGCTGATCGTGCCGGCGAGGATCCGCCTGGCGGTCGCCTCGAGGGCGCCGAGGAACCAGGCGGCGAACGCGGTGGCGCGGATCGTCGCCGCGTCGCAGGTGCCGGTCACGGCGATCGGCGTCTCGCCGCGGGCGCGCAGGCGGTCGTTGAGGTGGGTCTGGTGCGCACGCACGCGGTCGTCGTGCTCGTTGATGCGCAGGACATCGTCCATCGTCGCTCGTCCTTTCCCAGGTGCGGGTGGGTGGTCGGACGCAGCGTGTCGCCGGGCGCAGGACGCGGAAATCCCCCAGCGCGGGGAGCGGCGTCACCCGCCCGCGCCGTTGACGGATCGGCAATCGCCTGACTAAAGTCAGAGAATGTCGGAGGCGATGGTCGCGCAGGTCCGCCGCTTCAACCGCACGGTGACCGAGCGCGTCGGCGCGCTGAACGATCGCTTCCTCGGCCGCGACCGGCCGCTCGGCGAGGCGCGGCTGCTGTGGGAGATCGGTCTCGACGGCTGCGAGGTGCGCCGGCTGCGGTCGCGGATGAAGCTCGACTCCGGGTACGTCAGCCGGCTGCTGCGCGCGCTCGAGGCCGCCGGGCTGATCGAGCTCGCGCCGAGCGCGGGCGACCGCCGCATCCGCGTCGCGCGGCTGACCGCCGCCGGGCGCGCGGAGCGCGGGGTGCTCGACGAGCGCTCGGACGCGCTTGCGCGCGCGCTGCTGGCGCCGTTGACCCGCCCGCAGCAGGAGCGCCTCGTCGCCGCGATGGGGGACGTCGAGCGCCTGCTGACCGCGGCGAGCGTGAAGATCGTGCCCGTCGACCCCGAGCACCCGGACGCGCGCCACTGCCTCGCGGAGTACGTCGCCGAGCTCAACCGGCGCTCGGAGCGCGGCTTCGACCCGGCGGCCGGGGCGACGGCGCTGCCGCACGAGGTCCGCCCGCCCGCCGGGCAGTTCTTCGTCGCCTACCTGCACGGCGAGGCGGTCGGGTGCGGCGCGGTGAAGCACCGGCCCGGCGCGCCGAGCGAGATCAAGCGGATGTGGATCGCGCCCGCGGCCCGCGGGCTCGGCCTCGGGCGCCGTCTGCTCGGCGTGCTCGAGGCCTGCGTGGTCGCCGGCGGCGCGCGGCGCGCGCGCCTGGAGACGAGCGGCGTCCTCGCCGAGGCGCTGACGCTCTACCGCTCGGCCGGCTGGGTCGAGGTGCCGGCGTTCAACGACGAGCCCTTCGCCGACCACTGGTTCGAGAAGGCGCTGGGCTAGGCCTGATCGCTGCGACGGTGGGTCACCAGCTGTCCCCCGTACGGGCCGCGCCCGCAGTGGCACGCGGCGCCGCAGCGGGCCGCCAGCTCGATCGCCTCCTCCAGCGCCATGCCCGCGCCGAGCCCGTACGCCAGCGCGGCGGCGAACGAGTCACCGCAGCCGTAGGCGTCGACCGGCTTGCCCGGCAGCGGCGCGGCGTCCCACGTCCCGCTGCGCCCGTCGGCGGTCGAGACCCACTCGCCCCCGTCGGCGCTGCGCGTGCGCACGACGACGCGCGGCGGCGGGTCGAGCATCCCCGGCTCGTAGACCTCGCCCGGGTCGACGGCGCTGCCGACGAGCACGTCGACGGCGACGCCCGAGCCCGCGAGCGCGCTCATCGCCCGCGGCGTGGCCACGAGCACGCGCGCGGCGCGGGCGGCCCGCACCGCGCCGGCGTCGCCGCCGGTGAGGTAGACGGCGTCGAGATCGGCCAGCGCATCCCAGGGCAGCGGGTCGTCGATCGCCGGCACGATCCGCTCGCCCAGCACCGTGATCGTGCGCTCGCCGGCGTCGTCGAGGAACGTGAACGTCCGCCGCTGCGGCGCCTCGCGGCGCGCCGCCCGCAGCGTCACGCCGTAGACCTCGGTCAGCCGCTCCTCGGTCGCGCGTGCGGCGTCGTCGTTGCCGATCGCCGTGAGGAACGTCACCGCGCCCGCGAGCCTGCGCAGCGCCACTGCGGCGACCGCGCCGCCGCCGGCCGGCTCGGAGAACACGTCGCGCGCATGGACGATCTCGCCGGCGAGCGGCACCCGCGGCACGACCGCGAAGCTCACCCACTCGACGTGGCCGACGACCCCGACGCGCGTCACGCCGCGGTCAGCCGCCGGAGGACGCGCCGCCCGGACCGGCCGCGTGCACCTGCGGGAAGCGCTGGTCGCGGCCCTGGAACGGCACCGGGACCATGACGTTGCAGCCGGGCGTGTTCGTCGGGCCCTTCACGCCGGAGTTGTTGCAGTCGAAGCTCGGGAGCGTCAGCGAGCTCGGGTCGCGCTTGGCGTTCGGCGGGACGTAGGCGTTGCCGCGGTTGTCCTTCGAGCGCGTGAGGGCCGGCAGGGACTGGCTGCCGAGCATGATGATCTGCGGCAGCACGTGGCCGTTGCTCTTGCTGCCCGGCACCGTCGCGCGGATCCCGCCGAGCGTCGCCGGCCCGATGGCGAAGAAGTCGGCGATCTTCGTCTGGTTGAGCTCGAGGAACTGCAGCACGGGGTTGAGCTGCTGCAGGAACGGCCCGGTCGTGGCGAGCGTCGGGTCCAGGCCGCGCAGGACGCGCGAGAGCGCCGGCAGGCCGTTGTGGCCCGCCGAGATCAGCGGGTCGACGTTGTCGAAGAGGTTCTCGAGGTCCGGCGACAGCCGCCGCAGCGCCGCGAGCGTCGGCTCGAGGTCGGTCAGCACCGGCTGCAGGTTGCGGATGAGCGGCTCGGTGTTCACGGAGAACGTCCGGAGCTTCGCGAGCGTCTGCTTGGACTCGTCGAGGAACGTCGGGAGGATCTTGATCGAGGAGGCGATCGCGTCGCGCTGCGTCGAAAGCTCCCCGAAGAGCTCGGTGTTGCGCTGCACGAGCGTCGAGAGCGCCGTCTCGTTGCGGGTGATCTGCTCGAGCGTGCGCCCGCCGTTGCGGACGAGGTCGCGCAGCGCGCTGCGGCGGTCGTTGAGGACGTCGACGACGCTCTGCGCGTTCTCCGTGAACACCGGCAGGTTGCCGAGCGCGTCGGAGAGGTCGCGGCCGCGCCCGGCGCCGGCCTTCACGATGCTCGCCTGCCACTCCTGGAACGCCTTGCGTGTCGGCTTGTCGAAGACCTGGAGGAACTCGTCGAACTCGACGGCCTGCTTGACGCGGCCATCGGCCAGGCGCCCGCCCTCCGGGATGTCCGGGGCGTTGCGGTCGCCGGGCGTGAGCTCGACGTACGTCTCGCCGAGCAGCGTCTTCTGGCGCAGGATCGCCCGCGCGTCGCGCTTGAGCGGCGCGAACTGGTTCTTCAGCTCGATCGTCGTCAGGGTGCGATTGCCGCCCGGCGCGAGCTCCTTCTTGACGACCTTGCCGACCGAGACGCCGGCGATCCGGACGTCGGCCTGGTCGGCGAGCGTCGTCGCGTCGGTGAAGGCGACCTGGACGCGGTAGCCCTCGGGCTTCAGCGGGATCGCGCCGCCGAAGGCGAGCCAGAGGAACAGCAGCAGGCCGAAGCACGTCAGCGCGAACGCGCTGATGACGAGGATCCGGCCGGGCGTGGGGGCCGAGGTGTTCATCCGGTGCCCTTCGGGACGAGGCTCGAGATCGTCTTCAGCGTCTTCAGCGACTTCGTCGCGCTGAGCGAGGTCGTCGTCGGGTTCTTGCAGACCGTCGCGAGCAGCGGCGAGAGCCCGAGCGCGAACTCGGCCGCCGGCAGGTCGTTGACGAGGCTCGTGAACGTGCTGCACGTTCCCGTGAGGAAGATCGGGCGCATCGGGCCGTTGGCGTCATCGGTGCTCTGGAGGTTCGTCGTCTGGTGCGCGAGCCACGACAGCCAGAAGAGGTAGCCCTCCTCGCGGCCGGCCTTGTCCGGCGGCTCGGCGCCGTTGGGGTTGTAGCCGAGCATGTTCGTGAAGTGGTTGAGGACCGTCCCGTCGCGGTCGAGCTCCGGGAAGGCGCGCGCGAGCCCGCGGGCGGCGGGGGCGAGGTCCTTCGTGACCGGCCGGGCCTTGCGGACGAACGGCCGGATCTTCGTCCGGACGATCGGCGTCGCCTCGCGCGCGAACGGCCCGACGGCGGCGTTGACGCTCGGCAGCTGCTTGACGGCCGGCAGCAGCGCGCGGGTCGCCGGCCCGAGCTCGTTGGCGAACGGCGTCACGGCGTTGAGCGTCTTCGTCGCCTGCTGCAGCGTCGGGGCGAGCTCCGTCACGGAGCTGCGCAGGGCGGCGTCCTCGGAGGCGAACGCCCGCAGCGTCGTCGCGCCGGTGTCGACGAGGCGCGTGAGCGCCTCGGGCTTGCGCGCCAGCGTGCCGTTGACCTCGGCCAGCGACGTCACGAGGCGCCGCAGCGCGACGCGCTCCTTGCCGACGGCGTGGTTCACGCGGCTGAGATCACGCACGGTCGGCCCGAAGCGCTCGAACACGCGGGCGAGGTCGCTGCCGCGGCCCTTCAGGCCCTCGCCGGCGCCGTTGGCCAGGAGCGTCACGTAGTCGCGCGTGCGGGTGTCGAGCGTCGAGAGGATCTCGTCGAGGTCGACGTCGGTGAGCGAGCTCTGCACGGGGATCGTGAAGCCCTCCTTCACCGGCGGCCCGTCCTTGCCGGGGAAGATCTGGACGTACATGTCCTTCAGGCCCGTGCGCGGCCGCAGGAGCGCGGTCGCGTCGCGGTGGATGAGGTCGGCGTACTTCGGCTCGATGTCGAGGCCGACGATCGCGCGGCCGCCCTTGAGCGAGACCTCGGCGATGTCGCCGATCTTCACGCCCGCGACCTGCGCCGTCTGGCCCTGGCCCGGCGTGACGGCCTGGGCGTTGTCGAGCGCGACGTTCACGCGCATCGGCTTGTCCTGGATGAGCGGGAAGCGCAGCCGCTGCTGCGTGAGGATGTAGCCGCCGACGACGACGGCGATCGCGACGAGACCGATGATCGCGAGGAACGGCCCGAGGTTCTTCTGGATGACGCGCTTCATCGCCCGGCCTTCGCGATCGCCTTGTCGAGCTGCTTCGTCAGGCCGTTGTCGGCGGCGATCGCGCGGATCTCGTTGAGCGTGATCGGGCGGTCGAGGACCTTCGTGTCGCGGCCCTGGAGCTTGAGCAGGCGGCGCATGTAGTCGACCGCGACCGACTGCGCCCGCGTCTCGCGCTTGGAGCTCGCCGCGCCCGCCGTGCTGACCGCGGTCGGCGGGCCCTTCGGGATCGAGTGCAGGTCCGGCTGGTCCTGCGTCTCGCACGGGACGTCGGGCCGCAGCGGCGGCCGCTCGCGGACTGGCGGCGGGTTGTTGCCGACGACCGGATCGAACGTCGAGCCGACGAGGCCGTTGCCGAGGTTCAGCGTCTCGGCGCCGCCCGTGCCGAGGACCTTGAAGAACGGGCCGTTGGCGTCGAAGGAGCGGCTCTCGCCGGCGAGGCCCGGGAGGAACTTCGCGAGGTCCTGGTAGACCGGGCCGTGCGTCGGGAAGGCCTTGTCGACGATCTGGTCGTTGCCGGTCGGCACGAGGACGTTCGTCGCGCAGCTCGCGAGCGACCGCAGCTTCTCGAGGACCGACGTCCCGGTCTTCGCGAGCTGCGCGAGCGCCGGGGTCGCGCTGCGCAGGTCGGCCGACAGGCCGCGCAGCTCGCTCGGCCGCACGAGGCCGCGCAGCTGCTTGACGAGCGGCAGCGTCGCGTCGACCGTCGGCCCGAGCGAGCGCACGCCGGGGCGGGCGCCGATGGCGAAGCGGCGCACGTCCGGGAAGGCGGCGTTGAGCGCGTCGAGTGCGGGTGGTGCCGCGCGCAGCGTCGCCGGCAGCTCGCCGACCGCCGCGCTGAGGGCGCTCTGGTCGGACGCCAGCGCGCCCGCCGTCGTGTTGAAGTCGACGATCAGCGAGCGCAGCCGTCCCGGATCGCGCTCGATCGCGCCGGCGACGGCGCCGCTGTCGCGGATGAAGTCGCCGAGGTCGCCCGGGCGCTTGCCGAGCAGCGCCTCGGAGACGATCGCGGCGAACTTGTAGGACGCCGGCTGGTACTTCAGCGAGTCGTTGAAGGCCTTCGCGCCGCCGGCGTCCTGCGCCTTGCCGACCTCGCGGAAGACGTTCTGCAGGTCGGCGCGCGTGTCGCTCTTCAGCGCGCTGAGGACCTGGCCGAACTGGACCGCGCTGGCGGTGCGCGCGATGGGGATCATGTCGCCGTCGTGCATCTCGCCGGCCCGCGCCGTGCCCGGGGAGAGGTCGACGAAGAAGTTGCCCTCGAGGAAGATCCGCGGCCGGATCTTCGCGGTCGCGTCGTCGTAGACCGGCCGGCCCTTGTCGAGGATCGCGAGCGTCAGCGTCGCCGACTTCGAGCCCGGGCTCGTGTGCTCGATCTTCTCGACGCGGCCGACCTCGACCCCGGCGATCCGCACCGGCGAGCGCTTGTTGATGCCGTTCGTGTCACGGACGGCCATCTTGATCGTGTACGGGCTGTTGAGGAACGGGACGTCCTTGCGGAAGCCGAGGTACGTCACGACGAGCGCGGCGACGATCAGGACGACGCCGACGGTGAAGGGGCTGGGGCCGCGGTCGCGCATCACGGCTCCACCTGCGGCGCGATGCCGTTGGGGCGCGAGGAGAACGTCTGGCCCTTGGGCACGCTGGGGCGGCCCTTGTACGTCGGGCCCTGATCGCCCGGCGTGCGCGTGTCGACGGCGATGTTGAGGTCGGCGGGGAAGCCCTGCGCGGCGCGCGTCGGGTAGCCGCGCTGGCCGGACTCGCAGTCGGCGTTGCCCTGCGAGTCGACCGCCGCGTTGTAAATCTGGTCGTGCAGCGCGGCGGCGTCGCCCGACAGCGCCTTCGTCACGGGGTCGACGGTGCCGCCGTTGGCCGGCCGCGTCGCGCCGAAGCTCGCCATCGAGTTCTCCTGCTGCAGCGGAGCGAGCTTGACCTGGATGCGCTGGACCGTGCCGGTCGCGTCCTCGTCGGAGATGTGGTCGGCGAGGAACGTCCACCAGTAGTTGAAGTAGTTGCAGACGGTGACGTGCGGGCCGACGTAGCGCAGCGTCGGGTTGAGCGTCTTCATCGTCGCGGTGAGCCCGGCGAGCGTGATGTCGGTCGTCGGCGACTTCGCGAGGTCGCGCAGCGCCCGCAGCGAGCCCTCGAGGTCGTCCGTGAACTCCGGCGTGCGCTTCAGCACCGGGGTGCCCGCGGCGAGCGCGCGGTTGACCGGCGGCAGGCTGCGGCGCAGCTCGCGCGCCGTGCCGCGGACCTCGTCGGAGATCCCGGCCAGCTCGCTGAGGAACGGGCGCGTGTCGGGCAGCGAGCGGATCCCCTCGGCGAGCGTCGCGGGCGTCGCGGCGATCGCGTCGCGCAGCGCCTGCGGGTCGCTGGAGAGGGCCCCGAACGTGTCGGCCATCCCGGTGAAGCCGCGCGCGAACGTGTTCGACAGCGGCGCGATGATGCGCGTGACGTCGCCGGTCTCCGTCACGAGCCGCCGCAGCTGGTTGTCGGGGTCCGAGAGCGTGCGCATGACCGGCGGCAGGTCGCCGAAGAGCTCCGGCAGCGACGCGATCGTGCGGTTGATCGCGTCCCCGCGCCCGGCGATCGCCGTCCCGAAGTAGTCGAGGTTCGTGTCGATGTTCGCGCGCGTCTGCTCGTCGAAGGTCGAGAAGAAGTCGTCGAGCTCGGGCCCGACGGCG
>DATJEE010000110.1:0-12277 GCA_035496995.1 Solirubrobacteraceae bacterium | reverse complement strand
GCAGGCCGTTGCGCAGCGCCATGCCGCCGAGGCGGAGCTTGTCAGTCACCGAGGATCTCCTTGCAGACGTCGCGGAAGAACGCCGCCGCGAAGCCGAGGTCGCGCACGTCGATGCGCTCGTCGGCGGCGTGGATGAGCGGCGCGGTCTCATAGAGGCTCATGTGGCGGTGCGGGAAGAACCCGTACGCCACGCAGCCGGGGAAGGCGTCGCGGAAGGTCCGCGAGTCCGTGAAGCCCGGCAGGATCGTCGGGACGACGCGCGCGCCCGGGTCGTGCTCGCCGACCCAGCGCTCGATCGCGTCCATCAGCGGCGAGCGCACCGCCGACTCGTTGCCCCGGACGCGCTCGGTGAACTCCAGGCGATAGCCGTCCTCGCCGAGCACCTCGCGGATGCGCCGCAGCGCGAGGTCCTCGTCGAGGCCCGGCGGGACGCGGCAGTCGACGCGCAGCTCGGCGCTCGCGGGGATGACGTTGATCTTCTGCGAGGCGGAGATCTTCGTCGGCGCGAGCGTCACGCCGAGCAGCGGCTCGACGAGCAGCGCCAGGAGCGGGTCGCGCTCCTGCAGGCGCGCGAGCGCCGCGGCCGGATCGCCGTCCGGGGCCAGGCCGAGGCCGTCCAGCAGCGCCTGTGCGGACTCGACGACGTCGAACGCCGGCTGGCGCTCGGCCATGCGCGCGAGCAGCGGCGCCATCTTCAGCAGCGCGTTGTCGCCGATCTTCGGGATCGACGCGTGGCCCGCGACGCCATCGGTCATGAGGCGGAAGCGGAAGACGCCCTTCTCGGCGACGCAGACGCCGTAGTAGCGGTCGCCGTCGTACGGGAAGACCGCGCCGGCGCCCTCATTGAGGAGGTAGTCGCAGCGGACGGCGTCGGGATGCTGCTCGCAGATCCACATCGCGCCGAGCTCGCCGCCGACCTCCTCGTCGACGAGCACGACGATCAGCAGGTCGCCCTGCGCCGGGCGCCAGCCCGCGCGCGCGAGCGACAGCGCCGCGGTGACCTCGGCGGCGGTCTGGGACTTCATGTCCAGTGCGCCGCGGCCCCAGAGGAAGCCGTCGGCGAGGTCGCCGGACCACGGGTCGTGCGTCCAGTCCGCGGGCGTCGCGAGCACCGTGTCGACGTGCGAGAGCAGGCACAGCGTCGGCCCGTCGGCGCGGCCGCGCAGGCGTGCGACGAGGTTCGGGCGGTCGTGTTCGGCGCCGAGGAGGTCGACCTCGAAGCCGGCGCCGCGCAGGTCGGCGGCGAGCGACTCCTGCAGCTCGCGCTCGGCACCCGGCGGGTTGACCGTGTTGAAGCGGATCAGGCGCTGGAGCAGCGCCGTCGTGTCCTGCTGCAGATCCTCGCTCACGGTGACGTTGATGCTAGGGGGTCGTGTGAACGGGCCGTCAGGCGATCAGCCCGGCGCCGCGCAGGCAGCCGTCGACCCAGCGCCCGCTGACCTCGCGGCAGGCGCCGCGCAGGCGCTCGGGCGTCGGCTCGATCGACGCGAGGACCGAGCCCACCCCGGCGTAGCAGCGCGCGCGGAAGCGGTGGGCGGTCCGGGCGCAGAAGCGCCCGCCGCGCGCACCGGCGGCATCGGCGTTGACGATCTCGCGCGCGACGCCGTAGATGCAGTCGCCCTCGTGGGCGCGCGCGAGGCGACAGCTCGCGATCGCGCGGTCGGCGTCCTTGCCGGCGATGCCCGACGCGTCGCGGCCGAATGACTCGTAGCACGTCCCGACCCACGCCTTCTCGCTGCGCATGCAGGCGTCGGCCGTGCGCTGCAGGTTGCCGCCGGTCAGGCGCAGGATGTTCGCCGTTACGAGCAGGTAGCAATAGAGCTTGTGGCGCTCGGCGACGGCGTCGCAGGGGTAGATCGGGTCGCTCGCGCGCAGGTACTTCGACGTCACGCCGTAGGAGGAGTTGAAGTTCTCCATGAAGACCCCGCCGCTGCAGGAGACGCGGTCGAAGCCCGTGCGCAGCTCGTCGCAGGTCTTCAGCGAGCCGGGCAGGTCGTAGCCCGTGTAGATCATCAGGCCGTGGCCGAGGCCATGGATGCACTGGTAGGCGAGGAAGCGCTGGGCGTCGATCTGCGGGTCGGCGCAGAGCTGGCGGGCGACGGTCGCCAGGCGCGTGTTCGGCTGGCCGAGGAAGGCCCGCTCGATGATGCCGTGGTAGTAGCCCGACGCGCAGATCGGGCTGCCGGCGATGAACGCAGGGGCGACGTGGTCGTGGAAGCGCGACAGCGCCGCGGACCCCATCCGGTGCGCGATGCGGTGGCAGTCGACCTGTACGGCGCGGTTGGTCTGCAGCGCCTGCGCCAGCCGCGCGAGCGCCGGCTTGGGCCCCGCCTTGAACGTGAGGTTGCCGAACGCCTGCTCGAGGCACTCGGCCTTGGCGTCCGTGCAGTCCGACAGCTTCGTGGCGTCGGGCGTGAACGGCTTGGCGACGGCCTTGCCGGAGCTGCGCCCGGCGCCGACGAAGGCCGCGAGGTCCCGCATCTCCGTCGTCGAGAGCTGGCCGGCGAAGCTCGGCATGAGCCCGCCGCCGGTGCTGAGCTGGCGGATGACGCCGCTCGGGCTCGGCAGCGCGGCGTCGAGGTCGGGCCCGGTCGTGCCGGTGGACCCGGCCGCCGCGAAGGTGTGGCAGCCGCCGCAGCCGTGCGCGCTGAAGAGCTTCTTGCCGGCGACGGCGTCGCCGGCCGACGCCGACCTGTCCGCGCCCCCGCAGGACGCGAGCAGCAGTGCCGCGAGCACGATCGCGGAGCACGCCGCCAGTGCCGGGCGCAGCTTCATGCGGCGACGATAGCGGCGCCCCGAACGGGTCGCGCCGGAGCAGCTCCCTGCCCGACGACGCGGGGCCCCGTCGCGGACGGGGCCCCGTATGCCGATCGCGGTTGTGCTCTAGCTGGCGGGCGGCGTGACGGGCGTCGTGGCCGCCTGGTCGTCGAGGAGCTTCGCGGCGGCGGACACGCACTTGCTGAACGGCGTGCCGTGCTGGCCGGCGACGTGCTTCTTGCTCTCGGTCTTGCAGGCGCTCGTCGGGTTCTTCGAGCCGCCGGCGACCTTCGCCATCGCGGTCACGCACTTGCTGAACGGCGTGCCGTGCTCACCCGCGACGTGCTTCTTGCTCTGGTCGGCGCAGAGCTTGCCGTAGGCCTTCGCCTTCGACGAGTTGCTCGAGGACTGCGAGCCGGGGTTGGCCGGCCGGCCCGGGTTCGTCGGCGCCGTCTGCGTGCCCGCGTTGTCCGGGATGTGCGCGGTGCCCGGGTTGCTCGGGACCTGCGCGGGCAGCGCGAACGCCGGCACCGCCGACAGGGCGAGAACTGCAGTCAGGGCGAGCGTCTTGGCGGAGAAGTTCATGGTTGCCTCCTACGGCGACTGGGCGTCCTCACCGCGTGAGGTCCCGGGTTTTGCGCCCCCGCCTCGCGACGGGTTTGCCATTTCGTGAGGGTTCGGGGATGCAACGAGGCCGGACGACGAACGTAAGGCGCTACCTGAGCTTTCGCCGCGCGGGCGCGGCGGGACAGGGTCAGCGCGGGCGCGGCGGCACGGGCGCGGCGGGACAGGGTCAGCGCGGGCGCGGCGGCACGGGCGCGGCGGCGTTCGGCGCGGCGACGCGGGGCGCGTCGGGCACCGGCGCCCGGGTGACGACGGGCGCCGTGGGCGCAACGCGGGCGGGAACCGTCGCCGGCGTGGACCGGACGGGGACGGGAGCAACCGCCACGGTCGTCTTTGCGCCGGGATGGGTCGGGCGCCGCGCGGCCCGCGCGGCCTGCGCGCCGGACGCCGTCTTGGCGCGAGCCGGGGCATGCGCGCTCGCGGCCGCCGGCCGCGGCCGCGTGCTCGCGGAGACCGCGCCGGGCGGCGAAGCGGCGTGCCGCCGAACCGCCGGCACGGCCGGCATGCGGCCGGCCGCTGCCGTGTTCGCGTTCGTGGTCGCTTTGCGCGCCGCCGTCGCCGCAGCAGCGCCGCCGGTGAGGGAGTCCTGACGCGCCCGCTGCGCGACGACCACGGCGTCATGGCGCGCCGTCGGGTGGGAGGCCGCCGCCGGGCGGCTGACGGGCTGTGCGACATCGCGCGTCAAGGTGGGGGCGATGTAGACGCCGGCGCCGGCGACGCTGCTTGCGATGACGGCGACGGTGGCGACCTTGGCGGCGCCGACGGACAGCATGCCCGCGGCCTTCGTGCCCGCGGTGACCCCGATGCCGAGCCCGCCACCGGCGGCCCCGTGGCCCGCGCCGCCGAGGATGCCGTGCAGCATCGACGCGCCGACCGCCAGCGGGAGGGGCGGGGCGATCGCGGCGAGCTGCGCGGGGCGGTGATCCAGCGCGGCCCGGAAGTCGCGGCAGCCCGCGCAGGCGCGCAGATGGCTGCGCATCTTCACGGCCCGCAGCGTGCGCTTGTCGCCGTCGGAGAGCGCGCGTCGCACGACGTCACAGGCCATCTCGCGGCCCTCCTGCATGGACTGCAGCGCGCAGCGGGCCTCGTAGACGCTCTGCTTGGCGGCCGTGGCGCTGACGGCCAGCGCGGCTGCGACCTCGGAGAACTCCAGCCCGCCGAGCTCGCGCATGAGCAGCGCGCCACGCTGCTGCTCGGTGAGCTCCTGCAGGTCGGCGGTCAGGTCGCGCAGGCGCTCGCGCGACTCCGCGATGCTCTCGGCACCCGCGGTACCGACGTCCGCCGCGGCGTCGAGGTCGCCGTCGGGCCGGCGGCCGCGCAGCAGCGAGATCGACTCGTTGTGGGCGATCCGGTACAGCCACGGCTTCAGCGTGATCTGCCGCCGTTCGCCCGGCAGGGCGCGCAGCGCCTTGACCATCGTGTTCTGCAGGGCGTCGGCCGCATCGTGGCCGTTGCCGACGATCGAGTGGCAGTAGCGATGCAGCGCCTGGTGATGGCGCTCGAAGATCGCCGCGAAGGCGGCCTCGCTGCCCTTGGCGGCCAACCGCGCCAGCCGCTCGTCGGACATGTGGCGCATGGTCCTGGCCGGCGGCGCGACGGATTCGATCGCCGGCGCCGCGACAGCCTCGGCCGCCGGGGGCGCGATCGATCCTGCTCGAGCTGCGGTCAGCGATTCCATACACGTCGTATCGGCAACGTCGGCCGAGCTCGCGAGTCAGGCCCTACTACCCGCATGCGGACGATACTTGCGCGATGGGCGACCAGCTGTTCGATCTCGGTGACGATCCGCCGCCGCGCACGACGACCCCCGTCCCGCCCGCCGACGCGCCGCTGGCCGTGCGCATGCGCCCGCGGACGCTCGACGAGCTCGTGGGCCAGGAGCACCTGCTCGGCACGCCCGCGGAGCCGACCGCGCTGCGGCGCGCGATCGCGGAGGGGCGGCCGCACTCGATGGTGCTGCACGGCCCGCCGGGGAGCGGCAAGACGACGCTCGCGCGGATCGTCGCCGGCTCGGCGAAGGCAGCGTTCGAGGAGCTCAGCGCCGTCCAGGCCGGGCGCGCCGAGGTCCGCGCCGTCATCGAGCGCGCATCGCACCGGCGCAAGGCCGGGCAGGGCGGCACGGTCTTCTTCCTCGACGAGATCCATCGCTTCAACAAGGCCCAGCAGGACGCGCTGCTGCCGGCCGTCGAGGAGGGGCTCGTGACGCTCATCGGTGCGACGACGGAGAACCCGTACTTCGAGGTCAACGCCGCGCTGCTGAGCCGGACGCAGGTCTACGAGCTGCATGCCCTCGGCGCGGGCGAGATCGAGGCGCTCCTGCGCCGGGCGCTCGAGCGCGGCGAGTGCGCCGCCGCCGAGGTCCCCGGCGAGGTGCTGGAGTTCCTCGCCGGCCGCGCCGGCGGCGATGCGCGCACGGCGCTGGCGGCGCTCGAGCTCGCCTGCGCGAGCGCCGGCGCGGGCGCGAGCGCCGCGCTGACGATCGCCGACGCCGAGGAGGCGCTACAGCGCAAGGCGCTGCGCTACGACCGCGCCGGCGATCAGCACTACGACTACATCTCGGCCTGGATCAAGGCGACGCGCGCGTCCGACCCCGACGCCGCGCTGTACTACCTCGCGGTCATGCTCGAGGGCGGCGAGGACGCGCGCTTCCTCGTGCGCCGGATGGTCATCCTCGCGTCCGAGGACATCGGCAACGCCGACCCGCAGGCGCTCGTCGTGGCGACCGCGGCCGCCGCCGCCGTCGAGCACGTCGGCCTCCCGGAGGCGATCCACGCGCTGTCGCAGGCGACGATCTACCTCGCGCTCGCCCCGAAGTCCAAGGCCGCGACGCGCTCGATCGGCGCGGCGATCGAGCACGTCCGCCGCCACGGCGCCGCGTCGCCGCCGCCCGCGGTGCGCTCCAACGCCGTGGGCTACGACAGCCCGCACGACCATCCCGGGCATCTCGGCCGGCAGGAGGTCGCACCCGACGAGGTCGCGGGCGTGCGCTTCTACGAGCCCGACGACCAGGAGGCCGAGCTGCGCGCCCGCCTGCAGCGCATCCGGGAGGCGCGCGGGCGCGACTGAGTGCCGGGGGTGTGGGAGGCGTCCACCTGGGGTGGCTGGGAGCAGGGCGGCGCCCGCGGCAGGCTGCGCCCATGCTCCTCACCACCACCCCCCATCGAAACCTCCGCCGCGCGGCCGTCGCCGCCGCCATGGCCCTGACCGCCACGTTCGCCGTCCCCAGCGGCGCGCTGGCCGCCGCCCCGACGCTCGGCGCCCCGACGATCATCCCGGCCGGGCAGCCGACCCCGATCGACGTCGGCGGCAACCACCTGCACCAGCACGACATCATCCGCCGCGGCACCGCGCTCGTCCGCTGGCCGGTCGCCATGCACGGCGACAGCAAGGCCCCGATCACGCTCGCCTGTCCCGACGGCACGATCCACACCGGCCTCGGCCTGCAGGAGGGCAGCGACGTCGCCTTCGGCGTCGTCAAGGGCAGCGCCTACTACCGGCCGACGATCGACGTGCGCATGTACACGATCCGCGACGCCGACCCGAGCACCGCCACCGGGCACGTGTACGCCCTCTGCCGTGACACGACGATCGCGCCGATGGCCCCGGCGGTCGGGTTGCCGATCGTCCGCAGGGCGGGGCAGCGCAGCCCGGTCGACGTCGCCGGCAACCACCTGCACCAGGGCGCCCGGATCGCCTCCGGGACGCAGCTGCTGCGCTTCCCGGTGACGCTGCGCGGCGACAGCCGCCGCTCGGTGACGCTCGCGTGCCCGCGCGGCCTCGTCCACCGCGGGCTCGGGTTCCAGGAGGGCTCCAAGCTCGACGTCACGCTCGACGACTCCTACGGGCGCCGCAACATGCGCGTGAACATCCACGCGCGCCCGGGCACGTCCGCCAACGGCACGACGGGCAGCATCTACGCGCTCTGCGGCTGACGCCGCGCGCGCCACGCCGTCACGCGGCCCGGCCGGAGCGATCCGGCCGGGCCGTTGCGGCGTTGCTGAGACAATCGCCCGCGATGCCGGCCCACGCCGCAGCCGCCGAGCGCCTCGAGTCGATCAGCCCGATCGACGGCACGCTGCTCGGCGCGGTGGCGGCGACCGCCCCCGCCGACGTCGCCGCGGCCGTCGCGGAGGCCGCGGAGGTCCAGCGCCTGTGGGCCCAGCTGCGCCTCGCCGACCGCGCGCGCTACCTCATCCGCGCCGCGCAGGCCGTCATCGACGAGTGGGACGAGCTCGTCCCGGTCATCGTCCACGAGCAGGGGCGGCCGCTGGCCGAGGTCCAGACGATGGAGCTGCTCCCGGCCGTCGAGACGCTGCAGTGGCTCGCCGAATGCGCGCCTCGGGTGCTCGCGCCCGAGCGCATCGGGCTCGCGCGCTCGCTGCAGCCCGTCAAGCGCGCGCGGCTGACCTTCGAGCCGCTCGGCGTCGTCGCGGTGCTGACGCCCGGCGCCGAGCCCTTCGCCACGCCGCTCGGCGACGTCGCGGTCGCGCTCATGGGCGGCAACGGCGTCGTCCTGCACCCGTCGCCGCTCGCGGCCCTCACCGCCGAGCGGATCGCGCGCGTCTTCGTCCGCGCCGGGCTGCCCGAGGGGCTGCTGCAGATCGTCCACGGCGACCAGGAGACCGCCCGCGCGCTCGTCTCGGCGGACATCGCGCACGTGCGCTTCACCGGCTCCTCGCAGGCAGGGCGCGACGTCGGCGAGGCCTGCGCGCGCGAGCTCAAGCGCGCGACGATCGAGGTCGGCGGCAAGGACGCGATGCTCGTGCTCGCCGACGCGAACGTCCCGCGCGCCGTGCTCGGAGCGCGCTGGGCGGCGTTCGCCAACGCCGGCCAGTCGGGCGGCAGCCTCGCCCGCGCCTACGTCATGCGCGACCTGCACGAGCGCTTCACGCGCGAGGTCGTCGCCGCCACGCGGGCGCTGCGCGTCGGCGACCCCGGCGACCCGGAGACGGAGATCGGCCCGCTGCTCGCGCGCGACCGCGTCGCGCGCCTGACCGAGCTCGTCGGCGAGGCCGTCGCCGCCGGCGCGACGCTGCACTGCGGCGGGCCTGTGAGCGTCGCGGGGATCGACGGCGCGTACTTCGCGCCCGCCGTGCTGACGGACGTCCCGCGCGACGCGCGCCTGCTGCGCGAGGACGCGCCCGGGCCCTGGCTTGCGATCGAGCCCGTCGACGCCGAGCAGGAGGGCATCGCGCGCTGCAACGAGGGGATCGGCGGCCTCGGGGCGTCGGTCTGGACCGCCGACGGCCACAAGGGCGCGCGCGTCGCCCGCGAGATCCGCGCCGGGATGGTGTGGATGAACGACCACGTCGTCTCGCGCGCGGAGCCGGCGCTGCCGTGGGGCGCCGTCCACGGCGCCGGCATCGGCCGCGCGCGCGGCGCGGCGGCGCTGCGGGCGATGGTCGAGCCCAAGCTCGTGACCTGGGATCCGGCCGCCGGGCGGATGGCGTGGTGGCAGCCCTACGACGGCTCGCTCGTCGCGGCCTGGCGCGCGCTCGCACGGATGCGCTCGGCCCGCGACGCCGACCGCGAGCGCGGCTGGCGCAGCGGCGCGCTGCCGCTCGCCCGCGTCGCCGCGCGGACCGTGCGGGCGACGCGGCGGCGCTGACGCCACCCGGGGGCGCCCGCGTGGCGTTCGTCACTCCGCGTCGTCGAAGCGCAGCTTGCGCACCTCGGCGGCACGCGTCTCGTTGTACTCGCGGCCCATCCGGTGGAAATCGCGCAAGAGTTCGAGCTGCTCGACCGTGTATTGCCCGAGCATCTGGACGAAGAGCTCGTACGGCCCCCAGATCGCCTCGCCGCGCTCGCGCATGAGCGGCGTGACCTCGACGAGCACGCGCCGGCGGTCCTTCGGGTCATCGACGCGGCGCGCGTAACCCGCACGCTCGAGGCGGTCGATGACGGCCGTCACGGCGGCCGTCGTGAGGCCGCTCGCCTTTGCCAGCCGCCCGGCGGCCACGGGCCCCTCGCGCTCGATGATGTCCAGGCAGCGGCCGTCGGTGCGGTTGATGCCGAGCGCCCGCGCGGCCGCGTCGTCCATCTGATCCACCGCCACCTGCCCGGCCCGGATCTCGAACGTCAGCTCGTCGATCAATTCGCTCTTGGATTGTCTTGACATATGAGTAGTTAGAAAACTAAGATATCTTCCAAGCGAGAGATCCTCAAGGGAGACCATCATGATCGAAGCAGCGGACCTGAGAAAGACCTACGGCGACGTCGCCGCTCTCGCCGGGCTGACGTTCGCTGTGCCGGCGGGGACGATCTTCGGCCTGCTCGGGCCCAACGGCGCGGGCAAGTCGACGGCCGTGAAGGTGCTGACGACGCTCGCGCGCGCCGACGGCGGGCAGGCGCGCGTCGCCGGCTTCGACGTGACGCGCGACGCCGCCGCCGTGCGGCGGTCGATCGGCGTCGTGGCGCAGCGCTCGGGCGTCGACGTCGACCTGACCGGGCGCGAGAACGTCGCGCTGCAGGGCCGGCTGCAGGGCCTGCGCGGTCGCGGCCTGCGCGCGCGGGTCGACGAGCTGCTGCACCACTTCGGCCTCTCGGACGCCGCCGGCCGTGTCGCGCGCGGCTACTCCGGCGGCATGCAGCGCCGCCTCGACATCGCGATGGGGCTCGTGCACCGCCCGCAGGTCCTGTTCCTCGACGAGCCGACGACGGGCCTGGACCCCGAGGTGCGCGCCGCGATGTGGACCGAGATCGCGCGCCTGCGCGAGGCCGAGGGCCTGACGATCCTGCTCACGACGCACTACCTCGAGGAGGCCGACCAGCTCGCCTCGAACCTCGCGATCGTCGACCGCGGCCGCGTCGTCGCCGAGGGGACGCCGGAGGCGCTGAAGGCCGGGCTGCAGGGCGACGCGCTGCACGTCGAGCTGGAGCCCGGCGTGGCGCTCAACGGCAACGTCCACGCCGCCCTGTCGCACCTCACCGGCCTGCACGAGGTCGTGCTCGACGGGCGCAGCCTGCGCGCGCGCAGCGCCGACGGCGCCCGCGCCGTCCCGGCGGTCCTCGCCGCGCTCGACGCGCATGCCATCCCCGTCGCGTCGGTCACCGTCGCGCGGCCCTCGCTCGACGACGTCTACCTGCGCTTCGCGGGCCGCTCCTTCGCGGCCGCCGAGGCCACCACCGCCCCGAAGGAGGAAGTCCGATGACCGCCGTGTCCGACACGTGGGCCCTGACCGTCCGCGACCTGCTGCGCCTCCTGCGCCAGCCCTGGTTCATCGCGATCGTGCTCGTCCAGCCGGTGATCTGGCTGCTGCTCTTCGGGGCGCTGTTCGAGCGCGTCGTCGACATCCCCGGCTTCGAGGGCGGCGACTACAAGCAGTACCTCGTCCCCGGCGTGCTCGTCATGACGGCGTTCTTCTCGAGCGGCTGGAACGGCATGACGACGATCGAGGACCTCGACCGCGGCGTCACCGATCGCTTCCTCGTCACGCCCGTCGGGCGCCTGCCGCTGATCCTCGGGCGCGTGGGCCAGAACCTCGTGCAGGTCGTCCTGCAGTCCTTCGTGGTCGTGGCGATGGCGCTGGCGATCGGCGTCTCGTTCGACGGCGGCGTCCTCGGCGTCGCGGTGCTCGTGCTCATCGGCGGCCTCATCGGGACGGCGTTCGCGGCGCTGTCGAACGCGCTCGCGCTCGTCGCCCGCCAGGAGGAGAGCCTCATCGGCGCGGTGACGTTCCTCCAGCTCCCGCTGATGTTCCTGTCGACGGCGTTCATGCAGCCGGCGCTGCTGCCCGGCTGGATCGCGACGGTCGCGCGGTACAACCCCGTCGACTGGGCGATCGTCGCCGGCCGCGAGGCCGTCTCGGCGGGCACCGACTGGGCGAGCGTCGCGGGCCGCTGCGGCCTGCTCGCCGCCTTCGCGGCGGTCTGCCTCGTGCTGGCGACGAAGGCGTTCGGGGCCTACCAGGCGCAGGTGTAGGGCGCCGGCGCCTACGACCGCGCGCTCGCCACGAACCGCAGCCGCCCCGGCGCCAGCGGCACCAGCACGCGCTTGGCGTACTCCGCGCCCCCGCGCAGCATCAGCGAGCGCAGCGGATCCCACGACAACCCGTACTGCCGGCGCAGCTGCGCCGGCAGCAGGCCGACGGTGACGAAGTTCACGAGCTCCAGCACCGGGCGGCGGATGAGCGGCACCGGTGGCTGCAGGACGATCTTCACCGCCAGCTCGCGGGCGGCGCTCGTGACGTAGAGGTCGGGGCCGTCGAGCATGTCGCGCATGTAGGCGTCGAAGGCGTCGATGTCGGCGGGCATCTCGCCGTCGCGCAGTCCGAACAGCCGGCCGACGACGCGGTAGTCCTGCCAGTAGGCCTCGCGCTCGGCGTGCGACAGCGAGCGCACGTAGCGCTCGTAGACGACGAGCGCGGAGTCGACGAGCGTCGCGAGGACCCAGAGCAGGAGCTCGGGATCGTCGGCGGCGAACGGCGTCCCCGCCGGGAAGCGGCCCGCGGGCGCGCGCAGCTCGCCGCGCACGCGCTTGTGGATCGCCCGCACCCGCGCCGTCGCGCGGTCGGCGTCGGCGCGCGCCCCGAACGTGATCGTGTCGAGGACCTGGGCCGTGCGCCGCAGGCGCTCGTAGGGCTTGTCGAGCGCGCCGGTGTGGGCGAAGAAGCCCTCGAACGCGACGGGATGCGTGGCCTGCATGAGCAGCGCGCGGGGACCGGAGAACGCCACCGCCATCTCGCGGTGCACGCGGCGCAGCATCGAGGTGTCGTCGAAGTACTGATCCATCGTCCTGGCCCGGGAAGGTATACGGGGCATTACCCTTGTTCGGGTCATGCCTGCCGCCGCCTATGCCGGAAAAGACTGCGTCTGCCAGCTGAAGAAGGGCATCTGCGACCAGTCCTGCGTGAAGGACATGCTCGACACGCCCTTCTACATCGCCTGCCTGAAGCTC
>DATJEE010000109.1:0-6805 GCA_035496995.1 Solirubrobacteraceae bacterium | reverse complement strand
CGGCACGGCGATCGAGTCCGCCCTCAACGGCCTGCTGCGCCTGACGATCCGCCGCGACCTCGACATCCGCGTGCCCGTCCTGGAGACCGCCGGCGAGCTGCTCGTCCACGGCTTCGGCGACGACCTCGACGAGGCGATGCTTGCGGCCGCGCGGCGCACGCTGCGGCTGCTGGGCTCGCGCTACGGCCTGTCCGCCGACGACGCCTACTCGTTCATGAGCGTCGCCGTCGACTTCACCGTCACGCAGGTCGTCGACGGTCGCCAGGGCGTCCACGGCCGCATCGACAAGGCCTGCTTCCCGCGCTTTCACCGGGCATGAGCATCCGCGCGTGGACGTTCGGCCCCGACGACGGCGTGCCGCCGCCGGTCGCCCCGTTCGCGCACGCCACCGCCGCCGGGCCGACGCTGTACGTCACCGGCCAGATGCCGACCGGCCTGGACGGCGCGCTCGTCGCGGGCGCGATCGGCGAGCAGACCGACCAGGTCATGCGTAACCTCGCCCGCGTGCTCGAGCTCGTCGGCGGTGGCCTGCAGGACGTCGTCGCCGTGCGCGCGTACCTCACCGACTGGGACGACTACGCGGCCTTCAACGCGGCCTACGAGCCGTGGTTCGCAGACCGCCTGCCGAGCCGCACGTGCACCGGCGCGAGCGGCCTGGCCGCGGGCGCGCGCGTCGAGATCGACCTCGTCGCCTGGCGCGCGGAGGGGTGGCCCGGGGGATGAGCGTCGTGCGGCGCGTGATCCCGCTGACGCTCGGCTGGGAGCGCCTGCCGAAGTCCTACTCCGTCCACGGCGACGACTCCGGCGCGACGCTCGTCGAGCCGGTGCCCGCGATCGCGCTGGACACCGACGACGGCTGGGCGCTGATCGACACGGGCTTCAACACGACGCTCATCCGCGACCGGCTCTTCCACGACCGCTTCCACGGCCGCAACCACTCGATCCGCGCGATCCTTCCCGCGGGGCCCGGCGAGCCGCTCGAGGACGCCCTCGCCGCGCACCGCATCGCGATCGGCGACATCACGCGGATCTACCTCTCGCACCTGCACAACGACCACGCCGGCGGGCTGCGGCTGTTCGAGCCCGGCATCCCCGTGTTCGTCCAGCGCCGCGAGCTCGAGTACGGCCTCGGCGGCCATCCGTTCCCCGAGCAGCACGGGATGTTCCGCATCGACTTCGACGACCCGGCCATCGACTGGCGCCTGCTCGACGGCGACGTCGAGCTCGTGCCCGGGATCACGGCGCTGCTGACGCCGGGGCACACCCCGGGTCACCAGAGCTTCGCCGTCGAGTGCCAGGACGGCCGCGGCTGGGTCTTCGCCTTCGACGCCGCCGACCTCACGGAGAACATCGAGCTCGAGCTCGCGCCCGGCGGCTTCGTCCACTGCGAGGCCGCCGACGCGCTGCGGTCGCTCCTGCGGCTGAAGGCGATCGCGGCCGAGCGGCGCCTGCGGCTCGTTCCCGGGCACGACCCCGATGTCTGGCCCGCGCTGACCGCCGAGCTCGCCGCGTCCTGAGCAGATCGCGCCGCAAATCCATCGTCCGTCCAGGCGGCTCACCCATCCGTCCAGGGAGGATCCAACGCTTCTGTAGGGCGCTGCCGAGCACCCGAGTACTGGGAGCATGCAGCCCGCTCTCAACCGCCTTCTCGCCGCCGCCGCGGCGACGGCCGCCCTCGCCGGAGCCGGCGCCGCCCCCGCTCTGGCAGCCCACGATCCGCTGCTCCCCGACCAGTGGGCGCTCGCCGAGCCGCAGGCGATCGGCGTGCAGACCGCCTGGACGCAGTCCGACGGCAGCGGCGTCATCGTCGCGATCCTCGACAGCGGCGTCCAGCTCGACCACCCCGATCTGAAGGGCAACCTCTGGACGAACCCCGGCGAGGTGCTCAACGGCAAGGACGACGACGGCAACGGCTACGTCGACGACATCTACGGCGCGAACATGTTCACGAACGACGGCAACGTCAACGACGACGAGGGTCACGGCACGCACGTCGCCGGGATCGTCGCCGCCCAGGCGGGCAACGACATCGGCGGCTCCGGCGTCGCGCCGAAGGCGCGCATCATGCCGGTGAAGGTCCTCGACGCCAACCGCTCGGGCAACTCGACGCTGCTCGCGCGCGGCATCCGCTACGCCGTCGACATGGGCGCCCGCATCCTCAACGTCTCGATCAACGGCGACCAGACGACCTCCGACCTCACCGACGCGCTGCACTACGCGTCGGTCAAGGGCGCGACCGTCGTCGCCTCGGCCGGCAACAACGGGCGCAACATCGACGTCGCGCCGTCCTACCCGGCGTCCTCGAACGAGCCCTCCGTCCTCAGCGTCACGGCGTCCGACGAGAACGGCGGCCTGCCGAGCTTCGCCAACCTCGGGCTGAACTCCGTCGACCTCGCCGCACCCGGCGACATGATCCTCTCGACCGCCCGCGGCGGCGGCTACGAGGACCGCTCCGGCACGTCGATGTCGGCCCCCTTCGTCGCCGGCGCGCTCGCGCTGCTGCAGGCGGCCCGTCCCGACATGTCGCAGGCCGCGCTGCGCGGCGCGCTCCTCGCGACGGCGCCGAAGCCCGGCCTGCTCGCCGGCGTGCTCGGCGGCAGCGAGGGCGGCGGCGAGCTCAACGTCGGCGATGCCATGCACGCGATCCTCCCCGGCGCCATGTGGCGGACGTCCGCCTCGGCGGCCCGCGTCGCACCGGTCACCGTGCGCCTGCGCACCGGCGGCCAGGTCCGCGCCGGGCGCCGCGCGACGGTCCGCTGGTCGGTCGTCGGCACCGACGCCGTGTCGCAGTGGCGCGTCCTGCTCGACGGCAAGCGCGTCGCGACGCGCAGCGTCGACGACGCCAGCGTCCTGCGCCACAAGGTCTCCAAGCCCGGCACGCACCGCTGGAAGGTCGTCGGCTACGACGCCGGCGGGTCGCGCGTCGTGCTCGGCTCGCGGAACTTCCGCGTCCTGCCCGCGCGCTGAGCCGCCGCCGCCCACATATGGCCCGGCGGGCGAAACCGTGGCCGCGCGTCCTGGCCCGCAGGCGCTGGTCGCAGTGCGCCGTCGCACCGAGAATGCGACCATGGCCGAGGTGGACACCACGAGCCCGCAGTCGGCGTACGAGCCCGCTGACGGTTTCTTCGACGAGCTGTTTCACGCCGACGGGTCGCCCCGCCCGCACGCGGCCGCTCTCGCTGCCGGGCTGGAGGCGCTCGGCGCCGAGCGCCTCGCCGCCGCCGGCCGGCGCCGCGACGCGATCTTCGTCCAGCAGGGCATCACGTTCGACACGACCGGGGAGGACGGCCCGACGCTCGAGCGGCCCTTTCCGCTGGATCTCGTCCCGCGGATCCTCCCGGCGTCGGAGTGGACGCACATCAAGCGCGGCCTGGCCCAGCGCATCCGTGCGCTGAACCGCTTCGTCGACGACGTCTACCACGCGCGCGAGATCGTCCGCGCCGGGATCGTCCCCTGGCGCCTGGTCGTGAGCCGCAGCCACTTCGCGCGCGCCGCGCACGGGATCCGGCCGCCCGGTGGCGTGTACTGCCACGTCGCCGGCTGCGACCTCGTCCGCGACAGCGACGGCTCCTGGAAGGTGCTCGAGGACAACGTCCGCACGCCCTCCGGCATCTCCTACGTCCTGGAGAACCGCGTCGCGATGACGCGCCTGCTGCCGGGGCTCTTCAGCGAGTACCGCGTGCGACCGGTCGACCACTACCCGCAGCTGCTGCTCGCCGCCCTGCGCACCGTCGCGCCGGCCGCCGAGGGCGAGGCGACGGTCGTCGTCTGGACGCCGGGCCCGCTGAACTCCGCGTACTTCGAGCACGCCTTCCTCGCGCGCCAGATGGGCGTCGAGCTCGTCGAGGCCTCCGACCTCGTCGTCCGCGACGACGTCGTCTACATGCGCACGACGCACGGCCTGCAGCGCGTGCACGCCGTCTACCGCCGCCTCGACGACGACTTCATCGACCCGCTCGAGTTCCGGCCCGACTCCGCGCTCGGCGTCCCCGGGCTCATGCGCGCCTACCGCGCCGGCACCGTCGCGCTCGCCAACGCCGTCGGCACCGGCGTCGCCGACGACAAGGCGATCTACCACTACGTCCCCGAGATGGTGCGCTTCTACCTCGGCGAGGAGCCGCTGCTGGAGAACGTCCGGACGTACCTCATGTCCGACCCCACGCTCATGGAGCACGCGCTCGGGCGCATGGACGAGCTCGTCTTCAAGCCGACCGGCGAGTCCGGCGGCAAGGGCGTCTTCATCGGGCCGACGACGGACAGGCCGACGCTCGCCGGCCTCGCGGACGTCATCCGCCGCTCGCCGGAGAAGTGGATCGCGCAGGAGGTCGTCAAGCTCTCGACCGTCCCGACCGCCGACGAGCACGGCGTGCTCTCGCCGCGGCACGTCGACCTGCGGCCGTTCGCCGTCTTCGGCGAGACGATCAGCATCGTCCCCGGCGGCCTGAGCCGCGTCGCCCTGACGGAGGGCTCGATGATCGTCAACTCCTCGCGCGGCGGCGGCTCGAAGGACACGTGGGTGCTCGAGAGCGGCGACGACTCCGGCGACCGCGCCGCGCCGCTGCGCCCCGAGAGCCTGCCGCCGACGCTGCCCGACCTGCGCTACGGCGCCTGGACCGGCCAGCAGCAGCAACAGCAACAGACGCGCGACCCCGCCCGCCCGTGCTCGCCCGCATAGCCCAGGAGCTCTTCTGGCTCGGGCGCAACCTCGCCCGCGCCGAGCAGATGTCGCGGCTGCTCGACGGCGTCTTCCAGGCCGATCTTCAGGGCCGCCCGGAGGATCCGAGCGCGAGCCGCCTCGGCTGGGACTCGCTCATGCACATCATGGGCGCAAGCCGCGAGGACGACGTGCCGTCCAACCGCGACGACGTCCTCGACGCGCTGACCTTCGACTCGACGAACCCGGCCTCCGTCGTCGCCTGCGTGGCGCGCGCGCGGGAGGGCGCGACGACCGTCCGCGACGTCATCTCCGCCGAGATGTGGGAGGCGATCAACACGACGCACCTGCGCCTGCGCGACGGTGACCTCTCGTCGCGCCTGTACTCCGGGCCGTACTCGATCTACAAGCACGTCAAGGAGCGCTCGGCGCTCTTCTGGGGCCTCACCGCGCGCACGATGCTGCGCGACGAGGCGAGCGCGTTCCTCAGCGCCGGCGGCCGCATCGAGGCCGGCGACATGGTCCTGCGGATGCTGCGCGTCGCGCTGCCGAGCGCCGACGCCGACGTCGACGGCGCCGCCGACGGGCAGGCGATCGCGCTGCTGCAGGCCGTCGGCGGCGTCCAGGCCTACCGCCGCGCCGTGCCCGCGCCCGCGCACGCCGGGCCGGTCGCGCGTTTCTTGCTCTTCGAGCGCAACTACCCCGACTCCGTCGCGGCCGCGGTCGACGCCGTCAACAGCGCGCTGCGCCAGGCCGACGCGCAGCCGCGCAACTCGGAGCCGATCCTGCGCCTCAGCCGCCTGAGCGCCGACCTCGAGTTCCGCCGCAGCGCCGAGGGCGACGCCGACCTCGTCAGGACCTGCCGCGAGGTGCAGCGCGAGCTCGGCCTCGTCGACGCCGACATCGCCCAGCGCTACTTCGGCGGCGCGAGAGCTGCGGCATAGTCCCGTGCAGCCGACCATGCACTTCTCGATCCGCTTCCTCACGGAGTACGTCTACGACGCGCCCGTGAGCGACAACCTCAACGCCCTGCGCGTCCGGCCCGCGACGACCTCGAGCCAGCGCTGCGACGAGTTCACCGTGCGCATCGAGCCCGAGGCGCGCGTCGGGCGCCACTCCGACTACTTCGGCACCGAGGTCCTGGAGTTCGGGATCGTCCGGCCGCATTCGAAGCTGCGCATCGACGTGCGCGCGCGGGTCGTGACGTCCGAGCCGCCCGACCCGCCCGAGGCCGGCTGGGAGGCGCTGGAGACCGAGGCCTACGCCGAGGCCGCCGGCGAGTACCTCCTCAAGGCGCTCGACGAGCCGGAGGAGGGCGTGCTCGACGAGCTGCAGGCGACCGCCCGCAAGGCCACGCCGCTGGCGACGCTGCGCGCGCTCTGCGATCTCATCCCCGACCGCTACGAGTACCGCGCGGGCGTGACGTACGTCGGCACGACGGTCGAGGAGTTCCTGCGCGTCGGCGCCGGCGTCTGCCAGGACTACGTCCACCTCGCGCTGATCCTCCTGCGCCGCAACGGCATCGCGGCGCGGTACGTCAGCGGGTATCTCTGGGCCGCACCCGCCGACGAGGGCGACGACTCCGTCGAGGTCGAGACGCACGCCTGGCTCGAGGCCCTGCTGCCGGGCCTCGACGGCCGCGGCGAGCCGGTCTGGGTCGGCGCCGACCCGACCAACCGCCGGCTCGCGGGCGAGCGCCACGTGAAGATCGGCCACGGCCGCCACTACGCCGACGTCCCGCCGATCCGCGGCGTCTACCAGGGCGCGGCGCGCTCGACGCTCGACGCGAGCGTCCACATGACGCGCCTGGACCCGCAGGCCGGCGCCCGGGCGTAGGAGCGGTCAGCCGCGCGCACGCGCGGCGAGTGCGTCGAGCCCGAGCTCGGTCGCCGTCGCGCAGGCCTCGTCGAGCAGCGCCTGTGCGCGCGCCGCCTCGCCGCCGCGGCGCAGCCAGCGCCCGTAATGCAGCTGCGTGCGCGCGAGCCATGGCCGCGCGCCCATGGCGGCGTTGTGCGCGAGCGCGTCCTCGTAGTGGCGCCGGGCGCGCGCGTCGTCGCCGCCGAGGGCGGCGAGGTCGGCGAGATGCAGCGCCGCCGAGCCGTAGCCCGCCGCCGCGCGCGCGTTGACGACGTTGTGGTGGCCGTGCGGCGC
>DATJEE010000108.1:0-13817 GCA_035496995.1 Solirubrobacteraceae bacterium | reverse complement strand
TCGACGTCCCGGGCCTGCACGAGCTGCTGCGCAGGCTCCATGCGCGCGAGCTGTCGCTCGTCGAGGTCGAGACGCCGACCGCGTCGCCGTTCGCCTCCTCGCTGCTGTTCGACTACGTCGCGACGTACATGTACGAGGGCGACCAGCCCAACGCCGAGCGGCGCGCCGCCGCGCTGTCGCTCGACCGCGATCTCCTGCGCGAGCTGCTCGGCCAGGAGGAGCTGCGCGAGCTCATCGACGCGGACGCGCTGCACCAGGTCGAGGCCGACCTCCAGCACCGCTCCGACCGCACGCGCGCCGAGAACCGCGACGCGCTCGCCGACGTCCTGCGGCGCCTCGGCGACCTCACCGACGAGGAGGTGCGCGAGCGCGTGCTCGCCGGCATCGACGCCGAGGCGATGCTGCGCACGCTCGCCGGCGAGCGCCGGGCCGTCCGCCTGCGCATCGGCGGCGAGCCGCGCTGGGTCGCTGCCGACGACGCCGGCCTCTACCGCGACGCGCTCGGCGCGATGCCGCCGGGCGGGCTCCCCGACGCCTTCACCGCCGACGTGCCCGACGCGCTGACGCAGCTGCTCGCCCGCTACGCCCGCACGCACGGGCCGTTCACGACGGCGCAGGTGCGCGCGCGCTACGGCGTCGATCCGACCGCCGTGCTCGCGGGCCTGGAACGCGACGGCGAGCTCGTGCGTGGCGAGCTGCACCCGCACGGGCGCCCGGGCGAGCCGGAGTGGTGCGACGTCGGGGTCCTGCGGCGCCTGCGCCGCGCCTCGCTCGCCGCGCTGCGCAAGGAGATCGAGCCCGCCGACCAGCGCGCGCTGGCGGCGTTCCTGCCGTCGTGGCAGGGGGTCGACCGCCATCCGGCCTCCGGCGCGGGGATCGACCGGCTGCGCGAGGTGCTCGTGCCGCTGCAGGGGCTCGCGCTGCCCGCCGAGGTCTGGGAGCGCGACGTCCTGCCGCGCCGCACCGGCGCCTATTCGGCGACGTGGCTGGACCAGCTGTGCGCCTCCGGCGAGGTCGTCTGGGTCGGCGCCGGGACGCTCGGGCGCACGACCGGCCGCGTCGCGCTGTACTTCCGCGAGGACGCCGAGGCGATCGGCCGCCCGGGATTCAAGCCCACCCGCCCCGAGCGCCCCGCTGCGCCCGAGCACGACCTCCTGCGCGAGCGCCTGCTCGGCTCCCCGTGCTTCTTCACCGACCTGCTCGCAGACGTCGACCTCGCGCCGGAGCAGGTCCAGGAGGCGCTCTGGGACCTCGTCTGGGCCGGCGAGGTGACCAACGACGCGTTCGCGCCGCTGCGGGCGCCGCGGCTGACGCTCGCGCGGGCGCAGTCCGCTCGCCCGCGGCACGGCAGCACCCGCCGCTTCGGCGCCCGCCGCGGCGGAGCATCGGCGACCGTCCAGGGCCGCTGGGCGCTGACGGACTCGATCTTCCGCGTCGAGGCCGAGCCCGGCCAGCGCCGGCGCACGCTCGCGGAACTGCTGCTCGAGCGCTACGGCATCGTCACGCGCGAGCAGGTGCTCGCCGAGGGCATCGCCGGCGGCTTCTCGATCCTCTACGACGCGCTGTCACAGCTCGAGACGCTCGGCGTCTGCCGGCGCGGCTACTTCGTCGAGGGCCTCGGCGGCGCGCAGTTCGCGCTGCCCGGCGCCGTCGAGCGCCTGCGCGCGCAGCGCACGGTCGAGGAGGCGCCGCCGCTCGTGCTCGCCGCGACGGACCCCGCGCAGCCCTACGGCGCGGCGCTGCCGTGGCCCCAGCGCGACGCCGAGCAGCGCCGGCCCGCGCGCGTGCGCGGCGCCTACGTCGTCCTCGCGGGCGCCGAGCCGGTCCTCTACGTCGAGAAGGGCGGCAGGGGCATCGTCACGCTCACCGCGCCGGGCGACCCGCGGCTGCGCCCGGCGTTCGAGGCGCTGGCGCGGTTCGTCACCGGCGGCCGCGGCCGCAAGCTCTCGCTCGAGCGCCTCGACGGCGAGCCCGTCGTCGGCTCCCCGCACGAGGCGATGCTCGTCGAGCTCGGCTTCCGCGCCGGGCCGAGCAAGCTCACGCTCAGCGCGTAGCGCGTAGCGCGTGGCACGGCGAACGTTTGTCCGCGCGCGCAACTCGCTCGCGGTGGCGGCGTTCAAGCGTGCGTGACCCTCCGCCTGCTCTGCCTGACGGCGCTGCTGTCGCTCGCGGCGTGCGCGCAGGCACAGGGCGCGACGCTCGGCGTCGTCGGCGCGGCGAACGACGCCCCGCTGAGCGACGGTGGACGTTGGGCCGTGATCTGGGTCCACGGGGGGATGGAGATCATCGACGGGCGTACGCTCGCCCGCCGGACCGTCGATCTGGCCGGGCCCTGCGCAGCGCAGTTCGGCCAGCCGCGCGCCGTCGCCAGCGGTCTCGTCCTCGTCGAGTGCTCCTACAGCGTCAAGCTCGGCAAGCCGAAGCTGCTCGTCTACGACCTCACCACGAGGACGTTCACCGACGTCCCGGGCACGGAGATCCTGCTGCGCGGCAGCGACGGATCGACCGTCAGCGACGTCGGCCGCAGCTGGATCGCGTTCGCGCTGACAGGCCACCGCGGCGAGAGCACACCGGGGTTGCTGAACTGGCACACCGGCAAGGCCGCGCCCGCACCCGCGTTCGCCCGCGATCACGTCATCGACCTCGACGCGCCGTCCGCCACCCGCCCGATCTGCCGCGCGATCCGCCGCCCGGCGTCGCGCCGGCGCCTGTTTATCTACCGCAAGCCGTTCGCGCTCGTCGATCGCGGCACCGCGTCACGCCACAGGCTCGTCCTGGAGCGCTGCGACCGCCGCCCCCGCGCGCTTGCCACCGGGAGCAGCGCGCGCAGCGTGTCGCTCGGCGCCCGCGCCGTCGCATGGATCGACGGCGCGACGATCCACGCCCGCTCGCTGCGCGACGGCCGCGAGCGCACGTGGCGCGCACCTCCGGGCAAAGCCGTCCTGGGCCTCGCCGAGATCGGCTCGCGGCTGCTCGTGATGATCCAGGGCGGGCCGTACGGCGGACCCCAGGGCTTCGGCTTCACCGTCTACAGCGGCCGGCTGCCCTGACGCGTCCTTTGCCGCGGCCTATCGAGCCGCCGCCGCGGCGGCGCCGATGCGCTCCAGCCAGCCCGCGACCGCGGCCTCGTCGAGCACCTCGTGGTCGAGCGTCGCGGCGAGGTTCGGGAACATCCGCTGCGCGCGCCAGTTGCGCTCGTAGGCCGTCGGCGTGAGCAGGATGACGTGGTGGCCCTCGAGGACCGGGATGTGCGCGGGCATGCCCTCGTCCCAGATCAGCGTCTCGTCGATCTCGTCGCCCTCGGGCGGCTCCGGGAGCGTGCCGTCCGGCTCGAGCGCCGCGTAGCTGTGGAGGTCCCAGACGCCGGTGACGGTCTCCTTCGTCTGCTGCGGGCCCTCGCCGCGGGCCGTCGCGGCGGCGGTGCGCGACACGCGCCGGCTGCCGCTCCACGGCACGGCCTCCATGAGCAGGACGTTGAGCTGGAAGTTGTCGACGATGCCGCTCATGCGGCCGCTGATCCCGCGGCCCGTCGCCGGCTCGATCGCGACGAACGGCGCCTCGTGCACGACGCTGAGCATCGCGCTGAGCCAGCCGGCGGCCTCGTGGACGTCCTGCAGCTCGGCGATCGGCGCGAGCAGGTCGGCGGCCTCGGCGCGGCCCTCGGGGTCGACGGACAGCTGCGCGATCGCGCCGGGCCAGATCGCCTGCAGGCGCTCCCAGGCGTCCGAGGCCTCGGGCATCGTCCCGGCAGCGCGGCGCAGCGCATCGTTCGCGCGGCGCGTGACGTACTTGCCGGCGGCGTACTCGCTCATGCCCGGCGGCGCCTCGCCGACCTGCGGACGCAGGACCGCGGCGAGCTCGTTGGACAGCGGCACGATCCGGCGCAGGCAGGCGAGCATCGGCTCGCGCGCCGGCCGCGGGTCGTGGCCGGCCTCGATCATCGCGCCGAGGACGCGGGCGGCGATCTCGGCGCTCGCCGTGTCGGGGAGCTCGAGCCCCTCGGAGAGCTTCACGAGCGCCTTGGCGGACTCCTCCGGGGTCGCGCCGCGCTGCGTCGCGCCGACGGCGCGGACGAGCTTGTCGACCTGCGCCTCGTCCAGGGCCCCGGTCTTCAGGCCGGTGATGAGGTACCGCGCTGCGTTTGCGACTTCAGAGGACACCCGCGCAACCCTACTCATGGGTCCTGCGCAGCCGCTCGGCCGCGCCGGTAGCGTCCCCGCACGTGACACGAGTGCTCGTCACGGCCATGGCGATTGCGATCACGCTGCTCACGTCCGCGTCGGCCGCATCGGCGAGCGACGGCCAGGCCGCGGCCGAGCCGTTCTTCTACGGCACCGCCGTGACGGCCGACAACACGAACGACACGACCGAGCTCCTCGAGCCGCAGACGTTCGGCGTTCCCGCGAAGCCCATCTCGTGCATCGCGTTCATGGCGCGGACCGAATGGCTCACGATCGAGGGGACCGGCGCGAGCGTCACGATCGACACCGCCGGCTCGGCGATCGACACCGTGCTCGCGGTCTACACCGGCAACCCGGCGACGACCGAGGTCGCCTGCAACGACGACGTGACCTCCGCCGACCACACGTCGAGGGTGACGTTCCAGACGGCCCCGAACCTCACGTATCGCGTCCAGGTCGGCGTCTTCTGCAGCGACGCGATCTCCTGCGCGACCGCCGCCGGCGGCGCGCTGCAGGTCAACGCGGCGAACAGCGGCGCGCCGGCCAACGACCTGCGCGCCGGCGCGGCGCCCCTGGCGCTCGACAGCGCGACGCACGAGAGCAACGCCACGGCCTCGGTCGAGGCCGGCGAGACGACGACGTGCCTGCAGGACGGCACGTCGCGCGCGTACGGCAAGACGCTGTGGTTCGCGTTCGACGTGCCGGCCGCCGGGCAGGTGACCATCCGCGCCGGCGGGACCAACAACCGCGACGCCGTCATCGCGCTGTACGCCGGGACGAGCCCGACCGCGCTCGCCTGCGACGACAACGACGCCACGCAGACGCTCCAGGCGACGATCGCCGTCGACCTCGCGCCCGGGACCTACCTCCTGCAGGTCGGCGGCCACGGGACGTCGCCCGTCGCGACGATCGCCGACTTCCCGATCTCCCTGGACTTCACGCCGGCGCTCGCGCCCGTCCCCATCGCGCTGCCCGTGCCCGACACGACGAGCGTCCCCGGCGCAAACCCGCCCGGCACGCCGACTCCGACCGCGCAACCCAAGCGCGTCTCCGCGACGCTCGCGGCCGTGTCGCGCAGGCTCGGCTCGGGCCTGCGCCTGACGCGCTACAGCGTCCTCGGCGTCCCCGCCGGAGCGACGATCGACCTGCGCTGCGCCGGCCGGGGCTGCCCGTTCACGCACCGCACGACGACGGTCGCCCAGGCGAAGTCGGTGTCGCTGCTGCGCCTCTTCAGGCACCGCCGGCTGCGCGCCGGCACGACGCTGACGCTGCGGGTCACCGCGCCGTCGCGGATCGGCCTCGTGAAGACGCAGAAGGTTGCCGCCGGCCGGCTGAAGACGACCACGCGGTGCCTCGCGCCGGGCGCGACCAGGCCGACCGCCTGCTGACGGCGCCGCCTGCGCTCAAGCCTCCTTCTTGCCGGGGTTGAAGAGGCCCTTCGGGTCCAGCGCCGCCTTGATGGCCCGCTGCGCCGCGACCGCGGCCGGCGCCCACTGGTGCGCGAGGCGGCCGGCCTTCAGCACGCCGATCCCGTGCTCGCCGGTGACGGTCCCGCCGAGGCGCACCGCGAGATCGAAGACCTCGATCGCGGCGGCGTCCGCGCGCGCCCGGACCTCGGCATCGCCGGCCGGGAGCATGAACGTCGCGTGGACGTTGCCGTCGCCGGCGTGCCCCCAGGAGCAGGCGTCGAGCTCGTGGCGCGCGCCGATCGCGAACGTCTCCTCGATCGCCTCCTGGAGCCGGTCCAGCGGTACCGCGATGTCCTCGGAGAGCTTCGCGCCGAGCGCGGCCGTCACGCCGTGCGAGACCCCCTCGCGCCAGCGCCAGAGGTCGCGGATGGCGCCGACCTGCTGCGGCGCGTAGATCCGCTCGGCCCCCTCCGCGAGCGCCGCGCGCAGCTCGTCGCGGACGCGCGCCGCCTCGCCTGCGGAGCCGTCGGCCTCGGCCAGCACGACGAAGCCGCGCAGCGGGCCGCCGGGGAACGCGCCGCCCGCGGCGTCCATCGTCGGGACGTCGAGGAACTCGAGCGCACACGCGCGGATCCCGGCCGCCGGCACGCGCAGGATCGCCGCGCAGCCCGCGGCCGAGCTCGGGTACGCGGCGATCACCGGCAGCTGGGCCTCGGGCGCCGGGACGAGCCGCAGCCAGGCCGCGGTGACGATCCCGAGCGTGCCCTCCGAGCCGACGAGCAGCCCGCGCAGGTCATAGCCCGCGACGTCCTTGCGCACGGCGCCGCCGAGCCGCACGAGCTCGCCGGGCGCGAGCACGACCTCCAGGCCCGTGACCCAGTCGCCGGTGACGCCGTACCGGAAGGAGTGCGGCCCGCCGGCGTTCGTCGCGATCATCCCGCCGAGCTGGGACTGCTCGGGCGCGCCGGGATCGGGCGGGAAGTACAGGCCGCTCTCGCGCGCGCGCCGGGCGATCGTCTGCGTCGTGACGCCGGCCTCCGCCTCCATCCGCCAGAGTCCGGGATCGAACGAGCGCACCGCGTCGAGGCGGTCCAGCGCGATCGCGATCGCGTCCGGGTCGAGCACCGCCGCACCGCCGGCGAGGCCGCTGCGCCCGCCGACCGGCACCATCGCGACGTCGTGGGCGTAGCACCAGCCGACGACCGCGCCGACCTCGTCGGCGCTGCCCGGCCGGACGAGCGTCGCCGCGCGACCGGGCACGGCGACGTCGCCGACGACCGTCTCGCGGTGCACGTGCTCGGCCCCGACGAGGCGCTCCAGATCGTCCACGCCCCTACGCTAACGGCATGCCCGAGGGCGACACGATTCATTTCGCGGCGCGGCGGATCCGCCCGCTCGTCGAGGGTCGCATCCCGGAGATCGAGCACCCGCATCCGCGCCTGCGCGGAGAGCGCTGGGCCGAGAAGCTCGCCGGCCGGGCCGTCACCGGCGTCGACGCCCACGGCAAGCATCTCTTCCTGCGCTTCGAGGGCGACTTCGCGATCCACTCGCACCTGCGCATGACCGGCTCCTGGGGGACGTACCGCCGCGGCGAGCGCTGGCGGCGCGGCACGCACCGCGCCTGGCTCGTCCTGCGCACCGACGCGGGCGAGGTCGTGCAGTTCGACGGCCCCGTGCTCGAGCTGCTCACCGAGTCGCGCACGCGCTTCGATCGCCGGCTGGCCCAGCTCGGCCCCGACGTCCTCGCGCCGCAGCTCGACGAGGCGGGCTTCCTGCGCCGCCTGCGCGCCGACGACCCGGCGCGCGCGATCGGCGACGCGCTGCTCGACCAGCGGACGATCGCCGGCATCGGCAACGTCTGGAAGTGCGAGGGCTGCTTCGCCGCGCAGATCGACCCCTGGCGGCCGACGGGCGCGTGCAGCGACGACGAGGCGCTGGCGATCGTCCGCGCGCTGCGGCCGGGGATGGCGCAGTCCGCGCTTGACGGGATGCAGGACCGCCACCGCCGGGTGTACGCCCGCGCCGGACGGCCGTGCCCGCGCTGCGGCGCGCCGATCCGCAGCCGCGGCCAGGGCGAGGATAACCGGATCACGTACTGGTGCGCGGAGTGCCAGTCGTGACGCGGCCGATGCGCCGGGTCGGCCACAAGGGCGCCGCCCACATCGCCCCCGGCAACACGTTCGCCTCCTTCGCGGCCGCGCTGGACCACGGCGTCGACATGATCGAGTTCGACGTCCTCAGCGAGCATCGCGACGGCAGCGGCGAGCTGCTGCTCTCCCACGACTGGGACGACGCCGCCGCCCGCACGCCGCACACGCTCGAGGAGGGCCTCGCGCACTTCGCCGCCGCGGCCTACGACGGCGTCGAGCTCGACGTCGACCTCAAGTGGCGCGGCTACGAGGAGCGCGTCGCGAGGGCGCTCGCGCGCCACGGCCTGAGCGACCGGGCGCTCGTCTCGACGATGGAGGAGCCCTCGCTCGCGCTCCTGCGCGCACGCCACCCCGAACTGCGCCTGGGCTGGTCGGTCCCGCGGATCCGCCGCGACCCGCTGCGCAACCCGCTCGTCGCGCTGCCCGCGATCGCGATCCTCCAGTACGTCCGCCAAGCGCTGCCGGGCGTCGCCGCCAACCGCATGCGGCGCGGCGAGATCGACGCGCTCATGGCGCACTGGCGGCTCGTCACGCCGCGGCTCGCCGACACGATCCGGCGCGCCGGCGGCGAGCTCTACGTCTGGACGGTCGACGACCCGCGCCGCATCGCCGAGCTCGAGCGCCTCGGCGTCGCGGGCGTCATCACGAACGACCCGCGGCTGTTCGGTGGGTCCACCACTACGAGTCCGGGATGATCGTGCAGGTCGAGGCGGTGTAGCCCGGCGGGTCCGAGCCCGCGCTGGACTTGTGGCCCTTCTGCGTGCGCATCGTCGCCGAGCGCGTCACGACGTCGCCCAGCCGCCACTCGAAGGAGACCTTGCCGCGCAGCAGGACCGTCTCGCCCTTGCGCGGCGAGATGCGAAACGAGCGGCCCGCCTGGCGCGCCTTCGAGCGCGCGGACCCGGCCGCGACGAACCCCGAGTCGCCGCCCTCCGGCACGTTGTGCCACTTCTGGTCCGCGGTCGACATGAACTGCACCTGGAAGCGCATCCACAGCGTCTCGCGGTCGTCCTTGGAGCCGGGCATCGACCCGCGGATGCCGATCGTGTCCGGCCAGCGCTCGGTGTCGCAGACGTTGACCGTCGCCCAGAGGTTGGGCGACTGCGTCACGACGCGCGCAGCGCCCTGCGCGACGAGCGGCGAGACCGCCGCCGCGAGAAGAAATGCGCTCGCCGCACGACGAGTCGTGATGATCTCGACGCGGCGGCGTAGTAGTCGCATGAGCGGAGCTCTGACCATGGCTGAACCTGTCAACACGTCGACGGCGAGCTTCGATGCGCTCTACCGCGACAGCGCGCGCGACCTCTATGCGTATGTGCGAACGCTCCTCGGCGACGACGCGTCCGCCGAGGACGTCACGGCCGCCGCGTTCGAGCGCGCCTACCGCCGGCGGGCATCGTTCGATCCGCAGCGCGGCAGCCAGCGCGGCTGGCTCTTCGGGATCGCCCGCAACGCCGCCCTCGACGAGCTGCGCCGCCGGCGCCGCTCGGCCCCGCTCGTCGGCGAGCTCCCCGACGAGGACGCGTCCGCGCCCGACGAGGAGGCCGACCTCGCCGTCCGCCGCACGACCGTCCGGGCGGCGCTCGCCGCGCTGCCCCCGCGCGAGCGCGAGCTCGTCGCGCTGAAGTTCCACGGCGGGCTGTCCAACGCCGAGCTCGCCACCGTGCTCGGGACGAGCGAGTCCAACGCCGGAACGCGCGTCCACCGCGCCGTCATGAAGCTCCGGGAGGCCTGCCATGCGCCGTCTTGATCCGCTGACCCCCGACGAGGCCCGCGAGCTCGACGCGCTCGAGCGCGCGCTCGCCGGCGACCCCGTCGACCCCGACCTGCGCGAGCTCGAGCAGCTCGTCCACGACCTCCGCGCGACGGCGCCCGAGATGACGCCCGCGTTCGCGGCGCGCCTGGAGCGCGACGTCGCCGACGGTTTCCCCGATGCGGCGCCGCGCCCAAAGCTGCGCCGGCCGCGGCGCTGGGTCCTGCCGGCGGTGGGCGTGCTCGCCGCGGCGCTGATCGCGCTCGTCGTCGTGCTCGGCCAGAACGGCAACGACGCCGCGACGTTCACTTCGCTCGCCGACGGCTCGTCGCCCACGGTGACGGCCGCCGCGCCCGAGGCGGCGGCCGACAGCGCCGGCGGCGCCGCCGCGAGCAAGGCCGCGCCGGCCGCTCCCGCCACCGTCACGGCGAACGGCTCCGCCGGATCGGCCCGGACGCCCGCGCCGGCGGCGGCGGTGCCCGCTCCGGCCCAGCCGCAGGCACTCCAGCGCTCCGACGCGCCGCGCAAGGTGCAGCGCAGCGCCGACCTCACGATCACGACGCCGTCCGCGAAGTTCGAGACGACGTCGGACGCCGTCATCCGCACGGTCGACCGCTTCGGCGGGATCGTCGCCGCCTCGAGCATCGGGCGCCAGGGCGCCCACGGCGAGGCGTCGTTTGACCTGCGCATCCCGACCGGCCGCCTCGACGACGCGCTCGCCGCCCTGTCGAAGCTCGGCCACGTCAGCGAGCGCACGCAGGATCTGCAGGACATCACGAGCTCCTTCACCTCGGTGCAGGACCGCCTGACGGAGGCCCGCGCCGAGCGCAAGGGGCTGCTGGCGGCGCTCGCCAAGGCGACGACGCAGGGGCAGATCGACAGCCTCAAGGCGCGCCTGCGCACGGTCCGCGCGACCCTCGGGCGCCTCGGCGCCGAGCGGGCATCGCTGCAGCGCCGCGCGGATCTCTCGCGGGTGAGCCTGACGCTGCGCGGCGTCAAGGGCAAGAGCGGCGGTGCCACGACCCCGGGCGCAGGCGACCACTGGACGCCCGGCGACGCCGCGCACGACGCGCTCCGCGTGCTCGAGGTCATGGCGGGCGTGGCGCTGATCGCGCTCGCCATCGCCGTCCCGCTCGGCCTGCTCGGGCTCGCGATCGCCCTCGGCGCCCGCAGCCTGCGGCGCCGCGAGCGCGAGCGCGCGCTGGACCCGGCCTGACCGCATACCGCCTGCAACGCCCGCTGTGTGTGCTATTGCTCACGCATGGACACCCGCGAGCACGTGGCCACCGATCTGCTCGCGCGGGTGCCGGTGTTCGCCACGCTCGGCCCACGCGAGCTCGCCCACGTGGCGGCCGTCAGCGTGCCGCGCAGCTTCGACGCCGGCCAGGTCATCTTCCGCGAGGGCGACGCGAGCGACACGTGCTACATCGTCCGCCGCGGGCACGCGCGCGCAATCCGCGCGCACGGTGACGGGCGCACGCTGACGCTCGCGCACTTCGGGCCGGGCGACATCTTCGGCGAGCTCGCGATGTTCGACGACGAGCGCCGGTCGGCGACGATCGAGACGCTCGACCCCGTCGACGCCGTCGCCATCATGGGCTCGGACATGCGCCGCCTGCTGAGCGAGCATCCCGACCTCGCGGTGAAGCTCGTCATCGCGCTCGGGCGCCGGCTGCGCGAGGCCAACGAGCGGATCGCGCGCCAGTCCTTCCAGACGGTCCAGAGCCGCGTCGCGGGCGTCCTGGGCCAGCTCGTCATCCAGGCGCAGGCCGAGGGCGCGGCCGACGCCGACGTCCTCGTCGTCGTGACGCAGTCCGACGTCGCGCAGCTGGCGGGCTCGTCGCGCGAGTCCGCCAGCCGCTTCCTCGCCGTCCTCGAGCGCGCGGGCGTCGTGACGCAGGGCCGCGGCCGCGTGACCGTCCACGATCCCAAGGCCCTACAGCGCTACGTCTACTGATGGCGTCCTCTGAGTTCTCGGCCGGCGGCGTCGTCTTCAACGCCGCCCAGGAGATCGTCGTCATCGTGCCGACGCGTCGCGCCGCCGACGGCTCGCGCGTGCTGGCGCTGCCGAAGGGCCACCCCGACGGCGCGGAGTCGGCCGCCGAGGCGGCGCTGCGCGAGGTCCGCGAGGAGGCCGGCGTCGTCGCGGAGGTCGTCGAATCACTCGGGCAGGTGAAGTACTGGTACCAGCGCGGCGGCAAGCGGATCGCGAAGGTCGTCGAGTTCTTCCTCCTGCGCTACGTCGAGGGCGACGTCGCCGACCACGATCACGAGGTCGAGGCCGCCCGCTGGATCCCGGCCGCGGAGGCCGTGGGGACGCTCACGTACGACGGCGAGCGCCAAATGGTGCGCAAGGCGCTGTCACGGTTGGAGCTCGGGCAGTAATCTGCGTGGCGTGCGCGTCCTGAACTTCTACTCGACGATCTTCGCCGACCAGCTCAAGCGCGGGCGCAAGACGGCGACGATCCGCCTCGGCGACAAGTCGCACAAGTACCAGAAGAACCAGGCCGTGCTCGTGACGATCGGCTACCAGCACTCGCCCCGCGAGAAGGTCTTCATGGCCGTCATCGACACCGTCGAGGTCAAGCGCGTCAAGGAGCTCTCGCCGCGCGACATCGAGCACGACAACCCCGAGTTCCGGCGCACCGACGAGATGATCCACTTCCTCGAGCAGATCTACGGGCGCGAGGTGACGCTCGAGGACACCGTCACGGTCGTGCGCTTCTCGCAGATCGTCGAGAACCCGCCGTCGGTCACCGAGCGCCTGCACGGCATCGGCGGCGCTCAGAACTGACGCGACCCGCGCGCCCCGGCGCGCGCGGCGAAGACGATGAGGGCCGCGCCGGCGAGGCTCGCCCACGCGCCCCACTGCAGCTGGATGAGGTCGCCGCCCGGCCCCGGCTTGTCGAAGATCGCCAGGAGCGTCGCCGCGACTGCCGCGACACCGCCGAACAGCGCGACCTCGAAGCGCCCCAGCAGGGCCGCGAACGCCGCCCCCAGCCCGCAGACGAGCAGGACGACGTCGGTCTTCTCGAACGCCTCCCATCCGTCGACGACGATCCGGGCGGGCAGCACGGCGAGCAGGCCGCGCGTGAACTCGCCGACGACGCCGGGAAGCTGCGCTGTCTGCTGGCCGAGCGCCCCGCGCGTGGCGCCGGCGAAGTCGACGGCGTACCACGGGGCGAACAGCGCGAGCACGACGATCACCGCGCCCGCGAGCACCGCCGTTGTCCGCGAGGAATCGCTCACCCGGTGTGCATCGACGCCAGCCCGCGACGTCTGGAGTGCCCGCGGACGCCGCCGACGAAATAACAGGATTGGCACTCTTCCCCCCAGAGTGCCAACTACGCTAGAGTTCTCAATGCGTTGGCACTCTGACCGTGCGAGTGCCAAACCCCATCATCTCTGGAGGTCACAGAACATGAAGCTCAAGCCCCTGGGCGACCGTCTCATCGTGCGTGCGCTCGAAGAGGAGGAGACCACCGCGAGTGGACTCGTCCTCCCCGACACCGCCAAGGAAAAGCCCCAGAAGGGCATGGTCATCGCCGTCGGCGAGGGCAAGCTCGACGACGACGGCACCAAGCGCATCCCGCTTGACGTCGCCGAGGGCGACGAGGTCCTCTACTCGAAGTACGGCGGCACGGAAATCAAGGTCGACGGCGAGGAGCTGCTCGTGCTCCGCGAGTCCGACGTTCTCGCCAAGATCCTCTAAAGGCTTCAAGGAGAATTCATGCCCCATAAGGAAATTCTGTACGACGTGGACGCCCGCAACGCCCTCCAGGCCGGGGTCGACTCCGTCGCCAACGCCGTCAAGGTCACGCTCGGTCCCAAGGGCCGCTACGTCGTCCTCGACAAGAAGTTCGGCGCTCCGACGATCACGAACGACGGTGTCACGATCGCTCGTGAGATCGAGGTCGAGGACGTCTTCCAGAACCAGGGCGCGCAGCTCGTCCGCGAGGTCGCCACGGCGACCAACGACGTCGCCGGCGACGGCACGACGACCGCGACGGTCCTCGCCCAGCAGATCGTGCGCTCGGGCCTGAAGAACGTCACGGCCGGCGCCAACCCGCTCGCGCTCAAGCGCGGCATCGAGCGTGCGGTCGACGACGTCGTCCGGCACATCGGCAAGCAGTCCAAGGACGTCTCCGGCAAGGAGCAGATCGCCCGCGTGGCGACCATCTCCGCCGGCGACGAGGAGATCGGCGACGTCATCGCCGACGCGATCGAGAAGGTCGGCAAGGACGGCGTCGTGAACGTCGAGGAGGGCCAGACGTTCGGCATGGACCTCGAGTTCACCGAGGGCATGCTGTTCGACAAGGGCTAC
>DATJEE010000107.1:0-7841 GCA_035496995.1 Solirubrobacteraceae bacterium | reverse complement strand
GGCTCGTCGAAGCCGATCTCGACGTCGCGCCAGCCGAAGTGCTCCAGCGCGGCGAGGAGGTCGTCGCGCGAGAGCCAGTTCGCATGCGGCTGGTTGCCGCCGTAGAAGCCGACGAGCTTGCGCCCGAGGCCGTAGTCGAAGCGGTGGTGGGTGTGGGCGAAGCCGCGGGTCGAGGCGGGCGTGGCCTCGGCGGCGAAATGGCGGCGCACGCGCGGCGCGAGGCGCGCGATGCGCTCGGCGTCGTAGTACTGCGTCCAGAGCGCCAGTCGCCGCGAGCGCTCGGCGGTCAGCGCGATGAGCTCCACCGGGTCGACCATGTGGTACAGGACGCCCTGCGCGAGCGCGAGGTCGTAGACGTCGGTCTCGGCCTGGAGCATCGCGACGAAGTCGCCGAGGCGAAACCGCACCGCGTCCATCTCGAGGAGGTCCTTGACGACGAGGCACTTGAGGAAGTGCCGGGCGTTGCCCTCGACCGCCACGACGCGCGCGGCGCCCGCCCGCATCGCCATGTAGGAGTGCCCGCCCTCCAGCGGCCCGAGATCGAGGACGGTCTGCCCGTCGAGCGGCCCGAAGCGCTCGAGCGTCCAGCGGATGCGCTCGTCCTCGAACAGCCCGGCGTCGCCGGCGCGCAGCCCGTCGTAGGGCGGGGGCATCCGCGACGCCCACTCGCCGGCGAAGACGTCGAGCATCGCCTGCGGGTCCGGCGGGCCCTGCGCGTGCGTGCCCGAGGCGTCGCCCCACCAGTGGATCTTCTGGCTGCCCAGCGCCCCCGCCAGGCCGCGGGCGCGCGTCACGAGCGAGCTCAGCGCGGGCACGCGCTCGGGGTGCGGCGGCACGCGCGCAACCTAGCAGGGGCGCGCCGGGCCTCCGGGGGCCGCGGCCGTAGGGTTGGCGAGGTGAACGCGCCGGCGCCCGACCTCATCGACACCGCGGCGGCGGGCCCCGCCGCGATGCGCGGCGGGATCCTGCGGATCGGGGCGTTCACGGGCTCGCTGCTCATCGGGCTGGCGGCCGCGCCGCTGCTCGTCCGCCACCTCGGCGACGTCGAGTTCGGCCGCTATTCCACGGCGCTCGCGGTCGTGGCGGTCGTCGCCGGGCTGACCGAGGGCGGCGTCGCGACCGTCGCGCTGCGCGAGCTGTCGGTCGCCTCGGGGCCCGCCGAGCGCCGCCGGCTCATGAGCGACCTGCTCGGGCTGCGGATCCTGCTCAGCGCGGCCGGCGTCGCGATCGGCGTCGCCTTCGTCGCGATCGCGGGCTATGGCGGCGGTCTCGCGCTCGGCGTGTTCTTCGCGGGCGTCGGGCTCATGCTCGCGGCGACGCAGGGGCTGCTGTCCGTCGTCCTGCAGAGCCGGCTGCGCTTCGGCTGGGCGGCGCTCATCGAGCTGACCCGCGGCCTCGTCGGGATCGCCCTCATCGTCATCTTCGTCCTCACCGACCAGGGGACGATCGAGTTCCTCGCGGCGGCGGTCCCCGCCGGCGCGCTGGCGCTGATCCTGACGGTGCCGCTCGTGCGCGGGCAGACGTCGCTGCGCCCGGCGTTCGCGCCCCGCCGCTGGATGCCGCTCCTGCGCGAGGTCATGATCGTCGCGCTCGCGGTCGCCGTCTACGCGCTGTACTTCCGCATCACGCTGCTCGTCACCTCGCTCGTCTCGAACCCCGAGCAGACCGGCTACTTCGCGATCTCCTTCCGGCTCATGGAGGCGCTCATCGGCATCCCGGCGCTGCTCATCGGGGCGGCGTTCCCGATCATCTCGCGGGCCGCGCGCGACGACCGCGAGCGCTTCGAGTATGCGACGAGCCGGATCTACGAGCTGGCGCTGTTCCTCGGCGGGCTGCTCGCGCTCGGGCTGCTGCTCTCGGCGCCGTTCGCGATCCAGCTGCTCGTCGGGACGAGCGACCATCCGAGCGTCGGGGTGCTGCAGATCCAGAGCGTCGCGCTCGTCGCCGGGTTCGTCGTCAGCGCGACGTCGTTCCCGCTGCTCGGCATGCACCGCCACCGCGAGGTGCTGCTGGCGTGCTGCATCTCGCTCGTCCTCGCGGCCGTGCTGGCGCTCGTGCTCGCGCCGGCGCACGGCGCCGTCGGCGCGGCGATCGCCGCCGACACGGCCGACCTCACGCTCGCCGTGACGCTCACCGTGATGCTCCTGCGCCGCGGCGGCCCGCCGCTGCCGCTGTCGGCGATCGCCGTGACGGCCGTCGCCGGGCTGTGCGGCTACGGCGCCGGCTCGCTCGTCGGCATCCACCCGCTGATCGAGGCCGTCGTCGGCTGCCTCGTCTTCCTCGCCGTCCTCGCGCTGCTGCGGCGCTTCCCGCCCGAGCTGCGCGAGCTGCTGACGACGAGACGGATCCGGCATGTCTGAGTGCCCGCTCTGCGGCGGCGCGTCCGAGCGCGCGTTCGTCACGCCCGACCGCAACCGCGGCATCGGCGACGAGCAGTTCGAGTACCGCCGCTGCCTGGCCTGCGGCGTGCTGTACCTGCGCAACGTCCCCGCCGACCTCGCGCCGTACTACCCGAACGCGTACTTCACGCTCCCGGATCTTGCGCAGATGCGGGCGATCAGCCGCGGCAGCGAGCGCTACCGGATCGACCTCGTGCGCCGCCACGTCCGCGACGGGCGCCTGGCGGAGATCGGCCCCGGCGACGGGATCTTCGCCGTCCAGGCCGTCGACGCGGGCTTCGAGGTCGCGGCCGTCGAGATGGATCCCGCGGCCTGCGAGCACCTGCGCGCCGCGCTCGGCATCGAGGTCGTGCAGTCCGCCGAACCCGAGCTCGCGCTGGCGGGGCTCGCGCCGCTGCGCGCCGTCGTCGCGTGGCACGTCATCGAGCACGTCCGCCGGCCGTGGGAGCTCATGGCGGCGGCTGCCGAGGCGCTCGAGCCCGGCGGGGTGCTCGTCCTCGCGACGCCCAACCCGGGCGCGTTCGGGCTGCGCGTGCTCGGCGGCCGCTGGCCGCACGTCGACGCGCCGCGCCACCTCTTCCTGCTCCCGCACGACACGCTCATCGAGCGCGCGCGCGGCCTCGGCCTGGATCCCGTGCAGCTCACGGCGACCGACACCGGCGGGCTGCACTGGAACGCGTTCGCCTGGCACTACGCGCTGCGGCGCCCCGGCATCGGGCGCCACGCCGACGAGGCGGCGCGCCTCGCCGGCCGCGCGATCGCGGCGGCGCTGGCGCCCGTCGAGCGCCGCGGCCTGCGCGGCGCCGCCTACACCGTGGTCCTGCGCAAGCGGTGATGCAGCTGGCCGTGCGCCACCGGGGGCGGTGGCGGCGGGCGCTCGAAGACGTCGAGCAGCGTCCTGTAGCTGCCGCGGACCTTCGGCGGGTCCCAGGCGATGAACTGCCCGAGCACGAGGCCGAAGAAGAAGTTGTGAAACGCCTGGCTGACGCGCGGCGGCAGGCGCGGGCCGGCGACCTTGCAGGCGCGCACGGCGGCGCGGGCCAGGCGGCGCTCCCACGGCCGCAGGTGACGGTCGACGGCGGCGACCTGCTCCGCCGGGAGCGTGCCGCCGAGGAAGTGGCCCTCGTAGACGTGGACGGCCTGCAGCACGCGGAAGCGCCGGCGGTCGGGGGCGGCCGGGGCGAGCGCCGGGTAGCGGGCCGCGATCGCCTCCAGCGCCGACAGCCAGCCGGTGTTGATGTTCGTGCCGGGCATCTCGGCGAGCGCGAGCGCGCCGCCGGCCGCGGCGGCGTCGCCCTCGGCCTCGAGGAACGCCTTGCCGGCCTGCTCCTGGGCGTTGAGATGAAAGAAGCCGTAGGACTTCGGCGTCACGCCGATCATCACGAGCGGCTGCGGCGTGACGACGATCTTCTGTGCCGTGAGGAAGGCGACGTTCGTCGCGAAGTAGTCCGGGAAGGCGGACTGGAAGAACGGGCCCTGGGGGGCGAGCTCGTCGATCAGCCGGCGGCTGACGGTCGAGAACTGCATGTTGAAGCCGTAGCGCAGCTGGAAGCGCATGGCGTGGGCGACCATCTTGCGCGCCGTCGCGCGGTCGAGCTCGAACGGCGCCGTCGCGCCGCGCAGGAACTTCGCGTAGCCGTGCGCCTGGAGGAAGCCCTCGGGCTCGGAGGGGTCGACGCCGGGGTAGGAGAACAGCCACGCGCTCTGGTAGATGACGTCCGGGTCGCCGAAGCGCCTGGAGAGGCGGCGGATCGCGGCGACGTAGCCCGGCATGAGGCCGTCGTCGTCGCCGAGCATGACGACGTAGCGGCCGCGGCTGTGGCGCAGCGCGTTGTTCCAGTTGTCGGTGACGGGGACGAACGAGGCCGTGCGGACGTAGCGGATGCGGGGGTCGGCGAGGCCGCTGACGTAGCCCGCGATGTCCTCCTCGGAGTCGTTGTCGGAGACGACGAGCTCCCAGTCGCCGTCGTCCTGGCGGCGCACGGTCTCGACGGCGTAGCGCAGGTAGTCGAGGCGGTTGCGGGTCGGAAGCAGGACCGACAGGAGGGGCGGCTGGGCGTCGGGCATCGGCGGCCCATCCTAGGATGCCCCCAGATGCCCCGCAGACTGCTCGTGCTGTGCCCGAACGCGATCGGCGAGCGGATGCGCGGCCTCGGTATCCGCTACACGGAGCTCGCGCGCGCCCTCGGCGGCGGCGATCTGGACGTGACGCTCGCCGCGCCGGCGATCGACGGCGACCCGCCCGCGGGGGTCGACTGCACGACCTGGCCGCTGGACGGCGTCCGCGCGCTGCGCGCCCTGCTGGCGCGTGCCGACGCGGTGCTCGCGCCGCCGTGCCCGCCGCACGTCATGCGCGAGCTGCGCCGCTGTGGCGCCCGCGTCGCGATCGACCTCTACGACCCCGTGCCGCTGGAGGTGCTCGAGCGCACCGCCGCCGACCGCCCCGCGCTGCGCGTGACGCACGCGACGACGGCCACCGACCAGCTCGGCGACGCCCTGCGCACGGGCGACTTCTTCATCTGCGCGAGCGAGCGCCAGCGCGACCTCTGGATCGGCGCGCTGCTGGCCGCCGGCCGCATCACCCCGCGTGCCTACGACCGCGACCCGGCGCTGCGGGCGCTCGTCGACGTCGTGCCGTTCGGCGTTCCGGCGCAGCCCCCGGCGGCGGGCGCGGGCGCGGGCGACCCGATCCGCGCGCGCTTCGAGGTCGTCGAGGCCGCCGACCGCGTGCTGCTGTGGAACGGCGGGCTGTGGGCCTGGCTCGACGCGCCCGCGGCGATCCGGGCCGTCGCGCGGGTGCGCGCGAACGGCATCCCGGCGCGGCTCGTCTTCATGGGCGCGAGCACGGCTGGCGGCGCGGGCGCGGCGTTCAACGAGGCGCGGGCGGCGGTGGCCGCGGAGGGTCTCGGCGACGCCGTGCTCTTCAACGACGTCTGGGTCGACTACGAGCAGCGCGGTGGCTGGCTGCTGGCCGCCGACGCCGTCGTCTCGACGCACCGCGACCACCTCGAGACGCGCTTCGCCTTCCGCACGCGCCTGCTGGACTGCTTCTGGGCCGGCGTGCCGGCGGTCGTGACCGGCGGCGACGAGCTCGCGGCGCGGATCGCCGCCGAGGACCTCGGCGCCGTCGCGGCGCCCGGCGACGTCGGCGCGCTGGCGGCCGGGATCGAGCGCGTGCTCGAGCGCGGGCGCGAGGCCTACGCGCCGCGGCTGCGTGCGGCCGCCGCGGCCTACGCCTGGCCGCGCGTCGTCGCGCCGCTGCGCGCGTTCGCGATCGGCGAGGGCGGCGGGGCGGCGGGCCCGGGCGTCCTCGCGGGGACGGCGGCGCGCCCGCTGCGGCGCACCGCGCAGCGCGCGACCCGGCTGGCGCGGCTGGCGCGCGGGCGGTGAGCGCCGCCGCCGTCACGCTCGCAGTCCTGACGTACGACGGGCGCGAGCTGCTCGACGCGACGCTGCCGTCGGTCCTCGCCCAGGAATACGCGGGCGCCGTCGAGGTGCTCGTGATCGACAACGGCTCGCGCGACGGGACCGCCGCGCACGTCCGGGCGACGTGGCCGCAGGTGCGGCTGCTCGAGCTGGCGGACAACATCGGCGTCGCGGCCGCGCTGAACCGCGGCGTGGCGGCGTGCGACTCCGAGCTCGTCGCGCTGCTGAACAACGACGTCGAGCTCGCGCCCGGCTGGCTGGCGACGCTCGCCGCCGCGCTGGCCGCCGACCCCGGCGCGGGCTCGGCCTCGGGCAAGCTCCTGCGCTACCACGAGCGCGAGCTGCTCGACGCGGCCGGCGACGTGCTGCTGCGCTCGGCCGCCGTCATCAACCGCGGTGCGGGCGAGGTCGACCGCGGGCAGTACGACCGCGCCGAGGCCGTCTTCGGCGCCTGCGCCGGCGCGGCGCTGTACCGGCGCGCGGCGTTCGCGGCCGTCGGCCCGTTCGACGAGACGTACTTCGCCTACCTCGAGGACGTCGACTGGGCGATGCGCGCGCAGCTCGCCGGGCTGCGCGCGCGCTACGAGCCCGCGGCGGTCGGCTTTCACATGGGCGGCGCGACGACGCGCCGGCGGCCCGGCTTCTACGGGCGCCTGCAGCAGCGCAACCAGCTCCTGCTCGTCGTCAAGACGTTTCCCGCCGGGACGCTCGCCCGCCACGGCTGGCGGATCGCCGCGACGCAGCTCGTCTCGCTCGCGGCGAGCGCGCGCGCGGGCGTCCTGCGCGAGCACGTCGGCGCCTGGGGCGAGGCGGCGCGGATGCTGCCGGCGGCGCTGCGCCGGCGGCGGGTGCTGCAGCGCGCGCGGAAGGTGCCGGTGCGCGAGGTCGAGGCGCTGATGGCCGCGGGCGTCCCGGCCGGGATGCCGGTGCTCATGCGCGTGCTGTTCGAGATCGCGCCCGTCGCGGCCCGCCGGCGCGCCGGCCTGATCAGCGGGTAGGCGCGCTCGCGACGAGCTCGACGTTTGTCGCGACGCGGTTGAGGCCGGGGATCCGGGCGATCGCCTGGTTCGCCGACCACACGGCGCTCGCGACGCGCGGGCGCTGGGCGACGGGGATGTCGAGCGTCAGCGGCAGCATGTTCGCCAGGCGCAGCTCGCGGATCGCGTAGCCGTGGCGCTCGAGCAGCGCGCGGGCGCTGGCGGGCGTGTAGAGCAGCTCGTGCGGCTCGGCGCCGTGGTAGTACAGGCCCATGCGCCTGGCGAGCTTCTCGAGGTAGGAGAAGCGGTTGGGGAGCTTGTAGACGTAGAGCGTGCCGCCGGGCTTGAGGATCCGCGCGAGCTCGTCGAGGCTCGCCTCGGGGTCGAGGACGTGCTCGAGCACGCCGCAGCTCAGGACGGCGTCGAAGCTGTCGTCGCCGTAGGGCAGCGCGCGCGGGTCGCTGGAGACGTACGCGCGGACCTGCGGGAACAGCGGCATCGCGACGACGGCGTCGGGCGAATCGTCGCCGCGGTAGTCGAAGGAGCTGACGTTCAGGCCCGCTTCGAGCAGCAGCGCGGAGACCTGGCCGAGGCCGCAGCCCCAGTCCAGGACGGAGGCCGGGGCGTCGGCGGCGATCCGGGCGACGATCGCGTGGTACTCCCGCAACTGCGGCGCCGACCGGAGGTTGACGTCGTCGCCGCGCGGCTGCGTTGGGCGCTCGTGCATGAGGCTCGGGCAAGATAGCGGCGTGGCGCGCGTGCTGCACATCCTGCCGCACCGCGGCGGCGGGGGCGAGACGTACATCGACCTGCTCGAGGGCATGGCGGGCTTCGAGCACGAGCGCATGCCGTTGTCGGCCGGCCGGACGCCCGCCTCGGCGGCCGCCTCGATCCCGCTGCGCTGGCCGCGGATCGCCGCGGCCGCGCGGCGCGCCGACCTCGTGCACGCCCACGGCGACGTTGCCGCCACGCTGGCGCTGCCGCTGCTGCGGGCGTTCCCGTCGGTCGTCACGACGCACGGGCTGCACTTCCTGCGCCG
>DATJEE010000106.1:0-8534 GCA_035496995.1 Solirubrobacteraceae bacterium | reverse complement strand
CCGCCGCGAGGTAGCGCAGGAACGTCTCGACCGCCGCGTCGGCGGGCCCGGTGCCGCCCATGCCCGGGGGCGTGCCGTGCGACGAGCCGCTCGTGAGCGTCATGATCACGCCCGCGCCCTGCTGGCTCATCGCGCGCGCGGCGGCGCGGGCGGTGATGAAGTTCGCCGTGGCGCCGGTCGTGATCGGCGCGAGGAAGTCCGCGACCGTCATGTCGACGTACGGGATGCCCTGGACGTCGCCGCGCGAGACGAGGTTCAGCGAGACGTCGACGCTGCCCGCGGCGGCGACGACCGCCTGCACGTGCTCCTCGACGGCGCGCTCGTCGAGGGCGTCGACCGCGGCGACCTCGCCGTGGCCGCCGGCGGCGGCGACGTCGGCGGCGACCGCCTGCAGCGGCCCGAGCGTGCGGCCGGCGAGGTGGAGGTTCGCGCCCTCGGCGGCGAAGGTCCGCGCGACGCCGCGGCCGATCGCGCCGCCGGCGCCGTAGATGATGATGTTCTTGCCCTGCAGTAGACGTGTCATGTGCGGTCTAACGCCGCACGCGGGGCGAACTCATCGGTCGGCCGATGAGTTCAGGCGGGAACGGCGGGAACGGCCCCGAGGACGGCGTCCAGCAGCCCGGGGAAGCGGGCGTCGAGGTCCTCGCGGCGCAGCGAGTTCAGGCGGGCGGTGCCGTCTTCGACCTGGTGGATGACGCCGGCGTCGCGCAGGACGCGGAAGTGGTGCGTGGCCGTCGACTTCGTGATCGACAGGCCCATCGTCCCGCAGCGCAGCGGCGTCTCGCTCGTCGCGAGCGCCTGGACGATCTGCAGCCGGTGCGGGTCGCTCAGCGCGTGCAGGACGGCCGGGAGCACGAGGTCGGCGGTGGCCGGGTGTTGAAGGCTCATGGCTCGATTATACGACGATCGCCGTACATTTGGTACGATAGTTGGCGTACTACCAAACCTCACGCCCGTGCGGCGCGGGCCGTTCGATTGGTACCAGAGGAGGTCACGCCATGCACCGCCCTGCCACAGTTTCTCTGCGCCGGCCCGCCGGGCCGACCCTCGGCCGCGTCCCGGCCTTCTGGCTGCTCGCCGTCATCCTCGGCCTGCTGCTGTTCGCATCGAGCGCCCCGTCGCCGCTGTACATCGTCTACGCGGCCCAGTTTCACTTCTCCTCGATCACGCTCACGAGCGTGTTCGCCGTCTACGCGCTCGGCCTGCTGGCGTCGCTCGTGATCGCGGGCTCGGTGTCCGACCACGTCGGCCGCCGGCCGACGCTGCTCGTCGCCCTCGCGATCGAGACCGCCGGCATGCTGCTGTTCGCCGAGGCCCAGGGCGTCGGCTGGCTGTTCGCCGCGCGCGGCCTGCAGGGCATCGCGACGGGCATCGCCATGGGCGCGATCAGCGCGGCGCTGCTCGACCTGCAGCCGCCGGCGAACCCGCGCCTCGGCGCGCTCGTCGGCGTCGCCGCGCCGCTCGGCGGGCTGGCGGCGGGCGCCCTCGGCGCCGGGCTGCTCGTCCAGTACGGCCCGAACCCGACGCGCCTCATCTTCTGGCTGCTGTTCGCCGTCTTCGCCGTGGCGATCATCGTCGCGACGGCGATCCCGGAGACCGTCGACCGCGCCGGCCGCCCGTGGGCGCACGCGCTGCGGCCGAGCGTCGCGGTCCCCGGCTCGATGCGCGTCGCGTTCATCGCGACGATCCCCTGCCTCCTGGCGTCCTGGGCGCTCGGCGGGCTCATCCTCTCGCTCGGCCCGTCGCTGACGGCGGGCGTGCTCGGATCCACGAGCCACGTCGCCGGCGGCCTGCCGATCTTCATCATGACCGGGCTGAGCGCGCTGGCGTCGATCTGGCTGCGCGACACGCACGCGCGCTCGACGGCCCGCGGCGGCCTGGCCGCGCTGATCGCCGGCGTCGCGCTCGCGCTGATCGGGCTGGAGGCCGGCTCGCTCGCGCTCTTCCTGCTCGGCACGGCGGCCGCCGGGCTCGGCTTCGGCCCCGCCTTCGCCGGCGCCTTCCGATCGCTCGCCGGCCGCGCCCCGGTCGACCAGCGCGCGGCGCTCGTGTCGGCGATCCTCGTCGTCTCCTACCTCGCCTTCAGCCTGCCCGCGGTCGCGGCGGGCGCGGCGATCACGCAGCTCGGGCTGCACGAGACGGCCGACATCTACGGCATCGCGCTGATCGTCATCGCGGCGGTCGCGCTCGCCCTGTCGGGGCAGCTCGAGGACCCGCAGACCGAGGCGGCGACGGCGCGGCGCCGGGACGCGCTGGCCGCGACGGCGTAGGACCGCGACGACGCGTGCGCTCGAAGGCCGCGACTGCACGACGCGTCGACTGGCAAAGGGCCGCGGGCCACGGGATGATCGGCGCCCGTGAGCGAACCCGCGCCGACGATCGGACCCGAGCTGGCGAGCCATATCGAGGGCGGGATCGCGATCGTCGTGGCGACCCGCGACGCCGACATGCGGCCGCAGATCGCACGCGCCTGGGGCGCCGGCGTGGCCGCGGGCGGCGGCGCACTGACCATCTGCGTCACGGCCGCGGAGGGCTCGCGGACGCTCGACAACCTGCGCGCCAACGGCGCGATCGCGCTCACGTTCAGCAGCCCGACGACGTATCGCACGGTGCAGGCCAAGGGCGTCGTGACGGACCTGCGCGAGCCCGGCGAGCACGACCTCGCGCGCCGCGACGAGCACCTCGAGGACTTCTTCGTCCAGGGCGAGCAGGTCGGCCTCGAGCGCAGGCTCGTCCGCCACCTCGCCCGCGGTGAGGCGATCGCCGTGACGGTCGCGGTGCGCGAGCTGTACGAGCAGACGCCCGGTCCCGGGGCGGGGACGCGGCTGTGAGCCCGCCCGCCGTCTCGCTCGAGTCGATCCGCGCCTGCCTCGAGGGCGTGATCCCGTCGCCGCTCGCCACCTGCGCGCCGGACGGCACGCCGAACATCTCCTACATGTCGATCGTCAGGTACGTCGACCCCGAGCGCGTCGCGCTCTCGCGCCAGTTCCTCAACAAGACGCGCGCCAACCTCGACGCCAACCCGGTCGCGCAGGTCCTCGTCGTCGACCCGGCGACGCTCGACGAGTACGTGCTCGACCTGCGCCACGTCCACACCGAGACCGAAGGGCCGGTGTTCGAGGCGATGCGCGCGGAGCTCGAGGCGATCGCGTCGCAGACCGGCATGGGCGACGTCTTCCGCCTGCGCGGGGCCGACATCTACCACGTCGTGCGCTGTGAGGCCGCCCACGACGACGCCGCCCACGTCGCGGCGCGCCCGGAGCGCGACCTGATCGGCCCGCTCGACGAGCTGACGCGGCGGCTTGCCCTCGCCGAGAGCTACGCCGACGCCACGACGACCGCGCTGCGCGCGCTCGAGGACCTCTTCGACTTCCCGCATGCGATCCTGCTCGCCGCCGACGAGAGCGGCGACCGCCTGTTCGCCGTCGCGAGCAACGGCTACCCGCGCTCGGGCGCCGGCGCCGAGGTGCCGATCGGCGTCGGCCTGATCGGCATCGCGGCCGAGCGCCGTCACGTCGTGTCGGTCGCCAACCTCGCCCGCAGCCGCACGATGAGCGCGGCGGTGCGCGACAGCGTGCAGCGCGGCGGCGAGCAGCTCGCCGGGACGGGGATCCCGCTGCCCGGGCTCGGCGGCGCGCTGAGCGCGTCGGCGGTCCCGCTGGTCGTGCGCGGCCGGCTCACCGGGCTGCTGTACCTCGAGAGCGAGCAGATCGCCTGCTTCGGGCCGCACAACGAGCGGCTGCTGCGGATCGTCGGCGCCCACCTCGGCGCCGCGCTCGCGGCGCTCGAGGACGACGGCGCCGAGACGGTGACCGCCGCCCCGCGGCCCGACCGGCCGCTCGCCGCGGCGCACGCCCCGCCGGCCCAGCCTGCCACCGGGAGCTGCCCGATCGTGTACTACCAGGCCGACGACAGCGTGTTCGTCGACGGCGAGTACGTCATCCGCGGCGTGCCCGGCCGGATCCTCTGGCGGCTGCTCAACGACCACGTCGCGGACGGCCGCACGGCGTTCACGAACCGCGAGCTGCGCCTCGACGAGCGGCTCGGCCTGCCCGCCGGTGCCGACAACCTCGAAGCGCGGCTGCTGGTCCTGCGCCGCCGGCTCGGGGTCGCCGGCTGCGGCATCGCCCTCGAGCGCGTCGGCCGCGGGCGCCTCGAGCTGCGCGTCGAGCGGCCGCCGGCGCTCTCCGAGGTCGTCACGAGCGGGCCGATGCGCGCGGCCCACGCCCGGTCCGATGCACCCCGATAGCAAACTTCTCAGCTGCGATAAGGCGTTCGTAAGCCGGCCGTAGGAGACACCGGCGAACCGCGCTGGGACGGTGGGGACATCACGCAACCACCGCTAGAGGGGAGCATCACATGCCGACCCAGACGCTCGCAAAGTCCTACCTGCTCAAGCCCGGCGCCGGCCTCGCCGAGGTCTGGTGGCTCGGCGGTCGAGTCTCCGTCAAGGCCGACAGCGCGCAGACGTGCGGGCGCGTCGCCCAGCTCGAGTTCGACGACCCGCGCGGCACCGCGCCCCCGGTGCACATCCACCACGGCGAGGACGAGACGATCCACGTCATCTCCGGCGCGATGACGATCTTCGCCGGCGACGAGCGCATCGAGGCCGGCGCCGGCGACTTCGTCTTCCTCCCGCGCGGCCTGCCGCACTCCTACCTCGTCACCTCCGAGCGCGCGAGGATGCTCGTGACGTTCAGCCCCGCCGGCATCGAGGCGTTCTTCGTCGAGAACGGGGTGCGAGACGACGGCAACGGGGCGCCGCCCGCCGCCGTGCTGCCGGCGCCGGAAGAGCTCGCGCGCATGGTCGCGGGCTACGGCGTCGAGATCGTCGGGCCGCCGCCGGCGCTCGCCGACGTCGGGCGCTAGGAGCGCTTCGCGGGGCGGGTGGACGCCGTCTCGACGAGGCGCTGCATGAGGTCGGCGGCCTGCGCGTCGTCGAGGTGCTGCTCGCGGGTCAGCGAGCGCCAGGTGGAGAACGCCAGCGCGTGGCCAACCGCCGCGTGCTGGCGTTCGCGCGCTCGGCCGCGCACGCGCCGGCCGGCCATGAGCGTTGCGTGCGCTGCGTCGATGTAGTCGCGAAAGCCCCGGAACATCTGCTTGACGATCGGGACGATCTCCTCGTCGCGCAGGAGGTTGTCCATCATCTGCTCGATGCGCCGGTAGTGGGCGTAGAGCTCCGGCAGGGCCGCGCGCAGACGCGCGTCGGGATCGCCGATCGCCGCCCAGCGCGCGAGGTCCGGCAGCGGGTTGCCCGCCAGCCAGTGCTCGGTGCAGGCGGCGAACAGGGCCGCCTCGTCGGGGAAGTGGCGGTAGAGGGTCGACCGGCGCACTCCGGCGTGGGCGGCGACGGCGCTGATCGACGTGCGCGACGGGCCGAGCGTCCCGTGCAGCTCGGCAGCGCTCGCGGTGATCCGCCGGCGGGTGGCCTGCTCGAGCTCGGCGCGGCGCTGCTTGCGGTAGGGGCGCTTTTCGTCGGTCATGCCTGTCTGATGATTCTTGACACGAGCGCTACATTCTACGCGACACTACTGTCTGATCAAAGGCGGCCGGCATGGAAGCGCAGACAACACCGAAGGTCCTCGGTCCCCGCGACGGCAAGGCGGGCTTTCTCGGCAGCATCGGCGTGCGCTTCATGATCGACGGCGACGAGGCCGGCGAGCGGTTCTCGCTCGTCGAGCACCCGCTGTCGGCGCATGCGCTGGCCGCCCCGCTGCATCGCCACGCCCGCGAGGACGAGTACAGCTTCGTCCTGGAGGGCCGCGTCGGGTGCCTGCTCGGCGACGACGTCGTCTACGGCGAGCCCGGCGACCTGATCTTCAAGCCGCGCGACCAGTGGCACACGTTCTGGAACGCCGGCGATGCGCCGGCGCGACTGCTGGAGATCATCTCCCCGGCCGGCTTCGAGCGCTTCTTCGCCGAGCTCGTCGACCTCGGCGGCGTCGCCCAGGCCGATCCCCAGACCCTCGGCGACCTCTGCGCCCGCTACGGCCTCGAGATGGACCCCGCAAGCCTTCCGGGCCTCGTCGAGCGCTTCGGCCTGCAGTTCCCCGGCGAACCGGTTGACGAAGGATGAGCTGACACCATTGCGCGAGGATGGTGCGCATGGGTCTCGAGTTTCGTGCCGGCCGCTCCGACGAGTCGCCCGGCCGCGAACTGCTCGCCGAGCTCATCGCGCTCTTCAACGCGCAGTATCCGGGCCGCGCCGCCCGGCCAGGCTCGGTCACGGCGCCCGACGAGATGGTGGCGCCCCACGGCGCGTTCCTCGTCGGCTACGAGGATGAGCGCCCCGTCGCGATCGGGGGCCTGCGCCCGCTGAGCGACGACGTCTGCGAGATCAAGCGCATGTACGTCGCGCCCGCCGCGCGGTCGCGCGGCGTGGGCCGCGCGCTGCTCGGCGCGCTGGAGGACGCGGCGCGCGACTGCGGCTACAAGCGCGTGCGGCTCGACGCCGGCCCGCAGCAGGAGCGCAGCAAGCGGTTGTTCGCGGACTGCGGCTACGTCGAGATCGCGCCGTACAACGCCAACCACATCGCCGACTACTTCGCCGAGAAGACGCTCTGATCCAGCTCACCGTCATCGGCGGATTCCTCGGGGCGGGCAAGACGACGCTGCTCAACCAGTTGCTGCGCGACGCCGGCGACCGCCGCCTCGCGCTGCTCGTCAACGACTTCGGCGCGATCAACATCGACGCCGAGCTCGTGCAGTCGCGCGACGGCCAGATGGTGAGCCTGAAGAACGGCTGCATCTGCTGCGGCGTGGCCGGCGACTTCATCGGTGAGCTCGCGCTCCTGCGCGACCGGCCCGACCCACCAGCGCACGTCGTCGTCGAGGCCAGCGGGGTCGCCGACCCGGGCCAGATCGTCGTGCTCGGCGACCTGCCGGGCTATCGCAAGGACGCGGCCGTCGTCGTCGCCGACGCCGAGACCGTGCGCGCGCGAGCCGCCGACGAGGCGACCGGCCACCTCATCAGGACCCAGCTGCGCGCCGCCGACCTGCTGGTGCTCAACAAGACCGATCTCGTCGACGGCGAGCAGCTCGCGCAGACGCACGCGTGGCTGCGCGACATCGCCGGGCCGTCGACGGCGATCGTCGAGGCGTCCTTCGGCGAGGTCCCGATCGATGTCGTGCTCGGGGTGCAGACGCTCGCCCGGCCGGGGCGCGCGCCACACGATCACGATCACTCCGGGCATGGGCACGGCGACCACCACCATCCGAGCTTCCAGACCTGGAGCTGGGAGGGCGAGGCGGCGATCGACGGCGCCGGCCTCGTCGCGGCGATCAAGGAGCTGCCCGCCGGAATCGTCCGCGCGAAGGGACTGCTGCACCTGCGCGAGGATCCCGCCAGCCGCTACGTGCTGCAGGTCGTCGGACGGCGCTTCAGCGTCGTGCCCGACCGTCCGTGGGGCGGCGACCCGCCCGCATCGCAGCTCGTCGTCATCGGACTGCCCGGATCGGTCGACGAGCCGTGGCTGGCGGCGAGGCTCGAGTCCCTGACGTCGCCGCGGCTATAGCCGCGCAAGCACGCGCTTCAACCGGCGGTGCCCGCCGAGGCGTTCAGCAGCGTGAGCGCGTCACAGCCGACGAAGGCGGCGCCGAGCGGCTTGCCGGCCTCCACGACCCGGGCCCAGAAGGCGTCGCCGCGATCGCGGGAGATCAGCGCGAGGTACCGGCGCTGGCTCTCGCGCAGGATCGCCACGACGCCGGGGTCACTCTGGTCCCTGCCGATCGCCCCGATCGCCAGCGTGCCCGGCGGGCACACGGCCGCGACCAGTCGCGCGGCCCGCGGACCGACGATGCCGACGATCGTGAGCGAGCTGCCGATGTCATGGTGCGGCAGCTCGGCGCGATCCCGGCCACGGCCGATCGCGGGCCCGGAGGCGAGCGCCTCGCGCGGTCCGACGAGCAGGACGCGGCGTGCCTCCAGACGCAGATACCAGACGGCGCGCAGGCGCCGGGCGCTGCCGATCGCCAACGGCGGATCGCCCAGACGGGCGACGAGCGCGCGATCGAGCAGCGCCCGATCTCCGCGCAGCTCGAGGACGCCGTAGTCGGAGTGATCGACCAGTCCCACGCTCTTCAGGCATACCGCGATCTCTGCGGGCACCGAGCCATAGTGCGCCACGAAGGTCGACCCGTCGCGAGCGTGGAGGACCGCCCCCGCCGCGAGGCACGCGGTCGGCACCGGTGCGTCCGCCGCCCGGCGTGAGGACACCGGGACGGCAGGCGAGGTGGATCGGTCGGTCACGAGCGACGCCGATCATAGGTCGCGCGCGCCCGAGCGCCAAACCGGCCGGCGCCGAACCCGCCTCGAGGCGCGGCAACGGCGCGATCCCGGAGCCGAGCAGGGCCCTCCGCGACACGTCGCGGAGGGCCCGGACCTGCTCCGATCTTCAGCTGACGCCGAGTTTCTCGGCGGCCATCCTGGTGCCTTCGACGCGGTTGGTGATCTTCTGGAAGGCGATCTCACGCGCGTAGTCCGGCGAGCCGTGGTTGGGCTTCTCGTCGATCGAGAACGGGCTGAAGCCGCAATC
>DATJEE010000105.1:0-3524 GCA_035496995.1 Solirubrobacteraceae bacterium | reverse complement strand
CGTCCGGCTCGTCGTCGAGTCCGGCGCCGACCTCGTCCTCAACGCGCTCGTCGGCTCCGCCGGCCTCGGGCCGACGGTCGCGACGCTCGGCGAGGGGATCGACCTCGCGCTCGCCAACAAGGAGTCGCTCGTCGTCGGCGGGGAGCTCGTCATGGCGCTCGCCGAGGCCACGGGCGCGCAGATCCTGCCCGTCGACTCCGAGCACTCCGCGCTGCACCAGCTCATCGCGGGGGAGCGGCCGGGGACCGTCGAGAAGCTCGTCCTGACGGCCTCCGGCGGCCCGTTCCGCGGCCGCACGCGCGAGGAGCTCGCCGCGGTCAGCGTCGAGGACGCGCTGAAGCACCCGACCTGGGACATGGGCGGCAAGATCACGATCGACTCGGCGACGCTGATGAACAAGGGCCTGGAGGTCATCGAGGCCCACCACCTGTTCGGCATCCCGTATGAGCGCATCGACGTCGTCGTGCACCCGCAGTCGATCGTCCACAGCCTCATCACGCTCTGCGACGGCGCGGCGCTCGCGCACCTCGGCCATCCCGACATGCGCGTCCCGATCTCCTACGCCCTGCACCATCCCGACCGCGTCGACGTCCCGGTGGCGCGGCTGGACCTCGCGGAGGTCGGCGCGCTGACGTTCGAGCCCGTCGACCATGACGCGTTCCCGTGCCTGAACCTCGCGCGCGCGGCGGCGATCGCCGGCGGGACGGCGCCCTGCGTCCTGAACGCCGCCAACGAGATCGCCGTCCACGCGTTCCTGCGCGGCCGGCTGAGCTACCTCGGCATCGCCGCCGTCATCGAGCGCACGCTCGAGGCGCTGCCGCCGGCCCGCGTGCGCGCCTTCGAGTCGCTCTACGAGGCCGACCGCGAGGCCCGCGTGCTCGCCGCCGAGCTCGTCGACGCCGAGCTGTATCGCTAGCGCGCGGATCGTCCCCGCCCCGCGCGGCGGCGGAGCGGGGACGGTTCCTGCGCTCAGCGCTGCTTCGCGGGCATCCCGAAGGCCAGCGTCAGCCGCTGCGAGCCACCCGTCGAGGCCGTCGCGACGGCCTTGAGATGGCCCTTGCGGTCGGCGAGCCTGATGCTGCCGTAGGCGAGCTTCACCCTCAGCGTCTTCGACGCGCCGGGGGCGAGGTCGTAGGGCGCGCTGCCCAGCCGGCGGGCCTTGCTCGTCCGCAGGGTCAGCGTGCCGGTGCAGTTGCCCGCTGCGCTCGCCGGGCAGGTCACGCGGATCGCCGCGACGCCGCGGGTCACCTTCGCCGTGCCGCCGCGGATCGTCACCGCGACGTGGTTCGGGGGCGGCGTGGCGGCCGGCGTGCGGTCGATGACCTCGAAGCCGTCGAGGACGTCGAGCGCCGCGCCGTCGGCGGTGACGGAGTCGATCCCATCGCCGCCGTGGGCGATGTCGGCCGTCGCGTCGCGGACGTCGACGTGGTCGTCGCCCTCGTCACCGGAGACGACGTCGACGCCGCCGCCGGCGACGATCGTGTCGTCGCCCGTCCCGCCGAGGAGCGTCTCCGACGAGCCCGCGCCGGTCAGCGTGTCCTTGCCCGCGCCGCCGGCGGCGGTCACCGCGTAGGCGCCGACCTCGCCGACGGTGATCGCGTCGTCGCCGCCGAGGCCGTTGGCGTGCATCGTCTCGCTCGAGCCGATGTCGAGCGAGAACGGCACGAGGTTCGTGCGGTCGAAGCGGATGCGGGCGCCGTTGGGCGCGACGGTGAACGCGTCGCCCGCCGCGGGGGCGCCGTTGACCTCGACGTCGTCGCGGCCGTCGTCGCCGTTGACGACGTCCGTGCCGTCGCCGTTGTTCCAGACGAGCGTGTCGTCGCCGGCGCCGCCGTTCATCGTGTCGTTGCCGCGGTCGCCGGAGATGCGGTCGTCGCCGCCGCCGCCGCTGAGGACGTCGTTGCCCTCGCCGCCGGCGATCAGGTCCGGGCCGTCGGAGCCGGCGACGGTGTCCGCGCCGGCGCCGCCGTCGACGGAGAGCAGCGTCAGCGCGCCGACGCCGTCACTCGCCGAGACGGAGTCGTCGCCGCCCAGGCCGTTGACCTGGACGCGCTCGGTCGCGGTGTCGAGCGTGAACGGGACGAGGTTCGTCCGGCGAAACTGCACGCCGCCCGGCTCGGGTGCGAGCGTGAACACGTCGCCGAGGGTCGGTGCGCCGTTGACCTCGACGCCGTCGTTGCCCGCGTCGCCGTTCATCCGGTCAGAGCCGTCGCCGTTGTTCCAGACGAGCGTGTCGTTGCCGGCCCCGCCGTTCATCACGTCGGCGCCCCTGGCCCCGACGAGGCGGTCGTTGCCGTCGCCGCCGTTGAGCGCGTCGTTCGTGTCGGCGCCGGTCAGGACGTCGTCGCCGCCCTCGCCGTTGATCGTCGCCGCGGCGATCTCGGCGGTCTTTGCGAGGACCGTCACCGCGTCGTTGCCGTCGCCGCCGTTGACGACGACGGTGAACGTGCCGTTGGCCGGGACGGTCTGATCGCCGGCGGTCGCGCTGTCCCAGTCCGTGGCGCTGTTCAGCCCGCCGCCGGTGGAGCTGTGCGCGAGCAGGCCGGCCGACACCGAGATCGTCTCGTTGTCGCCGGCACCGTCGAGGTTGAGCGTCGCCGTCGATTGGGTGATCGACGCCGAGCTGGCGGCCGCGGCGGCGGGGCCGGCGGTTGCCCCAAAGCCTGCGACCAGCCCTGTCGCGAGCGTGGCCAGGATCGTCGTGCGTTTCATGTCGGTGCCTCCGGGTGGGGGGTGCTTGTCCCTCTCAGGACCCCGGCGGCGACCGGTTTCTGCCAGACGTCGGTGCGATCATCAGCGGGCCGTGCCGCGGACCCTGGACCCAGAGACGCTCGGCGACCACCTGGACGGGCTGTTCCGGGCGGCGTGGGCGCTGTGCGGCTCGCGGGAGGACGCCGAGGACCTCGTCCAGGAGACGTACGAGCGGGTGCTGCGCCGGCCGCGCTTCATGCGGCGCGAGGACGACCTCGGCTACCTCTACCAGAGCCTGCGCCACACGTACTTCAACGCCCGGCGCACGGCCGCGCGCCGTCCCCACGTCGCCACGCAGCTCGACGACCTCCCGCTGGCGTCCACGCGCGCCGACGTGCAGCCCGAGCAGGCCGCGGAGACCGGCCTCGTGTTCGAGGCGGTCGCGGCGCTGCCGCGGCCGATGCGCGAGGCGCTCGTCGCCGTCGACATCCTCGGGCTGAGCTACGCCGAGGCCGGCAAGGCGCTCGGCGTCCACGAGAACACGATCCCGAGCCGGCTCGCGCGCGCGCGGCTCAAGGTCGCGGAGGCACTGCAAGGATGACCGCGACGTGGCAGACACGCGGCCCGGCCGGGGTCGCTGAGGAGAGAGGCCCTGGAACCCGAACCCCTTGACGCGCTCTGCGACGACGAGCTCGCCGACCTCGCCCGCCTCGTCGACGGGACGCTGCCGGCCGACCGCCGCGCCGAGGTCGAGGCGCGGGTGGCCGGGTCCCCGCGACTGGCGAGCATCGTGGAGCGGCAGGGCATCGCCGTCCGGGCGCTGGGCAGGACGG
>DATJEE010000104.1:0-13795 GCA_035496995.1 Solirubrobacteraceae bacterium | reverse complement strand
GCTGCAGGGCATCTGGCTGCCCCAGCACGGCTACGACTTCACCGACACGCCGCTGTGGGCGGGCATCGCGATGCTCCCGCTGACGGTCGGGCTGCTCGTCTCCGGCCCGGTGTCGGGATGGCTGTCGGATCGCTTCGGCGCGCGCTTCTTCGCCACCGGCGGGATGCTCGCCTCGGCGCTGAGCTTCGGGCTGCTGATGCTCCTGCCGACCGACTTCTCCTACCCGGCCTTCGGCGGGGCCCTGCTGCTCGCCGGCATCGGCATGGGGCTGTTCGCGTCGCCGAACCGCGCGGCGGTGATGAACAGCCTGCCGGCCGGCGACCGCGGCGCCGGCGGCGGCATGAACCAGACCTTCCAGAACTCCGCCCAGGTGCTCTCGCTCGGCGTGTTCTTCACGCTCATGATCCTCGGGCTGGCGGCGAGCCTGCCGCACGCGATGAGCGCGGGCCTGCAGGCCCACGGGATCGCGGCCGCCACCGCGCAGCACGTCGCCGACCTGCCGCCCGTCTCGATCCTGTTCGCCGCGTTCCTCGGCTACAACCCGATCCAGCAGCTCGTCGGCGAGCACGCGCTGAGCGCCGTCTCGGCGTCCGACCACGCGACGCTCACCGGCAGCTCGTTCTTCCCGCAGCTCATCTCGGGCCCGTTTCAGACCGGCCTGCATGCAGCGTTCAGCTTCGCGATCGTCGCCTGTCTCATCGCCGCCGCAGCGTCGTGGATGCGGGGCGCGCACGTCGCCTACGAGGAGGTATCCGATGCACGTTGAGTGGTACGGGCAGTCGGCGTTCCGGCTCGCCGCCCCGGAGGCGACGGTCTTCGTCGACCCGTTCGGGGAGATGGCGGGGCTCGCCGACCGCGGCCTGCGCTTCGACTACCCGCCGATCGCCGGCGTCGCCGCCGACCTGCTGCTCGTCACGCACGAGCACCGCGACCACAACGCCGTCGGGGCGATCGCCGGCGACCCGCCGGTCCTGCGATCGACGGCCGGGCGCCTGGCCTCGCCGATCGGCGAGGTGCTCGCGGTCGCCGCCGAGCACGACGAGGCCGCCGGGACGGAGCGCGGCCCGAACACGATCTTCGTCTTCGCGCTCGGCGGGCTGCGCGTCGCGCACTTCGGCGACTTCGGCCAGGCGGCGCTGCGCGACGAGCAGGCCGCGGCGATCGGGACCGTCGACCTCGCGTTCCTGCCGGTCGGCGGGGGCCCGACGATCGGCGCGGAGGAGGCGGCGGCGATCGCGGAGCGGATCGGCGCGCGCTGGGTCGTCCCGATGCACTACCGCACCGCGCGCGTGAACTTCCTCGAGCCCGCCGACGACTTCCTCGCGCGGATGCCGCTCGTCCACCGCGCCGGCGCGACGGCCTTCAACACCGAGCGGCTGCCCGCCGCCGACGGCCTCGCCGCGGTCGTGCCCGACGTGCCGTGACGCAAGTGCGCGACTAGCCGCCCGCCCGCGGGGCAGACTGCAACGACGTGATCGGCGACGACGTCTTCGCGGTCGACCCCTGGTCGGTGCCCGAGCACCGGCTCGACCTCGGCCTGCTCGCGCAGACGGAGTCGATCTTCGCGCTCTCCAACGGCCACATCGGGCTGCGCGGGAACCTCGACGAGGGCGAGCCGGCGGGCAGCCCCGGCACGTATCTCAACGGCTTTCACGAGCAGCGCCCGCTGCCGTACGCCGAGGTCGCCTACGGCAACCCCGAGTCCGGCGAGACGATGATCAACGTCACGAACGGCAAGGTCCTGCGCCTGCTCGTCGACGACGAGCCGTTCGACCTGCGCTACGGGACGCTCGAGCGCCACGAGCGCACGCTCGACCTCCGCGCCGGCGTCCTGCGCCGCGAGGCGCACTGGCGCTCGCCCGCGGGCCAGGGCGTCATCCTGCGCACGACGCGGCTCGTGTCCTTCGCCCACCGCTCGGTCGCGGCGATCCGCTACGAGGTCGAGCCCTACGGCGGCGCGGCGCAGATCGTCGTGCAGTCCGAGCTCGTCGCCAACGAGCCGGTGCCGGAGTCCGGGCGGGACCCGCGGGCGGCGGCGGCGCTGCGGCGGCCGCTGGAGCCCGAGTCGCACGGGCACAGCGGCCTGCGGGCGGGGCTGATCCACATCACGCAGGCGTCGCGGCTGCGGATCGGCGCCGGGATGGATCACGTCGTCCGCGGGCCGCAGAGCATGGAGACGGCCGTCGAGAGCGAGCCCGACCTCGCGCGCGTCACGTTCTCGACCGGCCTGGAGCAGGGCGAGCGCCTGCAGATCGTGAAGTTCCTCGCCTACGGCTGGTCGAGCCGCCGCTCGCTGCCCGCGATGCGCGATCAGATCGACGCCGGCCTCGCCGCCGCGGCGCACATCGGCTGGGACGGCCTCGTCGACGCCCAGCGCGCGTACCTCGACGACTTCTGGGCGCGCGCCGACGTCGAGGTCGACGGCGACCCGGCGCTGCAGCAGGCGATCCGCTTCGCGCTGTTCGGCGTCCTGCAGTCCGCGGCCCGGGCCGAGGGGCGCGCGATCCCGGCGAAGGGACTCACGGGCAGCGGCTACGACGGCCACTCGTTCTGGGACATGGAGACCTACACGCTCCCGGTCCTGACGTACGTCGCGCCGCAGGCCGCGCGCGACGCCCTGCTCTGGCGCCACTCGACGCTCGACTTCGCGCGCGCCCGCGCCAAGGAGCTCGGCCTCGCGGGCGCGGCCTTCCCGTGGCGGACGATCAGCGGGCGCGAGTGCTCGGGCTACTGGCCCGCTGCGACCGCCGCGCTGCACATCAACGCCGACGTCGCCGACGCGACGCGCCGCTACCTCGCTGCGACGGACGACGGCAAGTTCGGTCACGACGCGGCGCTGGAGCTGCTCGTCGAGACCGCCCGGCTCTGGCGCTCGGTCGGGCACCACGACGCCGCGGGCGCCTTCCGGATCGACGGCGTCACGGGCCCCGACGAGTACTCCGCGATCGCCGACAACAACGTCTACACGAACGTCATGGCGCGGCGCAACATGCGCGAGGCGGCGGCGCTCGCGACGCGCCACCCGCGCCACGCGCGGCGCCTCGGGGTCGACGAGGAGGAGATCGCGGCCTGGCGCGACGCCGCCGACCGCGTCGTCATCCCCTACGACGAGGAGCTGCGCATCACGCCGCAGTCGGAGGGCTTCACGCGCCACCGCCGATGGGACTTCGATGGCACGCCGGGGGAGCGCTACCCACTCCTCCTGCACTACCCGTACTACCTCCTGTACTCCAGCCAGGTCGTCAAGCAGGCCGACCTCGTCTTCGCGATGTACGTCTGCGGCGACTGCTTCACGCCCGAGCAGCGCGCCCGCGACTTCGAGTACTACGAGCGCATCACCGTCCGCGACTCGTCGCTGTCGGCGTGCATCCAGGCGATCATGGCGGCGGAGGTCGGGCACACCGAGCTCGCCTACGACTACCTCGCCGAGACGGCGTTCATCGACCTGCGCGACCTCGCCTTCAACACGAAGGACGGCCTGCACCTCGCGGCGCTGGCGGGGTCCTGGCTCGTCGTCGTCGCGGGCTTCGGGGGGATGCGCGACCACGGCGAGACGCTCGAGTTCGCCCCGCGGCTGCCCGCGCGCCTGGAGCGCCTGAGCTTCCGGCTGCTGTACCGCGGGCGGCGCCTGTGCGTCACGACGGGCCGCGACGAGGCGACCTACGAGCTGGTCGGCGGCGAGGCCCTGGAGATCGTCCACCACGGCGAGCCCGTCACGCTGGCCGCGGGGGAGGCGCAGTCGCGCCCGATCCCGGCGCTCGCGCCGCGTGAGCGTCCGGCCCAGCCGCCGGGCCGTGAGCCGCCGCTCGGCCAGCCGCCGCACTGACATCGCGCCGGCGCGCTCATGCCGACATTCGCGGCTGCCGATTGGGTAGGAAGACAAGCCGATGCCCCGCTCCGTCTGCCAGCAGCGCAGGTCTCCGATCGCGGTCGCCGCGGCGATCGTGGCGGCCGCGCTCGTGCTCACGGCGTGCGGCAACGGCGAGGAGCGGGCGATCCGCGGCGTGCTCGTCGCCGGCCTGACGAGCCAGGATCCGCGGACGGTCTGCGAGGGCAGCCTCACGCCCGCGCTGCTGGCCCGGATCTACGGCGACGTCGGCAGCTGCCACCGCGTCGAGGGCGAGCGCGGCGAGCAGATCAGCCAGGCGCTGTCGGTCGACGTCTCCGGCGTCCACGTCAGGCACGGCCGCGCGACCGCCGTCGTCGCGATCCATGGCGGCAACCACGACGGGGCGCGCGGCGCCCTGACGCTCGCGCGCGACGGCCGCGCGTGGCGCGTCACCGATCTGTCCGTCGGCCTGCTGCGGTCGGAGTTCGAGGTCTCGCTGCGGCGGGCCCAGGGCATCGAGCCGGGCGCGAAGGCCTGCGTCGCCGCGGGCATGCGCGCGATCGACGACGAGACGTTCAAGCGCCTGGCCTTCGAGGCCGGGACCGGCGCGCACAACCGCCTGTCCGACGTCGCGCGCGAGTGCCGCCAGCGGATCGCGATCGCCGAGAACCTCGTCCGCTGAGGCGGACACTCAGAACAGGCTCTTGCCGGCCTTGACGACGAGGCTGCCGAACCCGATGGTGGCGATCATCCCGAGCGCGCCGACGACGGTCCCCGCGAGCGCCAGGACGTAGTCCGTCAGCAACACGCCGACGGCGAGCACGACGACGCCGATCGACGGCAGCGTGTCGAGGCCGGAGAACGGCGGGGCGAGGAACGCCGTGGCGGTGAAGACCAGCACGACGAGCCCGAACACGACGCCGCTGAGGCGGTGGCCGAAGAGCCAGGTCCCGCGCGGGCGCGAGAAGCGCTCGAGCTGGCGAATGCGCTTCAGCAGGGTCGTGATGATCCTCCGCCGCGCGGGGGTCGCGAGCTCCAGGCGCTTCCAGCGCTCCGGCAGCCAGATCTCGCGGCGGCCGGCGATCAGCTCGAGGGCGAGCAGCGCGGTGATGACCTCCAGCACGTGCGTCGCGCCGCCGGTCGGCAGCGGCAGCGCCGGCAGCGCCATGAGCAGCGCGAAGATGATCGCGAAGCTCCGCTCGCCGAAGACGTCGATGAGGCCGCCGAGCGTGTTGGGAGCCTCGCCCTCCAGCCACTCCTCGAGCTCGTCGCTGATGGGTCTGGGGCCGGGGTCGTCGTCCATCGGCACGAAGATATGGGGTCATGAGCTCGCTGCACCACGAGATCGCGGGGCCGGCGGACGCGCCGGTCGTGCTGCTGGGCCACTCGCTCGGGACGGATGTCCGCATGTGGGACGCCCAGGTCCCGGCGCTGGCGCAGCGGTTTCGCGTCGTGCGCTTCGACCATCGCGGCCAGGGCCGCTCGCCCGTGCCGCCCGGCCCCTACGAGATCGCCGACCTCGCCGGCGACGTCCTCGCGCTCATGGACGACCTCGGGATCGAGCGCGCGCACCACTGCGGCCTGTCGATCGGCGCGATGGTCGCGATGTGGCTCGGCGCCCGCGCGCCGGGGCGCGTCGACCGGCTCGTCCTGCTCTGCACGTCGGCGCACCACGCGCCGGCGTCCGCCTGGGCCGATCGCGCCGCCGCGGTCCTCGCCGCCGGGACGACCGAGCCCGTCGCCGACAGCGTCGTCGACCGCTGGCTGACGCCCGCCTTCGCCGCGGCGCACCCGCAGGTGCGCGCGGTGGTGCGCGCGTGGCTCGTCGCGTCGCCGCCGGCCGGCTACGCCGCCTGCTGCGGCGCGATCGAGCGGATGGACCTACGCGGCGACCTGCCGCGCATCGCGGCGCCGACGCTCGTCGTCGCAGCCGCCGGCGACCCGGCGACGCCGCCCGAGCACCAGCGGCTCATCGCCGACCGCATCCCCGGCGCGCGCCTGGAACTGCTGGCGGACGCCGCCCATCTCGCGACGGCCGAGCAGCCCGAGGCCGTCACGCGGCTGATCCTCGAGCATCTGACGGAGGAGCGGTCGGCGATGCGCTAGCGGCCCGCGAGCTACTGGACGGTGAGCGTCCCCTTCATGCCCGCAGCCTCGTGGCCGGTGACAGTGCAGTAGAACGAATACGTGCCGGCCTTCAGCGTGAACGACTTCGACGTCTTGGATCCCTGGATCGTGTCGGTCGCGCCCTCCTCCTTCTCGCCCTGCTCGATCGTGACGTTGTGCGGGATCTGCGAGTCGTTCGTGAACTCGATCGTGATGTCACCGGCCTTCGCGGTGAGCGACTTCTTGTCGTAGGCGAGCTGGCCGCTCGGGTCGGCGGCGACCTGGAGCGTTGTGCCGGCGGAGGCCGCCGGGGTCGTCGCCGCGGGCGGTGCCGCCGCAGGCGTCGACGTGGAGTCGCTCTTCTTGTCGCTGCCGCAGGCGGCGAGCCCGACCGCCGCCGTTACAACCAAGCCGATGAGAACCGAACGTCGAAGCACTTCAAGACCTCCCGAGGACGCAGACCGAGCGGCGAGGCTATGTCACGGCGGGGGAGCGGGCAAATGCCAACCGTCCCGGGACCTCTAGGGTCCGCGGGCATGAACGTCATCGACGAGCTCGTCGCCAACAACGCGGCCTTCGCCGGCGGCCTGTCCGCACAGCACCTCCCGATCGCCCCGCGGCGCCGGCTCGTGATCGTCACGTGCATGGACTCCCGGCTCGACGTCTTCAAGGCGCTCGGGCTCCACGAGGGCGAGGCGCACATCCTGCGCAACGCCGGGGGCGTCATCACCGACGACGTGATCCGCTCGCTCGCGATCTCCCAGCGGCGCCTCGGGACGCGCGAGGTCATGCTCATCCACCACACCGACTGCGGCATGCAGTCGCTGACCGACGACGGCTTCCGCGCCGAGCTGCAGGCGGCGACGGGCCTGGCCCCGGCGTTCGCGATCGAGTCCTTCACCGATGTCGACGCCGACGTGCGCCAGTCGATCCTGCGCGTCCGCCGCTCCCCGTTCCTCCTGCACGCCGACCGCGTGCGCGGCTTCATCTACGACGTCGACACGCATCGCCTGCGCGAGGTCGGCGTCGACGCGGAGGCGCCGTCGGCGTAGCGTTGCGCGCGTGCCCTGCCTGGCGGTCCTCCTGGCGTTCATCTCCCCGCGGCTCGCGCTCGTCGCGGTGGCGCTGCTGACGAACATGATCAGCCGGGCGTTCGACAGCCTGCTGCTGCCGCTCCTCGGCTTCTTCCTCCTGCCCTGGACGACGCTCGCCTACGTGATCGTCTGGGACACCGGCACGCACGAGGTGAAGGGCTTCGAGTGGTTCATCGTCGTGCTCGCCTTCCTCGCCGACCTCGGCTCCTACGGCGGCACCGCCCGCGGCCACGACTAATGCCGTACTCCGAGGAGCTTGCGGCGCGGATCCGGGCGGTGCTGGCCGACCGCGACGGGCTGACCGAGCGCAAGATGTTCGGCGGCGTCGGCTGGATGCTCGGCGGCAACATGGCGTGCGGGACGATGGGCGACGACCTGCTCGTGCGCGTCGCCCCCGACGACGGCGACAAGGCCCTCGAGGAGCCCGGCGTGCGGCTCATGGAGATGGGCAGGCGCACGATGCGCGGCTTCATCGTCGTCGCCGCCGCGCACGTCGCCGCGGACGACGAGCTCGCCCGCTGGATCGGCCGTGGCGCGGCCCACGCGCAGTCGCTTCCGCCGAAATGAGCCTCCGGCACCGCATCGGGGCGGGGATCGCCGTCGCGTTCGCGGTCGCGGCGGCGTGCTGCGCCGTCGCCTCGGCGGCGACGGCGCCGCCGAGGTCGTTCGTGCGCTTCGACATCGCCGCCGACCTCACCGCCGGCGACGCGGGCGGTGACGTCGCGGGCTCGTCGTCGGTCCACTACCGCTGTGACGCCGAGATCATCCGGGTGTCGGACCGCATCTGGTTCGAGCGCCGCGCGGGCGCCGGCGCCGCGTGGCGGCGGATCGAGCCCGCCGGCGTGGCCTACCGCACGGTCAGGCTGGCGGACCGGCGCACGGCCGGTGCGCTGATCCGGCGCGCGTCGGTCCGCGCGCCGCGCGGTTCGTTCGCCGGTGCGGGCGCCGCGCAGTTCCGGCTGCGCAGCCGCATGACGTTCACCTGCGGCGACGGGCGCGCGGTGGCGAAGGGCAAGACCCTGCCGCTCGACGGCCTGGACAACTAGATCGCTAGCCCGAGGCCGCTTTCCAGCGCCAGCTGCTGAGCATCGTGCCCAGCGCGGTGTCGGCGGCCGCGAACTGCGCACGGGCTGCGACGAGCGTGATGATGTGCATGCGCCCGCCGTGGACGGCGAGCACCTGCCGGGCCTGGATCAGGGCGCCCGCCGGGCTCTTGCCGCGGTACTGGTAGGTGAGGGCCCGTGCGCCGTCGAGCGTGAGCGGCCGCTTGCGCGTGACCGCCGTCGCGTGGACGCCGGCGATCTCGCTGCGCGCCTGCGCCTGCAGGCGCGCGGCGGTGCCCGCACCGCCGGCGGGCGCGCGCAGGAGTGCGATCTCCGCGACGGCGGGCGGGATGCGGCTGGAGATCACGCGGTCGACCGCCGCCACCCGCTTGCGCTTCAGCGTCGTGTCGCTCCAGCCGGGCTCGAGGTCGAGCACGTAGTCGGCGCCGCGCACGCGCACGCCGGTGCCGGGCGCGGCGGCGGTCGATGTCGTGCCGGCGGTCGAGTTCGTGGCCGCGGTCCTCGTCGCGGTCGTGGGCGTGCCGGCGCCCCCGCAGCCGGCGATCACCAGCCCGAGCACCGCCGCCATCAGTGTTCCGTCCAGCCGCGCCACGATCGAGCTGCAGCCTACGCGACGGTGGACGCAGGACCAGGCCGGTGAGACGATGGACGACAACGGCCAGAAGGGGGGTTCCTCAATGGAATTCGCCAGCCCAGCACACGTCCTCGTGGTCGCCCACGGGACGCCCACGACCCCCGCGCTGCTCGACGCGATCCGCGATCGAGCGCAGCGCGGTCCGGCCTTCTTCCACGTCCTCGTCCCCAACCCGTCGCCCGTCGGCTGGCCGCCCGCGCAGGTGCGCCAGGCCATGACCGCCGCCGAGCGCGCGCTGGCCCGCGCGCTGCCGCTCGTCGAGGCGGCGGCGCGGCGCCCGACGGAGGGCTCGGTCTCCAGACGGCACGACCCCATGGACGCCATCGAGGAGACGATCAACGCCGGGGACTACGACGAGATCATCCTTGCGGTGACGCCGCGCGGGGTGTCGCGACGGCTGCACATCGACCTCCCCCGCCGGGTCGCGCACCTCGGGCTGCCGCTGACGACCGTCGTCATCGATGCCCGCGCGCGGGCGGGTGTCACCTGACCGGACGTTCGTCCAACGGCACATTCCCGGTCAGGAGGTCTTCAGGCCGCCTGCGGATACTCGCGTCGCATGGCATCAATCGGCGCAACCACCGCGAGCCGGGGCATCTCCGGCGGCGCGAGAACCATGCTCAACAAGGTTCCGGAAGTCACCGTCTACTTCTGGATCATCAAGATCCTGTGCACGACCGTGGGCGAGACGTTCGCGGACTACCTCAACGACACGCTCGGCTTCGGCCTGAGCAACACGACGTGGCTCATGAGCGGCGTCCTGGCGATCTCGCTCGTCTTCCAGTTCCGGCTGCGCAAGTACGTGCCCGCCGTGTACTGGTGGGCGGTCGTCTGGATCAGCGTCGTCGGCACGCTCATCACCGACAACATGGTCGAGAACCTCGGCGTCAGCCTCACGACGAGCACGATCGCGTTCTCGATCGCGCTCATCCTGACGTTCGCGGTCTGGTACGCGTTCGAGCGGACGCTCTCGATCCACACGATCGTCACGACGCGCCGCGAGTTCTTCTACTGGCTGACGGTGCTGTTCACCTTCGCGCTCGGCACGGCGGCCGGCGACCTGCTCGCCGAGAAGCTCGCCGTCGGCTACTGGAAGTCCGCGCTCATCTTCGGCGGCGCGATCGCGCTCGTGTTCTTCGCCCACCGCGTCCTGCGGCTGGGCCCGATCGTCGCGTTCTGGATCGCCTACATCCTCACGCGCCCGCTCGGCGCCTCGATCGGCGACGAGCTCTCGCAGACTCGCCACGACGGCGGCCTCGCGCTGGGGACGACGGTGACGAGCCTCATCTTCCTCAGCGCGATCATGGGGACGGTCGTGTTCCTGACGATCACGAAGCTCGACCGCACGGAGCTGCGCCGGACGGAGTAGGGCCGCTCAGGAGGTCGTCGTCGTCGTCGTCGAGTCCGGCGTGGTCTTCGCCTTGACCTCGACGATGACGCGGTCCTTGCCGGTGCCGTAGACGTGGAAGACGTGGTCGGCGCGCTCGACGAGCTTGAAGACCTTGCCGACGCGCGGGCTGCCGGCGAGCTGGTTGAGGTACAGGCCCTTGTCGTCGCCGTTGACGATCCGCGCGAAGGGATGGCCGGCGACCTTCTTCGTCTGCTCGCCGTCGGGTCGCGCGGGGGTCTCGGTCGTCGTGGTCGCCGTCGAGGACCCCGTGTTCGCGGACTTCGCCAGGACGCTCGCGAAGCTCTTGACGCCCTGCACCGCGGCCGCCCGCGTGGGGGTCGTGCCGGCGTTCGTCGCCGCCGAGGCGGCCTGTGTCGACTCGATCATCCGCCCGGTAGTCGGACCGGCGCGCGCATTCTTGAGCGGGCGGCCCGTGCCCGCATCCTCTTCCCGCGCACGCGACGCGCAGGTTCTCGGCCGCGCTGCCGATCACGGGGCCGATGCGCCTTCCGTCAGCACTACGGCCCCTGCTCGCCGCCGGCGCGATGCTCGGCCTCCTTGCCGTGCCCGCCGACGCCGCAGCGCCGGCGGCCACAGGGCTGCCCGCGATCAGCGGCACCGCCCGCGCCGGCCAGACGCTGACCTCGACGACGGGCACGTTCAGCGGCACGGCGCCGCTGACGTACGTGCGCGCCTGGCAGCGCTGCGACGACACCGGCGCCGCCTGCGCCCCGATCGCCGGCGCCAACGCGGCGACGTACGTCGCGGCCGCGGCCGACGTCGGCAAGACGCTGCGCGTCGCGGTCACCGCGACGAACCTCGAGGGCGCGGCGAGCGTGAGCTCCGCGGCGACGGCGATCGTCGCCCCGCTCGCGCCGCCGGTCAACGGCGCCGGCGCGCCGCCGGTCATCTCGGGGACGACCCGCGACGGCCAGGTCCTGTCCGCGACCGACGGCACCTGGTCGGGCACGGCGCCGATTACCTTCACCCGCCTGTGGCGGCGCTGCGACGCCGCCGGCGCCTCCTGCGCGGGCCTCGCGGGCGCGGCGACCTACACGCTGACGAGCGCCGACGTCGGCGCGACGATCCGCGTCGAGGTGACGGGGCACAACGCCGACGGCACCGGCGTCGCGACATCGGTCCAGACGGCCGTCGTCGACCCCGCGCCGCCCGTCAACAGCACGCTCCCCGCGGTCACCGGCGCCGCCCGCTCGGGCCAGACGCTGACGTCCTCGACGACCGGCACCTGGACCGGCACGACGCCGATGACCTACGCGCGGCAGTGGACGCGCTGCGACGCCGGCGGCGGATCGTGCACGCCGATCGCCGGCGCCGTGGCCCCGGCCTACGTCGTGACGGACGCCGACATCGGCGCGACGCTGCGCGTCGCGGTGACGGCGACGAACGTCAGCGCGTCGGCGACCGTCTCGTCGGCGGCGTCGGCGACGGTGGGGCCGAAGGTCCCGCCGCAGAAGACCGCCGACCCGTCGATCAGCGGGACGCCGATCGACGGGCTGATCCTCACCGCGGCCGACGGCGCCTGGAGCGGGACGGCGACGATCGCCACGACCCGCCGCTGGCAGCGCTGCGCGCCGCTCGGCGCCTGCACGGACCTCGCCGCGACCGGGACGACGCTGACGCTCACGAGCGCCGACGTCGGCTCGACGATCCGCACCGTCGTCACGGCGACGAACCCCGACGGCACGACGCAGGCGACCTCCGCCGCGACGGCGGTCGTCGCCCCCGCCGTGCCGAGCTCGACCGCCGCCCCCGCGGTCTCCGGCACCGCCCGCGAGGGACAGGTGCTGACCGCGACGCAGGGCACCTGGAAGGGCACGCCGACGATCGCCTACGCCTACGGCTGGGAGCGCTGCAGCGCCGGGACCTGCGCCGCGATCCCCGGCGAGAGCGCCGCGACGTACCGCCTCGCCGCCGCCGACGTCGGCACGACCGTCCGCGCGACCGTGACCGCCTCGAACGCCGGCGGCTCGACGACCGTGCCGTCGGCGCAGACGGCGACGGTCACCGGCGGCGTCCCGGTGAGCCTCGTCCTCCCGGACATCTCGGCGGCGCTCCCGCGCGACGGCGAGCTCTACAGCTCGACGCTCGGCAGCTGGGGCGGGAGCGCGCCGCTCGTCTTCGACCGCCAGTGGCTGCGCTGCAACGCCACCGGCGCCTCCTGCACGCCGCTGAGCGGCGAGATCGCGAGCACGTACCGCGTCGTCGCGGCGGACCTCGGCAAGACGCTGCGGATGGAGGTGACGGCGACGAACGCCTTCGGCGCGACGAAGGCCCAGTCGGCGCCGTCGCCGGTGATCCTCGCCGCGCCGCCGACCCCGGACGCCACCCCCGCGATCCTGGGAACGCTGCGCGACGGCCAGACCCTCACCGTCGCGACCTCCTGGAGCGGGACGACGCCGATCGCGCTGACGTACCAGTGGCAGCGCTGCGACGCGCTCGTCGCGACCTGCGCGGACCTCGCCGGGGCGACGGCGACGACGTACGTCCTCGGCTCCGGCGACGTCGGCTCGCGGATGCGCGTCCGCGTCGGCGCGCTGAACGCGGGCGGGGGAGGGGTGGCGACGAGCGATCTCGCCGCCGCCGGCGATCCGGCCGGGCTCGTCGCGCCCGCCGCCCCGCACGCGACCGCCGCCCCGACGCTCACCGGCACGGCGATCGAGGGCGCGACGCTCTCAAGCAGCGACGGCGTCTTCAGCGGGACGACCCCGCTGACGCGCACGATCCGCTGGCAGCGCTGCGACGGCGCGGGGGCGAACTGCGCGGACATCGCCGGGGCCGTCGGGCCCGACCGCGTCCTCGATGCCGCCGACCGCGGGGCGACGCTGCGCGCGGTCGTCACCGCCGTCAACGGCTCGGGGAGCGACAGCATCGCGTCGGCGCCGAGCGCCGTCGTCGCCCTCGCCCCGCCGCGCAGCCTCGTCGCCCCGTCCGTCTCGCCCGACACCGGCCTGCGCGACGGCGCGACGCTGCTGTCGACCGACGGCGGCTGGGCGGGCTCGCAGCCGATGACGCTCGCCTACCGCTGGCAGCGCTGCACGTCGCCGACGGCCTGCGTGGACGTCGCCGGCGCGCGAGGCACGACGTACATGCTCTCGACGGCCGACACGGGCTTCGCGCTGCGGATCGTCGTGACGGCCTCCAACGGCGCCGGCGCGACCTCGCAGGCCTCGCCGCAGACCGGCATCGTCGGGACCAACCCGCCGGTGAACGTCGTCGCGCCGACCGTCGCCGGGACCGCGCGCGACGGCGACGTGCTCACCGCCGTCGACGGCGTCTGGATCGGGCCGATCGTCTTTCAGACGACGTACGAGTGGTGGCGCTGCGACGGCGCCGGGGCGAACTGCACGATCGTGCCGGGCGCGGCGGCGCAGAGCTACGTCCTCGGCGCCGCCGACATCGGGCTGACGCTGCGCGCGCGCGTCGTCCGCACGAGTGCGGGCGGCCAGACGGGCGCCTTCACGCCGCCGACCGCTGCGGTCGTCGCCGCGCCCCCGCGCAACCTCGGCGCGCCGCAGATCTCCGGCGGCGCCGGGGTCGGCCGGACGCTCACCGCGGCGCGCGGGGCCTGGGTCGGGACCGAGACCGTCGGCTACGCCTACCAGTGGCGCCGCTGCGCGGCCGACGGGTCGGCCTGCGCGGACGTCGACGGCGCCGTCG
>DATJEE010000103.1:0-3464 GCA_035496995.1 Solirubrobacteraceae bacterium | reverse complement strand
CGCCCCCGCCCCCGCCGAGCTCGACGAAGCCGCCCCCACCGCCCCCGCCCCCGCCACCCTCCGGTGGCGGCGGAGGCGGCGGGATCCAGGAGGGGTAGGGACTCGCGGTCGTCGCCTCGGGCGGCGGCCAGATACGACGCGCGTCCTGCATCAACGAGGAACCGGGTTCATTCGCGGGGGTGCGCCGGATTACGCTCGCGGGAACGACGACAATCCGGCGCACCCCCTTGGATGAGCGCCACCCACGCCCGAACCCGTCTTCCTCATCGATGCTGGAGACGCCGGTCCCCCGCAAGCGCTCGGGTTCGTCCGCGCGCGGCGCCCGACGTCAGAGCGACCCCGCCGCGCGCTCGGCCTCGCGCTCGAGCGCGTCGCCGGGCTCGGACACGCGCAGGTCCCCGGAGGTCGGCGTCCCGCGCTGCTGGATGACGTGCGCGAGCTCGTGCGCGAGCAGGCCGCGGCCCTGCGCCGAGGCGGGCGCGTACTCGCCGGCGCCGAAGAAGACGTCGGCGCCGGTCGTGAACGCGCGCGCCTGCACGGAGCGGGCGAGCGCGTCGGCGAGCGGGTCGGTGTGGACGCGGACGTCGCCGAAGTCGTGCCCGAGCGCGGCCGACATCTCGGCGCGGACGGCGGGCTCCAGCGGCGCGCCGCGCCCGCGCGCGGCGGCGATCTGCGCCGTGACGTCGGGATGCACGCGCCCGCCATCGAGGATGCCGTGCCCGAAGCCGTCGGAGGCCATCACGGCCCCGGCCCGTAGCTCGGATAGCTGCCGCCGGTCTTGACCGGGGCGGCCTTCAGCGGCGCGCCGATCGAGAAGCGCACGACGTTGCCCAGCGGCTGCGTGCAGCCGGGATCGGACTCCACGACCGCGAGCTCCTGCCCGTCGGGGCGCCAGGCGACGTCGCAACCCGGGGCGCCCGTGGCCTTCGGCTCGGCGAGCTCGAGGTCGTTGACGTCGGCGAGCACGACCTCGAAGCGGTCGGTCGTGAGGTTGGAGATCGCCGCGATCCGCGTCCCCCCGGGCGAGTACGCAACCGCGAGGACGCCCTTGCCGGGCGTGTCGGTGTTCGTCGCCGTGCGCCCCTGCCACTCCTCGGGCGCCAGCGCGAAGGGCTTCGTCGCCTGGTAGCGGCGGATCGCGAACACCGCCGGGTTGTCGTGCCGGCGGGCGGGGACGAGGACGACGCGCCCGTCCTTGCGCCAGGAGATGCGCCCGTCGAGGTCCCAGCCGTCGTCGGGCAGGCACAGGTGGCCGAGATCGGCGACGTCGAGGCGGCCGAAGCAGAGGTCGCCGTCGCCCTCCTCGCGGCGGATGACGGCGATCGTCTGCCCGTCGGGCCCGACCGAGGGGTGCTCGAGCACGTCGGGGCCGTCGTAGAGCGTCCGCGGCGCGGGCTTGGAGCCCGTGCTCGTGAGGACGAGCCGGGTGGTCGAGCTGCGATAGACGATCTGGTCGGTCCCGGGGACGAACGACGGCTCGAAGCCGCGGCCCGCACCGGGCGGCAGGCGGTCGAGCTCCTTGCCCGCCACGGGGTCGAGCAGCAGGACGAAGGCCCGCCCCTGCACGGCGATCGGCGGCAGGCCGGCGGCCGCGCGGACGGTGACCGTGTCGCCCTTCTTCGCCTCCGCGCCCGGCTTCGGCAGCACGGCGAGCACCTTGCCCTTCGGCACGCCGATCGCCGGCACGATCTTCGCCTTGAGGCCGAGCTTGCCGAGCGCGGTGGAGTACTCGGCGGACGGCTTGTCGGCGATTTCCGGGATTTTGATCGGCTTGGCGGCGGCCGCGGCGCTCTTCGCCTTGGCCTCGGCCTTCGCCTTGGCGGCGGCGGCCTTCTTCTCCTTGGGGGTCTTCGGCCGCTTCTTCAGGAAGACCTTCACCGTCGTGCCGCGGGCGACGGAGAGCGCGGCGTCGGGGATCTGGCTGCGCACGACCCACGAGTCCGGCGCGTCGGCGGGCTGCAGGTCGCCGAGCGCGAGGCCGACGGCGCGCAGGCGCTCGTCGGCCTTGCCGCGCGTGAGGCCGGTGAGGCGCGGCACCTCGACCTTCGTCGTCCCCGACGCGACGACGATCGTCACGGAGTCGCCCTTGTCGACCTTCGTCCCGGCCGACGGCGTCTGCTCGATGACGCTGCCCGGCGGGTGGTCGGGATCGGTGCGCCGCTGCGTCGGCTGGCTGAGATCCAGGCCGGCGGCGCGCAGGCGCTTCTCGGCGACGAACGTGTCGCCGGCGCCGACGAGCCGCGGCACGTGCGTCTTGTCCGGCAGAAGCGTGTAGATGACGTAGCCGGCGATCGCGAGCAGGATGATCAGCGCGATGAGCCACAGCGGGATGATCGGCTTCTGGCGGAAGGCGACCTGCCGCGCGGTGAGCGGCCCGGCCGCGTCGCCCGAGCTGCGCAGTCGCGCGATCGCCGCCGGGTCGAGCTTGACCTTCTTGAGCAGGTTCTGCGGCCGCGGCAGGCGGGGGAGCTTCGGGAGCGTGACGCCCTTGGGCCCGACCTTCACGCCCTTCGCGGCGGTCGCCCCCTGCTCCTTGGCCTTCGCGGCGAGCTTCTCCTTCGCCGTCAGCTCGGCGGGCCCGGTCTGCGGCGCCTCCGGCATGACGTCGACGCCGATGCGGTGCTCGATCGTCCGGCCGACGGGGAGCGGGATGCGCGGGCGCACGGTGAGGACGTCGATGCCGACCTCCCCGGGCGCGAGCACGAGCCGGCCCGTCGCGAAGCGCGTCTTGATGCGCCCGCTGTCCTCGATCGCGATCGGCCACAGCTCCTGCTCGCCGTTGCCGTCGTTGCGCGCCGCCGTGCGGTAGCGCGCGCGCAGGCGGCCGGCCTTCACGAGTGGCACGACCTCGACCGACCACGCCTGGAAGGGCTTGAGCTCGAACTCCGCGACGGCGCGCGCGGCGATCTGGGCCGTCGTGCGCGAGAACGCGAGCAGCTCGAACGTCCAGATGCCGGCGGTCGAGCGGTACGTGCGCGGCGGCGAGATCTCGATCCGCAGGGCCTCGTCGCTCTCGCCGCGGCCGGAGCCAAGCGGGACGAGGAACGCCGCGGCGGGCGTCACGACGGCCCAGTCGTCGGGCAGCCCGACGACGCGCAGGTCGTAGTTGTCGACGATCTGGCTCTCGTTGCGGATCGTCGCGAGGAACATGAGCGTCGCGCCGGCCTCGACGGCCGGGAGTCCCGCGACGCCGACGGCGGGGTCGGCCGGCGTGATGACGAGCGAGGCGTCGCCCGTCGCGACCGGCGCGGCGGCGACGGCGGGCAGCTCCGGGACGGTCGGGCCGGGCGGGGCGGGCACCGCCGGCAGCGACGGCGCGGTCTGCGGCGCGGCGGGCGGGGCCTGTTCGTCGCCCGCCGCGGGCGCCGGCGGGACGGTCGGAGGCGGCGGCTCGCCGCCGTCCGGCGGGCCGGGCTCGCGCACCGTGCCGTCGGGGGCCGCCGACGCGGGCGCGGGCTCGTGCG
>DATJEE010000102.1:0-17980 GCA_035496995.1 Solirubrobacteraceae bacterium | reverse complement strand
CGCGCCGCCGGCGCACCGCGTCGACGGCGCCGTCGACGCCCCCGAGCCGATAGAACAGCGCCGCGACGACGGCCACCTGCGCGATCCGCGCCGGGAGCGCGATCGCCTCGCCGCGCAGCCCGCGCGCGCCGCCCTTGCCGTCCCACTGCTCGTAGACGTCGGTGAGGCTTTCGGAGACGCCCGCGCCGAGCCCGACGCGCTCGGCGGTGCGGGCCGCGACCTCGCAGTTGGCCCTGCTGTAGCCCTGGACGATCGCGCGGCCGCGGACGGCCGCGGTCGCGGCCGCGCGCACGCGCGTGGCCGGGCGCGCGCCCGGCGCGAGCTGCGGGAGGTAGTTGCGCACGATGTCGCGGGGGTCGCCGAAGTCCGTGCGCACCGCGGCGCGCTTGACGGCGATCTCGTCGCCGCCGAGCAGCGTCGCCGCCTCGTGGGCGTAGGCGGTGCAGCCGATGTGCTGCAGCAGCGTCGTGTAGTAGACGTCGGCCGGCTCGGGCGCGTCGACGGCGGCGGCGAGCTCGAGCGCGACGAGCGCGGCGCGCCCGGCCTCCCCGGGCTCGCCGCCCATCCCGAGGTCGGCGACCACCGACAGGCCGGCGAGCAGCTCGGCGAGACGCAGCTGGGTCACGCGTGCACGCTACGCGACGGCGGGCGCGCCGCGCGACCGAGGTTGGCGCGCGCCCCGCATGGGATCGCCCCGTGCGCGGGTACGGTGGGCGTCAGATGCCCGCGCTCGCCCCATGCCGCGACCGCTGATGGCGGGCCGGGCGCTCGTCACCGGTGCGACGGGCTTCATCGGCGGCCGCCTCGCCGCGGCCCTGCAGCGCGAGGGCTGGGAGGTCCGGGCGATGGTGCGCGATCGCTCGAGCGCGCGCGCCCGTGAGCTCGAGCGGGCCGGCATCGAACTGCACGAGGGCGACGTCCTCGCGCCCGAGACGCTGCGCGGGGCCGGCGCGGGCGTCGACGTCGCGTACTACCTCATCCACTCGATGGGGCGCGGCGGCAGCGGCGACTTCGCCGCGAGCGAGCGGGCGGCCGCGGGTGCGTTCGCGCGGATGGCGCGTGCGGAGGGCGTCGGGCGGGTCGTCTACCTCGGCGGGCTCGGCGACCGCCCGCAGTCCAAGCACCTGCGCAGCCGCCACGAGACGGCGCTCGCGCTCGCCGAGCACGGCCCGCCGCTGACGTACTTCCGCGCGAGCATGGTCGTCGGCGCGCAGAGCGAGTCCTACCGGACGCTGCGCTACCTCGTCCAGCGCCTCCCGGCGATGATCGCGCCCGCCTGGCTGAAGAACGGGACGCAGCCGATCGCGATCGACGACACGCTGCGCTACCTCGCGGCGGCGCCCGCGGTGGCGGCCTCGACCGGCCGCGAGATCCAGATCGGCGGCCCAGACGTCCTGAGCTACGGCGAGATGCTCGATCGGATGGCCGCCGTGCTCGGCCTGCGCCGGCGCCCGCGGATCCCCGTTCCGCTCATCACACCGTGGCTCTCGTCGCTGTGGATCGGGCTCGTGACGCCGGTCGACGCCGGGGTAGCGCGGCCGCTCGTCGAAGGCCTGGCGGTGCCGACGGTCGTCAGCGACCCGTCGGGCGCGCTGCTGTTCGACGTCGAGCCGATCGGCTTCGACGAGGCGCTGCGGCGGGCGGTAGGTGAGGACCCGGAGCTGCGAAAGCGCTGAGGCCGGCCGATTTATCACCAGGTGAAACCGCATTAACCGTGGCGACTTGCATTGAGGTGGCACCCGGTGGTGTGCCCTGACCCTCTACTACAGCCTGAGCTCTGGCATTTCGCCCTTGCAGCGCCTGAGGATCCGTTCTCGGCGCCGCCTGCTCCGGAGATGTCTTATGTAGCCCTGCGGCCGCGCGAATCGCACCACAATGCGCTCCGCGCGGCGTTCACCCGGGATCGCGCAACGCGGGTGAATCCGTTTCACGTGGAAACGTCGATCAGGCGGCGCCCCAGACGCCGCCCGTGCGCCCGAGGGTGATGCGGTGCTCCTCGCCGTCGCCGGTCTCCACGCGGAAGACGGCCTGATCGGCGTCGGTGCCCGGCCGGTCGATGACCTGGACGAGCTGCATGCCGTTGATCGGGACGTTCCCGAAGCGCGCGGCGACGGCGTCGCGGGCGGCGGCCTCCAGCAGGGCGCGATCCCAGCCCTTGTCGGTGGCGTGCGCCTGTGCGAGGCCGCGCTCGGCGGTCTGCAGCTGTTCGAGCAGCGCGCGCTCACCCGCCTTGGCCCGGCGCGTGGCGCCGGCGTAGCCCGCGGCCGCGAGCGCGGCGACGACGATGAGCAGGACGAGGAGGACGATGTCGACCGTGGAGACCGCGAGTACGAGCATGCCCGCGATGCTATCGCCCCGTATCGCCCTCCTTCAGGGTCAATTCAGGACTGCGCGCGCCGTGAGATGCGTCCCGACCTTGCGCTTGACGCGCTGCAGGGCGTTGTCGACGGTCTTCGCGTCGCAGCCCAGGCGCGTCGCGACCTCTTCATAGGGGCGCCCGTCGAGGTAGAGCGCGAGGACGCGCGACTCGAGCTCGGAGAGCGCGGTCGACAGGCAGCCGACGAGCGAGTGCAGCTCCTCGGAGGAGATGACCTGATTGACGGGGTCGTGGACCGTCGAGCCGGGGATGACGTCCTCGAGCGTCGGCTCGCCGTCGCCGCTGGCGCCCGCGGGCGTCGCCGAAAACGAGACGTACTGGTTCAGCGGCGTGTGCTTGTTGCGCGTCGCCGTCTTCACGGCGGTGATGATCTGGCGCGTGATGCAGAGCTCCGCGAAGTTGCGAAACGACGACTCGCGGTCGGAGCGGTAGTCGCGCACGGCCTTGTAGAGCCCGACGAGACCCTCCTGCACGAGATCGTCGGCGTCGCCGCCGGCCAGGAAGTACGACGACGCCTTCAGGCGGACGAATCCGTAGTAGCGGCGGACGATCCGGTCGTACGCGGTGCGGTCCCCGCTCTTCGCCAGGGCGATGAGGAAGTAATCATCAACCTGTACCTGAGAGTGAGACTTCTGGGAGATGCGGGCCACGAGCAGTCCTTTCCCGACCCATTTTGCGGTCGGATGTGCTCAGCGGCGGTCCCCTCCCAGGGCGCCAACTGCGTATGTCGATACCTTCCTCGACCTCAGGTCGACCCTGAAGTGGCCCCAACCTACCCGGAGTTATGAAGCCCTGTCAAGCCGGGCGGCGGCGCTGCAAGATTCCGTACACGAGCACCGCCGCCGCGGCGCTGGCGTTCAGCGACTCGATGCGCCCGCGCAGCGGGAGCGCCACGAGCGCATCGCAGGACTTCGCGACGCGCGGTCGCAGTCCTGTCCCCTCGGCCCCCAGGACGAGCACGACGCCGCCGTTGTAGTCGGGCTCGAGGTAGCCCGTCGGGGCGGCGCCGTCGGCCCCGTAGCACCAGCACCCGAGTGCCTTCGCCTCGCCGAGGAAGTCGCTCATGTTGCGCACGCGCGCGATCCGCAGGTGCTCGACCGCGCCCGCCGACGCCTTCGCCACGGCCGGCGTGACGGCCGCCGCCCGCCGCTCGCAGATGACGAGGCCCGTCACGCCGGCGCACTCGGCGGTGCGGGCGATCGCCCCGAGGTTCTGCGGATCCTGCAGCTCGTCGAGCGCGACGATGAACGGCTCGGCGACCCCGAGCAGCTCGCCGGCGCTGACGTACGGATAGCCGCCGGCCTCCGCGCATACGCCCTGATGGTCGGGCGACTCGCAGCGGCGCTCGATCTCGTCGGCCCGGGCGATCCGCGGCCCCGCTGCGGCCAGCCACGGCTCGCGCGCCGCGCGCTCCGTCGCCCAGACGCCCTCGATCCGGCGCCGGCCCGCCAGGAGCGCCTCGCGCACCGGGTTGCGCCCGTAGAGGATCACCTCACTGCTCGATGCGGACGAGCTCGGGCCCGTCCGGTCCGTCGCGGACCTCCCAGCCGCGGGCGCGCAGCTCGTCGCGGATGCGGTCGGCCTCGGCGTAGTTGCCGGCCCTGCGAGCCGCCACGCGCTCCTCCAGCAGCTCCTGCTCCTCGGCGCCGGCCTCGCTGCCGTGCTCGGCGAGGTTCTCCAGCGCGAGCATCGACAGCATCTCGACGAGATCGGCCCGGCCGACGGGCTCGTCGCGGCGCCGGTGGCGCTCGTTGATCCACTCGAACAGCGCCCCGAGCGCCGCGGCGGTGTTGAAGTCCTCGGCGAGCGCGGCGAAGAACGCGTCGCGCAGCGGCCGCATCTCCGGGGGGGACGGGCCGTCGACGAGGCCACGGGCGGCGTCGCGGACGCGCGCGACGCGTGCCAGCGCCTCCATGAGCCGCATGTCGTCGAAGGCCATCGGCTGGCGGTAGTGCGCGCCGGCGAACAGCATGACGACCGCGTTGCGCCCGAACTCCTCGACGACGTCGTGCAGCCGCGCGACGTTGCCGGTGCTCTTGGCCATCTTCTCCTCGCCGAACTGGAGCATGCCGTTGTGCATCCAGATCTGCGCGAGCTCGGCGTCGCGGGCCATCCGCGTCTGCGCCGCCTCGTTCTCGTGGTGCGGGAAGACGAGGTCGTTGCCACCGCCGTGGATCTCGAAGTTCACGCCGAGCAGCTCCTCGGCCATCGCCGAGCACTCGATGTGCCAGCCCGGGCGCCCGCGGCCCCAGGGCGCGAACCAGACCGTGTCCTCGCCGTCCTTGTGCGCCTTCCAGAGCGCGAAGTCCAGCGGATCCTCCTTGCGATCGGAGCCGGTGACGTCCTCGCCCTGGTTCATCTCGTCGATCGCGCGGCGGCTCAGCGAGCCGTAGTCGGCGTCGGAGCGCACGCGGAAGTAGACGTCGCCGTCGACGGCGTAGGCGTGGCCGCGCTCGATGAGGTCGCCGATCAGCGCGACGATCGGCTCGATCGTCTCGGAGGCCAGCGGCTCGGCGTCGGGCCGGCCGAGGCCGAGCGCGTCGGTGTCGGCGCGGTAGTGCGCGGCCATCTCGGCGGCGAGATCGGCGCTCGCGACGCCGAGCTCGCGGGCCGCGTCGTAGATCTTGTCGTTGACGTCGGTGATGTTCGCGACGAACGTCACCGTGAGGCCCTCGTGCTCGAGGAAGCGCTTCAGCAGCGAGTAGACGACGAACGGCCGCGCGTTGCCGACGTGGATGCGGGCATAGACCGTCGGCCCGCAGGCGTAGATGCCGACGTGGCCGTCGGCGCGCGGGACGAGCTCGCGCAGGCCTCCGGAACGGGTGTCGTGCAGGCGAATCGCGGTCGAGGGCATCCACATTGACCCTACCCGAGCCCCCGACACGTCAAGTTGCGCCCGCCGCTGTCCGATGGCGTTCATGTGACACGTGCCACGATCCGGCCCTGCGGGTAGGTTGCCCACCACGATGGCGGCCCCCACTCCTCACGCGGCACGGCTGGCAGCGGTGGACGCGGGCTTTCGCTCGCTGCCCGAGCGCTACCTCGGCGCCGATCCGGGCTTCGACGCGACGTGGCGGATCGTCCTCGGCGACATCGGCCATACCTGGGAGGTCCGCTGCACCTCGCACGGCGCCCGCACGCGCAAGGGCGCGACGAACCGCACGCCGGACGTCGTCATCGGGACCGACTCCGAGACGTGGATGGCGCTGCGCAGCGGCGAGCTCTCGGGCATCCAGGCCTTCAGCGAGCGCCGCCTCTACGCGCGCGGCAACCTCGACCTCGCGATCGGCTTCGAGGGCCTCTTCCGCCTCGAGAACGGCCGCCGGCCGCTGCTGCGCATCCACGAGGTCCGCGTCCCCGGGGCGCGCATCTCGACGCTGACGATGGGCGCCGGGCCCGACGTCCTGCTCCTGCACGGGCTCGGCAGCGCGAAGAGCTCGTTCTTCGACGCCGCCGCCGCGCTCTCGCGGCGCTACCGCGTCCACGTGCTCGACCTGCCCGGCTTCGGAGCGTCCTCGAAGCCGGCGACCGCGCCCTACACCGCGCGCTACTTCGCCGACACCGTCCGGGCGACGATGGACGCGCTCGGCATCGCCCGCGCGCACATCGCCGGCAACTCGATGGGCGGCCGCGTCGCGATCGAGCTCGGCCTGCGCCACCCCGAGCGCGTCGCCTCGCTCGCGCTCCTGTGCCCGGCGGTCGCGTTCGTCAAGCGGACCTATCACCCGCTCGTGCGCGTCATCCGGCCCGAGCTCGGGCTCCTGCCGCACCGCTTCGCGCGCGAGAAGGTCGCCGAGCACCTCTGGTCGCTCTTCCACGACCCCGACGCCATCGATCCGAGCGTCGCCGACGTCGTCGTCGACGAGTTCCAGCGCATCTACGCGAGCCCCGGCGGGCGGATCGCCTTCCTCGCGTCGGCCCGCAACATCTACCTCGACGCCCCGTTCGGGCCCAACGGCTTCTACGGGCGCCTGTCGCAGCTCGAGCCGCCGGCGCTGTTCGTCTGGGGCTCGCACGACACGGTCATCCCGCCGGCGTTCGGGCGCCACGTCACCCAGTGGCTGCCATCCGCCGAGCAGATCGTCCTCGACGGCTGCGGTCACGTCCCGCAGGTCGAGCGCGCGGCCCAGGCCAGCGGGCTCATGGAGCGCCATTTCGCGCGCGTCGACGCGCTCGCGCCGCTCCCCGTGGCCCGTGCCACCCGGGACGCCGCATAGCGCCTTCTACAATCGAGGGCATGCCGGGCACCCGCACCGCCGCCCACAACGGCCACCTCGCCGAGGCGCTCGACGACGCGCTGGGGTCCGCCGAGCCGCTGCGGTCGCCGGGGCTCGCCGAGCGGCTCGTGCAGGCGGTCGCCGGCCAGGTCCGCGGGCGCGTCCCGGTCGCCGACCTCGACGAGCGTGACCCCGACTGGATCCGCGAGAGCCTGCCGGGCCTCTGGCTTGCGTCGAGCCTGTGGTTCCGCGGCGAGGTCCGCGGCCTGGGCAACATCCCCGAGGAGGGGCCGGTCCTGCTCGTCGGCAACCACTCGGGCGGCAACATGACGCCCGACACCGGCGTCTTCATCCTCGCCTTCAGCACGTACTTCGGCGTCGAGCGGCGCTTTCACCAGCTCGCGCACAACCTCGTGCTGTCGATGCCGGGCCTCGGCTTCCTGCGCAAGTGGGGCACCGTCGCCGCCTCGCCGGAGAACGCCGAGCAGGCGCTGCGCTCCGGGGCGGCCCTGCTCGTCTACCCCGGCGGCGACCACGAGGTCCACCGCCCGTCGTGGGAGGGCAACACCGTGAACTTCGCCGGGCGGCAGGGTTTCATCCGGCTCGCGCTCGAACACGACGTCCCGATCGTCCCCGTCGTCGCGGTCGGCGGGCAGGAGACGGCGCTGTTCCTCAGCCGCGGCGAGGGCCTCTCGAAGCTCCTCGGCCTCGACCGCCTCCTGCGGCTGAAGGTCCTGCCGATCTCGATCGCGATCCCGTGGGGCCTGAACATCGGCGACATGCTCGGCCACGTCCCGCTCCCCGCGAAGATCACGATCGAGGTCCTGCCGGCGATTCACCTGCGCGACCAGTTCGGCGCGCAACCGGACGTCGACGAGGTCTACGACCACGTCACGCAGACGATGCAGGAGACGCTCGACGCCCTGGCATCCGAGCGGCGGCTGCCGATCCTCGGATGAGGGTCGGGGCGCAGATCGACGTCGCGGCGCCGCCCGAGCTCGTCTGGGCGTTCGTCACCGACCCCGCGAAGACGCTGCACTTCATGTCCGGCGTGACGCGCTGGGAGGTCGTCTCCGCGCCCGACCGCGGGCTCGGCGCGCGCTACCGGACGCTCATGCGCGTCGGCTCGGCCGAGGTCGGCGGCCTCGTCGAGACGGTCGAGTACGACGAGCCGCGCGACATCGCCTGGACGTCGGTCACGGGCCTGGACCAGCGCGGGCGCTGGCGCCTACGCCCCACCGGTCCCAACCGCACCCGCGTCGAGCTGCGCCTGTCCTACGGCGTGGCGGGCGCCGGGATCACCGGCTGGCTGGCCGAGCACGTCGCCGCGCCGACCGTCCGCGGCAATCTGCGCCGGTCGCTCATGGAGCTGCGCCGCCAGGTCGAGCACGAGCAGGCACGCGCCCGCGCCGCCGCCCGCCGCGCCGCCGCCGCGCGTCCGTAGACTCGCCGCCGATGCCCTCAGAGACGCAGTTGCACTCCAGCTTCCCGACGCGGACGCCGCCGAGCGCGTCGGCGCGGAGCTGCGCGCGGACGGCTTCGACGTCACCGTCGGCCCGAGCCCGTACGGCGGCGACGGCTGGGCCGCCGTCGCCCGGATCGCGCTAGAAGACGCCGACGTCGACGCGACCGAGACGCGCCTCACGGCGCTTGCGACGGCCGCCGGTGGCGGCCTGGACGGCTACGACAAGCTCCTGCGCTGACGCCCCCTCAGCCCTCCACGGTCGCCACCGCGAGCGCCGCGACGCCCTCCAGCCGCCCGACGAAGCCCATCCCCTCGCCGGTCGAGGCCTTGACGTTCACGGCGCCCACGTCGAGCCCCAGCGCGTCGGCCAGGCGCGCCCGGATCGCCGCGCGCTGCGGGCCGATCTTCGGGCGCTCCATGAGCACCGTCGTGTCGACGTGGACGAGCGCGAGGCCGCGTTCGGCGAGCGTCGCCACCACCGAGCGCAGCAGCTCGATCGAGTCCGCGTCCTTGTAGGCGCCGTCGGTGTCGGGGAAGTGGACGCCGATGTCGTCGAGGCCGGCGGCGCCGAGCAGCGCGTCCATGACCGCGTGCGTGAGCACGTCGGCGTCGGAGTGGCCGTCGAGGCCGAGCTCGGCGCCGGGGAACGTCACGCCGCCGAGGATCAGCGGGCGCCCGGCGAGGAAGCGGTGCGAGTCCCAGCCCAGGCCCGTCCGCACGCGCACCGTCATCCGATCGGCTCCAGCCGCCGCTCGCGGCGCTCGAAGACCGCGAGCTCACCGACGCCGAGCCGCGCTAGTAGCTCGAGCGCCGCCTCGTAGTCGCGCCCGACGTCGCCCGGCACGTGCGCGTCGCTCGACAGCGCGACCGGGCAGCCGGCCTCGACGCACATCTCCAGGAACACCGGCGCCGGATAGATCTCCCCGACGTGCTTGCGCAGTCCCGCGGTCGAGACCTCGACGGCGATCTGCGACTCGGCGATGCCGTCCATCGCCAGATCGTAGAAGCGGCGCAGGTCGCCCTCGGGCACGGGCCGGCGTGCCCCCCACATCTTCACGAGGTCGGGGTGGGCGAGGATGTCGAACATCCCCGAGCGCGCGGCCTCGCCGAGCGTGACGAAGTACCGGCGCCAGAGCTCGTCCGGCGGCTGGGAGCGGTGGTCGAAGACCTCGTAGCCGTCGTGGTCGACCGCGTGCTCGCCGACGAAGTGGACGGAGCCGACGACGTAGTCCCAGTCACGCCCCTCCAGCAGCGTCGCCATGCGGTCCTCGCGGCCGACGATGAAGTCCGCCTCGATGCCGAGCCGCAGGTCGGTCTGCTCGCGGACGAAGCCCGCGTAGGCGTCGATGTCGTCGTGCGCGCTCTCGCGCCACAGCGGGTGCTCCCAGACCTCCAGCGCCTGCGCGAAGCGGTAGACGTGCTCCGCGCAGCCGAGCTCGGCGATCCCGCGCTCCTCGGCGACGGCCCGGTAGCGCTCGGCGTTCGCCGGGCTGTAGTACTCCTCGGCGGTCGCGCTGACGTCGTCGGGGCGCAGGTGCAGGTGGTAGTCGGTGAGCATCGTCAGCCGCGCTCGCGCAGCGCGATCTCGGCGAGCTGCAGGTCGCCGGGCGTCGTGACCTTGAGGTTCTCCCGCGGCGCCGCCACGACGCGCACGGTCCCGCCCGCGCGCTCGACGAGCCAGGCGTCGTCCGTCGCTCCCGCGAGCACCTCCTCGGGAGCGTCCAGCGCGCGCTCCAGCGCGGCGCGGCGGAAGACCTGGGGCGTCTGGACCGCCCACAGCGCCGCGCGCTCGAGCGTCCGCGTGACGACGCCGTCGCGGGCCTCCTTGATCGTGTCGGTCACCGGCGCGGCGGCGACCACCGCGTCGCAGGCCGGATGCGCCGCCAGCTCGGCGAGCGCGTCGCGGAACAGCTGCGCCGAGACGAGCGGGCGCGCGGCGTCGTGGACGATCACCGGATCGCCCGGCGCCGCCCGCAGCGCGGCCAGGACCGACTGCGAGCGATGCGCGCCGCCGGTGACCCCGACCGTCCCGGCCGGCGCCTCGCAACCGGGCGGCAAGGCGACGACGATCGTCTCGACCTCGCCCACGCGAAGCAGCGCCTCGATGCTCCACTCGAGCATCGGGCGCCCGCCCAACATGACGAACGCCTTGGGCCCCCCGGACCCAAGGCGTTCTCCACGACCCGCGGCTACGACGAGCGCGAGCGCTACTTGGCCACCGCCACCGTTGCCCCGGCGCTGTCGGCAAGGAGGTCGTCGAGATGCTGCTCGGCCTCGTCCTCGTCCTTGTCCAGCGCGTACATGAGCTCCGAGGCGAGGATCTTCTTCGCCCGGGTGAACATCTGCTTCTCGCCCGTCGACAAGCCCTTCTCGTGCTCGCGGATCGCGAGGTTGCGCACGACCTCCGCCAGCTCGAGGATGTCGCCGGTCTTGATCTTGTCGCGGTTGTGCTTGAACCGGCGATTCCAGTTCTTGGGCATTTCCGAGATGTCGTCGGCGAGCACGTCCAGGACCTTGCGGACGGTGGCCTCGTCTATGACGCGGCGCAGCCCTGCAACTCCGGCGTTCTCGCACGGCACCATCACCGTCATGTCGTTGTGCAGGATCTTGATGGTGAGGTACTCCCGCTCCTCACCGAACATCTTGCGCCGCTCCTTCTTCAGGACCTGGCCGGCCCCGTGGTGCGGATAGACGACGTTGTCACCGAGTTCGAACTCGATGTTCTCGACCGGACGGCTCTCCAGATCCTCCAGCAGCTGCTCTTCGATGGCTTCGGGGATGATGTCCTCCTTGGTTGGCGCCGGCACAGGCCGGCCATGTCTTGCTGTCGGTCGTTCGGTGCGCTGGAACTACGTCTGCAGGTACCGGTCGACAAGGTTGATCTCTTGCAGGCGGCGCAGCCCCTCGCGAATGTCCTTCGCGCGGATCTCACCGACGCCGTCAACTGTCTCCAGCTCGGCGTCGGTCGCTGCCAGCAGCTCGTCGAACCCACCGAAGTCGGCGACGATCTGTGCCACTACAAGTTTAGGCAGGCGCGGGATCCGGCCCAGGATGCGGAACCCGCGCGGGGAGACGGGGTAGTCGAGCGTGTTGAGCTTGCGGTCGTAGCCCATCAGCTCGGCGAGCCGTCCGAAATCCAGCAGGTCGTGGTGCGGCAGGCGCCCGATCTGGTCGAGCGCGCCCGCGAAGGCCTCGTCGGAGTTCTCCGAGAGGTAGTCGTGCACGAGCGCGGCCTTGTCGGCGGCGGTGCCGACCATCGTCTCCTCGAGCTGCATCTCGATGAGCCGGCCCTCGGAGCCGAGCTCGACGATGTAGCGCTCGATCTCGACGGCCATGCGCGTCACGAGCTCGGAGCGCTGCAGCACCGTGAGCACGTCGTGCAGCGTGGCGCCGCCCTCGAACTCCAGCGCGGTGAGGCGCGTGGACACCTGGTCCAGGCGCGTGCGGTACTTGTCGAGCGTCGCGAGCGCCTGGTTGGCCTTCGCGAGCACGACCGGGATCTCCTCGAGGATGTACTTGCCGCCGTCGACGTAGAGCGAGACGACCTCGCGGCGCTGGGAGATCGCGATGACGAGCGCCTCGGTCTGCTTGGAGACGCGCTCGGCCGTGCGGTGGCGCGTGCCGGTCTCCATCGAGAGGATCGTCGGGTCCGGCATGAGCTGGACGTTCGCGGCGGCGATCTTCGTCGCGTTCGCGTTGAGGACGATCGCGCCGTCCATCTTCGCCACCTGGTAGAGGAAGGCCGGCGTGTAGTCGATCTCGAGCTTGATGCCGCCCGAGAAGAGGAAGTTCAGGTCGTCGACCTCGCCGACGATGATGAGGCCGCCGGTGCGCGCGTGGACGATGTTGTCGATGCCCTCGCGCAGCGTCGTGCCGGGCGCGACCATCTCCAGTGCCTTGACGAGTCGGGGCTCTTGACGTGACTCAAGATCGTGTGTGTCATCCCCCACTCGCTGCACCATCCAGGGGATTTTAGCGGGTCCTTAGCCAGAATACCGGCCGGGTTCAGGCGGCGGCTCGGCCGGCGGCCGGCGAGGCGAGCACGGCACGCAGCGCCTGGCGCAGCGTCGGCGCCGTTTCGGGCGTGATCACGCCGCCCAGGCCGAACTTCGCGGCCTCCGCCAGGCGCCGGTCGGGATGCCCGATCGAGCGCAGCTCGCCCGTCAGCCCCACCTCGCCGAAGCACGCCACGGGGCCGCTGCGGTGCGCGGCGGCGAGCGCGACGCCGCGCGCCGCGCTGGCGACCGCGAGCGCGATCGCGAGGTCGGCGCCGGGCTCCTCGACGCGCACGCCCCCGACGACGTTGACGAAGACGTCGGCGTTGCCGACCCCGACGCCCGCGTGGCGGCCGAGCACGGCGAGGACGAGCGCGAGGCGGTTGCGGTCCAGGCCGTTGACGACGCGCCGCGGCGGGACGAGCTCGGAGGGCGAGACGAGCGCCTGGACCTCGACGAGCAGCGGGCGCGAGCCCTCCATCGCCGCGAGGACGACCGAGCCCGGCTTGCCCGTCGCCTCGGCGACGAACCGCGCGCTGGCGTCGAGGACCTCGACGAGCCCGCTGTCGCGCATCTCGAAGACGCCGGCCTCGTTCGTCGAGCCGAAGCGGTTCTTCAGCGCGCGCAGCGTGCGATACGTGCGCTCGCGCTCACCCTCGAACTGCAGGACGCAGTCGACGAGGTGCTCGAGGACGCGGGGCCCGGCGAGCGCCCCCTCCTTCGTGACGTGGCCGACGAGCAGGACGGCGATGCCGTCGGCCTTGGCGACCTGCATGATCCGGCCCGCCGTCTCGCGCACCTGCCCGACCGAGCCGGGCGCGCCGGTGAGATCGGCGGCGTGCATCGTCTGCACCGAGTCGATGACGCAGACCTCGGGGCGCTCGGCGCGCAGCGTCGCGACGATCGTGTCGAGGTCGGTCTCGGCCAGCACCGGCACCTCGAGCGCGCCCGCCGTCGCGCCGGTCAGGCGCTCGGCGCGCAGGCGGATCTGGGCGGCGGACTCCTCGCCGGAGACGTAGAGCGTCCGGTGCCCGGCGGCGGCGAGGTTGCCGAGCGCCATGTTCGTGAGCGTCGACTTGCCGATCCCGGGCGAGCCGCCCAGCAGGACGAGTGATCCCGGCACGAGGCCGCCGCCGAGGACGCGGTCGAGCTCGCCGATCGCGGTCCGCAGGCGGGGCACGCGCGCCGTCGACACGTCGGCGAGGCGCACCGGCCGCCCCGCGGGGACGCCGTCGCGGCCGCCGCCCGCCCGCCCGCGGGCGCCGCTCGCGCCGCCCGGCGCGGGCGCGCGCTCCTCGACGAGCGTGTTCCACGCCTCACAGCCCGGGCAGCGCCCGTGCCAGCGGGCGCTGGAGTGCCCGCAGGCCGAGCAGACGTGAACCGTGACGGGGCGTGCCATCCAGCGAGAGTAGGGCGCGGCCCCGACGTGTTCGGGGTGGGCAGGACCGAATCCACCGATGTTCTGCTGCACCCGTCGGCGGCGAGGGGTACCTTCTCGGGACGGACCGACGGCAGGGTGCCCCGGCCGCTTTACGGAGGTACGAGTCACATGCGGCGGAGAATGCCGTCACCCGCGATGGTCGTCGCGCTCATCGCCCTCGTCGTCGCGTTGTCGGGAACCGCGGTGGCGGCGGTGGACTTCGCGCGCAACGCCGGCGCCGTCGACGGCCACAGCGCCGTCTCGGCCAGCGCCTCGCTGAAGCGCTCGGCCGGCAAGCTCGTCGCGATGGCGACCGCCGGCCCCGGCAAGGGCCGCCTGCCCGGCCGCTTCGTCGAGGACGTCATGCGCGGCGGCTCGACGTCGCTGTCGCAGTACATCCGCGCGGTCGACAACTCCGACGGGCCCGTCGTGCCGCTGGCGATCATCCCCGGCATCGGCCGCCTCGACGCGCAGTGCCGCGACCAGGATCCGACGCCGGACATCAAGTCGACGCAGACGCTCGTGACCTTCACCGCCTTCGACGAGCGCGGCGTCAACGTCTCGCGCCTGCTCGGCAGCGACATCGGCAGCTCGCGCGAGGGCGTCGTGTTCACCGCCCCGAAGGACCAGCCCGTCCCGATCATGCAGTTCGCCGACTCGCTGTTCCAGGTCACGCTGCAGGCCCGTGATCGCACGGTCTTCCTCACCGGCGCCGCGCGCCCGGACCTCAACCGCACGGCCGCGGCGGCGTGCCTGATCTTCGGAGTCGGCTTCCGCGTCGGTTAGCCCGCGGCGCTCGCGTCGAGCGCGGCGAAGACGTCGGCGACGAGGTCGGCGGGATCCTCCAGGCCGGTGCTGAAGCGGATGTAGCCGGGCGTGACGTCGTCCGTGCCCCAGCGCGCGCGGCGCTCGGCCGAGCTGTGCACGCCGCCGAAGCTCGTCGCCTCGGCGACGAGCTCGCAGGCCGCGAGGAACGCCTGCGCGCGCGCCTCGGTCTCCAGCTCGAAGCCGACGATCGCCCCGAAGCGCCCGCCGAGGCACCGCGCCGCGAGCTCGTGCGCCGGATGCGCCGGCAGTCCCGGGTAGCGGACGTTCGCGACGTCAGGGCGCTCCGCCAGCGCCCGCGCGAGCACGAGCGCGCTCGCGCACTGGCGCTCGTGGCGCACGTCGAGCGTCGCGAGCGAGCGGTGCGCGAGCCAGGCCTCGAAGGGGCCGGCGATCGCGCCCGTCTCGCCGCGCCACGTCCGCAGCACGGCGGCGCGCTCGCCCGTCGTCGCGACGTACCCGAGGACGAGGTCGCTGTGGCCGGTGAGGTGCTTGGACGCGCTCGCGACCGAGAGATCGGCGCCGAGCTCGAGCGGGCGCTGGCACAGCGGCGTCGCCAGCGTGTTGTCGACGGCCAGCAGCGCGCCGGCGGCGTGCACGGCGTCGGCGAGCGCCGCGACGTCGAGCACCGCGAGGCCGGGGTTGGACGGCGTCTCGGCCCAGACGAGCGTCGCGCCGGGCAGGGCGACCTCGATCGCGGCGGCGTCCGTCGCGACGACGCGCACCTCGATCCCGCGCGGGGCGAGCTGCGCTGCCGCGATCTCTCGCACGCCGGGATAGGCGTCACCGGGGATGACGGCGACGTCGCCCGCGCGCAGCGTCGCGAGCACGGCCGTGACGGCCGCCATGCCGGACGAGAACAGGACGGCCTCGCCGCCCTCGAGCTCGCCGAGCGCGGCCTCGTAGGCGCTCCAGGCGGGGTTGCCGTAGCGGCCGTAGTTGTAGGGCGACGCGTCGGCGGCCCCGCGGAGGTGAAACGGCGCCGCGAAGACCGGCCCGCCGAGGAACGGCTCGCCCTGCGCCGCCGGCGCCAGGCCGGCATGGACGACGCGGGTGGCGGGCCGGCCGGTCACCCGCCGGATGCTAGTGGCGCGGCTACGCCGCGGCGGAGCGCACGAGCGTCAGGTGCCGCGCCGGCAGCGGCGCCTCGCCCTGCGCGGCGGGCTCGACCGCGCAGGCGGCGATGAGCGCCTCGACGGTGGCGGGGGCGACGTCGCGCAGCGCGCGGATGCCGCGGCCGCTGACGACGACGAGCCGCAGCCGCGTGATCGCGGTGACCGTCGCCGTCTCATAGGCCGAGCGCTCGGGCCCGAGCTCGCCGAAGGCGTGACCGGGGCCGAGCTCGCGGACCGTCTCGCCGGCGCAGCGCACGACGCCGCGCCCGCCGGCGATGAAGACGAGCTCCTGCGCGAACGGGCCATCGAGCAGGAGCCGGCGCCCGGCGGGGATGATGCGCTCGGACGCGTACGGAGCCACCTGCGCGAGCTGCTCGGTGCTGAGGGGGTGCAGCTGAGTCAGCGATGCAAAGCGCAGGAGATCCATGCCCCGTGGGCGTGACAGGCGGCGGAACATCGTTCGGTCGCATTGCACAGCGGGCGCGAACGCGCGTGGTAGGACAGCCGTCCACGCCCGCTGCGCGCACACGTAACGTGAGGTCCGTGCCCACCGCTGCCGAGGTTGCCGACCGTGTCTACGAACGCTGGAACGCGGGGGGGCTGTCCGTCCTGCGGGAGGACAGCGTCGACCCCGAGATCGAGCTCATCTGCGATCCGCTGCGTCCCGAGGAGTCCGCGCTGCACGGGCTCGACGGCTGGCAGCAGTGGGTCGACCGCTGGGAGACGAGCTACGAGGCGATGCACGTGACGATCGACGGGCTCGTCCCGATCGACGCCGACAACGTCCTGGCGCTCGTCTCGATCGAGGCGACGCCGATCGGCGGCAATCACCCGCTGCGCTGGGCGGCGGCACACGTCTGGACCGTGCGCGGCGGGCGCATCTCCCGCTGGGAGACGCACGTGGACCTCGGCGCCGCGCGCCGTACGCTCGACTGACGCCCCGGCACGCCGCGCGACAACGAGCGAGGGCGGCCTTCGCAGGCCGCCCCCGGTCATGCTCTGGTTCTGCCTCGCGGCGAACCTCGGTCCTCAGTCGTCGGCGGGCTCCTCGACGCTCGGCTTGTCGAGCGCGCCACCGGGCTCGTCGATGACCGCGTCCTCGTCGCCGGCCGCGGCCTCGGCGCCGCCACCGACGGCGGCGGGCACCATCTTCGGCTCGACGACCGTCAGCGAGACCTCGCGGTCATCCTCGGGCGCGGCCTTCTCGACCATGATCGTGGCACCGGGCGTCAGCTCGGCGCGCAGGACGAAGTCGGCCAGCGGGTCCTCGATGTAGCGCTGGATCGCGCGACGCAGCGGACGGGCGCCCATGGCGGGATCCCAGCCCTTCTCGACGAGCAGGTCCTTGGCCTCCTCGGTGAGCTCGAGCTGCAGCCCCCGCTCGGCCATCGACTCGCGGATCCGCCGCAGCAGGAGGTCGACGATCTGCTTGATCTCGTCCTTCTGGAGCTTGTGGAAGACGATGACGTCGTCGATCCGGTTGAGGAACTCGGGCCGGAAGACCTTCTTCAGCTCGCCCATGATCCGGTTCTTCATGTCGTCGTACGTGATGCCCGTCTCGTCGTCGCTGACGGCGAAGCCGAGCGGCGTGTTGCGGGCGATCTCGGACGCGCCGATGTTCGACGTCATGATCACGATCGCGTGGCGGAAGTCGACCGTCCGTCCCTGCGAGTCCGTGAGGCGTCCGTCCTCGAGGATCTGCAGGAGGATGTTGAAGACGTCCGGGTGGGCCTTCTCGATCTCGTCGAGCAGGAGCACGCAGTACGGCTTGCGCCGGACCGCCTCGGTGAGCTGGCCGCCCTCGTCGAATCCGATGTAGCCCGGAGGCGAGCCGACGAGCCGGGACACGGAGTGCTTCTCCATGTACTCCGACATGTCGACGCGGATCATCGCGTCCTCGTCGCCGAAGAGGAACTCGGCGAGCGTGCGCCCGAGCTCGGTCTTGCCGACGCCGGACGGCCCGAGGAACACGAAGGAGCCGGTCGGCCGCTTCGGGTCCTTCAGCCCGGCACGGGAGCGGCGGATCGCCTTCGAGATGACCTCGACGGCGGCCTGCTGCCCGATGACGCGCTTGTGCAGCTCGTCCTCCATCCGCATGAGCTTCGCGGTCTCCGCCTCGGTGAGCTTGAAGACCGGGATGCCGGTCCACATCGAGACGATGTCCGCGATCTCCTCCTCGCCGATGGCGGGGCGCTGGGTCTCGGCCTCGCCGGCCTCCCACTGCTCCTCGAGCTCGCGCTTGCGCTGCGTCAGGCGCCGCTCGGCGTCGCGGAGGTTCGCGGCCTTCTCGAACTCCTGCGCCTCGATCGCGGCCTCCTTCTCGCGGCGCGTCGTCTCGATCTCCTCCTCGAGCTCCCGGTACACGGGCGGGGAGGTCATCGACTTGATGCGCATGCGCGACGCGGCCTCGTCGATGAGGTCGATGGCCTTGTCGGGCAGGAAGCGGTCGGAGATGTAGCGGTCGGCGAGCTCCGCCGCGGCCTCGAGGGCCTCGTCGGTGATCTGCACCTTGTGGTGCTGCTCGTAGCGGTCGCGCAGGCCCTTGAGGATCTGCACGGTCTCCTCG
>DATJEE010000101.1:0-4368 GCA_035496995.1 Solirubrobacteraceae bacterium | reverse complement strand
CAGCGGCACGCCGATGACCCCCGTGGAGGCGATCGCGACGCGCTCGGCGTCGACGCCGACGGCCATCGCCGCGGCACCCTGGCAGCGCGCGGCCTCGTCGAGCCCCTGGCGGCCGGTCGCGGCGTTCGCGTTGCCGGAGTTCGCGACGACGGCGCGCAGCCCGTCCAGGCGGCAGCGCTGCCTGCACAGCTGCACCGGCGCGGCGAGCACGCCCGAGCGCGTGAAGCGCGCGGCGCTGACGACGTCCTCGGCGTCGCAGACGAGCAGCCCGAGGTCGATCCGGCCGTCGGGCCGCAGCCCGGCGGCGATCGCCCCGGCGCGGAAGCCGAGCGGCAGGCCGCCGCCGGGGTCCTCGCTGACGTGGCCGGGCGCGTCGATCCAGCGCGAGTGAAAGAAGCCGGTGGCCGTCACCAGGCCTCGATCCCCGTCGTCTCGGGCAGCCCGTACATGAGGTTGAGGTTCTGGATCGCCTGCGCCGCCGCGCCCTTCCAGAGGTTGTCGATCGCCGCGAAGACGAGGACCTTGCCCGTGCGCGCGTCGGCGACGGCGTGGATCGCGCAGACGTTCGTGTCGCGCACGTCGCGCACGCCCGGCGGCGTGCCGACGATGTCGACGAACGGCAGGTCGGCCGCCCAGCCGCGGTAGGCGGCGTCGACGCGCGCCTGGTCCCACGGCTCGCTCGTCGTGACGTAGCAGGAGACGAGCTCGCCCTGGTCCAGCGGCATGAGGTGCGTCGTGAACGTCGTCGTCACGGGCGAGCCGAGCAGCGCGAGCTCCTGGTCGATCTCCGGCATGTGGCGGTGCGCGCCGACCTTGTAGGGCACGACGTTCTCGGTCATCGAAACGAAGTGGGTCGCCGCGCTCGGCGTCCGGCCCGCGCCCGAGACGCCGGACTTCGCGTCGACGACGACGTCGGCGATCGTGCCCGCCTCCGCGAGCGGGGCGAGCGCGAGCAGCGTGGCCGTCGGATAGCAGCCGGGGTTGGCGACGAGGTCCGCGCGGGCGATCTGGTCGGCGTACAGCTCCGGCAGCCCGTAGACGCCGCAGCCGAAGAGCTCGGGCGCACCGTGCGGGCCGTACCAGCGCTCGTAGGCGTCGCGGTCGAGCAGCCGGAAGTCGGCGGAGAGGTCGACGACGCGCACGCCCCGCTCCCGCAGGGCCGCGACGACCGGCGCCGCCGCGCCGTGGGGGTAGGCGACGATCGCGGCGTCGACGTCGCCGTGGACGTCGATGTCGAACTCCTCGAGCACGGCGTCGACGCGGTGGTGGGGATAGAGGTCGGTCAGCGGCCGCCCGGCGTCGCTGCGGCTCGTCACGGCGGCGAGCGCGAAGCCCGGGTGGCGGTCGACGAGCCGCGCCGCGAGCGCGCCGGCGTAGCCCGAGCCGCCGGCGACGAGAACCGTCGGAGGCTCAGCCACGCAGCTCACCCCCGAGCTCCGCCGCCAGGCGGGCGACGATCTTCTCGCGCACGGGCGCGACGTCGGCGTCGGTCAGCGTCCGGTCGCGCGCGCGGAACGTCAGCGCGATCGCCAGCGAGGTCCGGCCGGCGGCGATCTGCTCGCCGCGGTAGACGTCGAAGACCTCCGCGCGCGCGAGCAGCTTGCCGCCCGCGGCGCGCACGACGTCGAGCACCGCCGCCGCCGGGACGCCGGCGTCGACGACGATCGCGATGTCCTCGCGCAGCTCGGGGAACGACGTGAGGTCCTCGTAGACGGGGATCGCGCCGGCGTGCGCGATGACGGCGTCGAGGTCGAGTTCGAACGCCGCGACGCCGTCGAGGTCCCACTCCGCCGCGACGAGCGGGTGCACGTCGCCGGCCCAGCCGATCTCCGTCTCGCCCGCGCTGATCACAGCGCTGCGGCCGGGGTGCAGGAACGGCTGGGCGGCGGCGGCGAACGTCGCCTCGACGCGCAGCGCGCTGAGCACCGCCTCGGCGTAGGCCTTGGCGGCGAAGACGTCGCCGGGCACGAGCGCGGCGAGCGCGCGGTGCTCGTGCGGCAGCCGCTCGCCCGTGGCGAGGTAGACGGCCCCGGACTCGTAGAAGCCGCGCACGCCCTGGCCGCGGGCGGCGTTGTGGCGCGCGACGTCCAGCAGCGAGCCGAGCAGCGTCGTGCGCAGGACCGACTGGTCCTCGCTCATCGGGTTCTCGATGACGACGTGGCGCGTGCGCGGGTCGCCGGCGGGCAGGCGCAGCTGCGCGTCGCGCGCGGGCGCCTCGAAGCTCCAGCCGACGATCTCCAGCAGCCCGCGGTCGGCGAGGACGTCCTCGGCCCGGCGGCGCATGCGCTGCGCCGGCGTGAGCGTCCCGACGGCGCCGCGGCGGCTGGGCAGCGTCGCGGGCAGCTGGTCGTTGACGCCGTGCAGACGCGCGACCTCCTCGATCAGATCGGCCTCGCGCGTGACGTCGTTGCGGCGCCAGTGCGGGACGGTGACGTCGAGGCCGTCGGGCCGCTCGGCGGTCTCGAAGCCGAGGCGCTGGAGGTGCAGCGAGGACTCCGAGCGCGTGATGTTCACGCCGAGCAGGCCGACGATGCGCTTGTCGCGCAGGCGGATCGTCTGCGGCGCGGGGCCGGGCCCGCCGACGTCGATCGTCCCCGGGACGAGCGTCGCGCCGGTGAGCTCGAGCATGAGCGTCGTCGCGACGGCCTGCGCCTCGAGCGTCTGCTCGGGCGAGATGCCCTTCTCGAAGCGCGCGCTGGCCTCGCTGCGCAGGCCGAGCTTCAGCGACGTCGCGTGGATGTTCGGGCCGACCCAGGCGGCGGCCTCCATGAGGACGCGCGTGGTCGCCGGCTCGACCTCCGAGCGCGTGCCGCCCATGACCCCGGCGATCGAGGTCGGGCCCTCGTCGTCGGCGATGAGGCAGACGTCCTCATCGACGATGCGGGTCTGGCCGTCGAGCGTCACGACCGGCTCGCCGTCGCGCGCGCGGCGCACGACGAGCCGGCCGCCGGCGATACGGTCGAGGTCGAAGGCGTGCAGCGGCTGGCCCGTGAGCAGCATGACGTAGTTCGTGATGTCGACGACGTTGCTGATCGGGCGCTGCCCGCAGGCCATGAGGCGCGCCTTCAGCCACGCCGGCGAGGGGCCGATCGTCACGTTCTCGAAGGCGCGGGCGGTGAAGCGCGGGCACAGGTCGGTCGCCTCGACGACGACCTCGCAGCCGATGTCGGCGGTGTCGAAGCTGCCCGGGTCGTCCTCCCACGGCGGGGGCGCGAGCGCGGCGCCGGTCGCGGCGTGCGTCTCGCGGGCGACGCCGTAGACGGCGAGGCAGTCGGGCCGGTTGGGCGTAATCTCGAGCTCGAGGACGTCCGTCGACAGCGGCAGCACCTCGAGGAGCGGCGTGCCGGCGTCCAAGCCGTCGTCGAGCACCATCGTGCCGGCGTGGTCCATCCCGATGCCGAGCTCGTCCTCGGCGAGGATCATCCCGTCGGAGGACTGGCCGCGCAGCTTGGCCTTCTTCAGGCGCGTGCCGTCGGGCATGACCGCGCCCGGCCGCGCGACGGCGACCGTCTGGCCGGCGGCGACGTTCGGCGCGCCGCAGACGATCTGCGTCCTCTCCCCCGGCGCGACCTCGACGACGCAGACGCTGAGGCGGTCGGCGTCGGGGTGCTGCTCGCGCTCGACGACCTTGCCGACGACGAAGTGCTCGAGCGCCGACACGCCGTGATGGTCGATGCGGTCGACCTCCGTGCCGGTCATCGCCAGGCGCGTCGCGAGCTCGCCGACCGGGATGTCCGGCGCGCAGTACTCGTGCAGCCACTGCACCGGGACCCTCATCCGAACTGCTCCAGGAAGCGGGCGTCGTTGTCGTAGAGCAGGCGCAGGTCGGGGACGCCGTGCTTGAGCATCGCGATGCGCTCGATGCCCATGCCGAAGGCGAAGCCCTGGACCTTCTCGGGGTCGTAGCCGTTGTCGGCGACATAGCCGAAGACGTTCGGGTCGACCATGCCGGAGCCGAGGATCTCGACCCAGTTGGTGTCCTTGCAGACGCGGCAGCGCTGCCCCTTGACGTGTTGCATGAAGCACGACACGTCGACCTCGACCGACGGCTCGGTGAAGGGGAAGAAGTGCGGGCGCAGGCGGACCTCGCGGTCGGGGCCGAAGATCGCCCGCGCGAACGCCAGCAGCGTGCCCTTGAGGTCGGCGAGCGTGATGTCGGTGTCGACCGCCAGGCCCTCGATCTGGTGAAACTGCGGCGTGTGCGTCGCGTCGGAGTCGGGCCGGTAGACGCGGCCCGGGACGATGATGTAGATCGGCGGCGGCTGGGCCTCCATCGCGCGGATCTGCATCGGCGAGGTGTGCGTGCGCAGCAGGACATCGGAGGGAGTGCTCCGCGGGGCATCCGGCCCCGCGTTCGGAGACCGCCCC
>DATJEE010000100.1:0-7694 GCA_035496995.1 Solirubrobacteraceae bacterium | reverse complement strand
GAAGATGCCGCCCTGCGGGTGCGTCCAGCGGAATTCGTCCCGCCCGCCCACGAGGCACTCGGCGAGCGCGTCGAGCATGACGTCGCGGCGGCGGCGGTAGATCTCGCGCAGCGAGTGGACGTAGTCCTGCCAGCGGCCGCTGGCGAAGTACGCGGCGACGAACAGCTGCGTCAGCGACGACGAGCAGAGGTCGGACGCCTGCTTGCCGATGTTCATCTTCTCGAGCACCGGCCGCGGCCCGACGCTCCAGCCGAGGCGCACGCCCGGCGAGAGGATCTTCGAGAACGTCCCGAGGTAGATGACGAAGTCGCCGCCGTCGAGGGCGTAGAGCGTCGGCAGCGGGTCGCCCTCGTAGCGCATGAGCCCGTACGGGTTGTCCTCGAGCACGAGCAGCTCGCGCTCGCGCGCGACCTCGACGAGCCGGCGGCGGCGCGGCAGCGACATCGTCGTCCCGGCCGGGTTCTGGAAGGTCGGGACGGTGTAGATGAACTTCGGCCGGCGGCCCTCGCGGTCGAGGCGCTCGAGCGTCGCCTCGAGCTCGTCGATGCGCATCCCGTCCTCGTCGAGGCTGATCTGGATGACCTCGGCCTGGTAGGAGCAGAACGTCGGCACGGCGCCGGGATATGTCGGCCCCTCGGCGATGATCACGTCGCCGGGATCGATCAGCGTCTTGCACACGAGGTCGATGACCTGCTGGCCGCCGGTCGTCACGAGCACGTCGTCGGGGTCGACGGTCATGCCCTCCTCGGCCATGACCTCGGCGATGCACGTCTTCAGCACCGCCAGGCCCTCGGTCGGGCCGTACTGCAGCGAGCGCGCGGTCGAGTCCAGGGCGACCGTGCCCATGATCGCCGCGAAGGACTCCGCCGGGAACGACGACGTGTCGGGCAGGCCGCCGGCGAGCGAGATGATGTCGGCGCGCTCGGTGAGCGCCATGAGGTCGCGCATCGCCGAGGACTTCATGACCCGGGTCCGCGCGGCGAAGAGGCCGGCGTAGCGCTCGAGGTCGCGCGACGTCTGACGAGCGCCGGGCTTGGGGGCCATCCGGCGGGGTTCGCCGCCCGGCCGCCTGTCCCTGTCGTCTATCGTCATCGCCGTCACGCTACCGGACGCTGTGCGACTGCTGATCGACATTCTCCAGGGCGCCGGGCTGGCCGGCGCGGCGGGCATCCGCCCGTTTCTGCCCGCGCTCGTGGCCGGTGCGTTCGCGTCGGCGAACGTCGGGGTCGACTACGAGCACACGCCGTTCGCGTTCCTCGAGTCCCCGGCCTGGCTGCTGGCCGTCGTCGTGGTCGTCGTCATCGTCGTCATCGCGCAGCGCCGCGGCGTGCCCGAGGGGCCGCTGGAATCGGCGCTGTCGGGCCTCGGGATCGGCCTCGGGGCGCTGCTCTGCGCCGCGACGATCGCCGACCACTACGACCTGTGGTGGCCCGGACTGCTCGGCGGCGGTCTCTGTGCCGCCCTCGCCGGTGCCGCGACGCGCTCGCTCGTCGTCCGCACGAGGGCGCGGCTGGACGCCGAGGCGAGCGCCGCCCTGCCCGTCTACGTCGAGGGCACGGCGCTCGTGCTGGCCGCCCTCGCCGTCGTCGTCGCGCCGATCTCGGCTCTCGCCCTCGGCTTCTTCGCCTTCCTCCTGCGCGGGGGCCGCCGCCGCGAGGGCGAGAAGTACGCGGGCCTGCGCATCCTGCGGTGAGCAAGCCTCCCAAGCTCATCGTGACCGTCATCGACGGCATGAAGCCGACGATGGCCGAGCGCGCGATGCGCTCGGGCACCGCGCCCGCGCTCAGCGCGATCGCCGAGCGCGGCACGTACGTCGACGAATGCGTCGCGGCGTTCCCCTCGGTGACGCCCGTCTGCGCGGCGACGATCGCCACGGGCCGGCTGCAGGACGAGCACGAGATCCCGTCGATGAACTGGTACTCGCGGGCGGAGGAGCGCTACGTCGAGTACGGGTCGTCGTTCTCGGCGTCGCGGAAGTTCGGGCTCAACCGCCAGCTCGTCGACACGATCTTCAACATGAACGCGACGCACCTGTCGTCCGGGGTCCAGACGGTCTTCGAGACGCTCGACGACATGGAGGCCGTGCGCACCGCCTGCACGACGTACCTCATCTACCGCGGCCGTCACGGGCACGAGATCTCCAAGGACTTCGCGCTCACGCGCGCGGCGTCGCAGCTGTTCAAGCGCTCGACGCTTGGCCCGCTGGAGCTCTTCTACGCCGACATCTTCGCGAGCCGCAAGACGAGCTGCTGGTCGCGGATGGGCATCCCGGGGATGCGCGACCAGCACGCGGGCTGCGTCGGCGCGCACCTCGTCGAGCACGACCTCTTCGACTTCCTCCTGCTGTCGCTGCCCGACAACGACGCCCACTCGCACAAGTACGGCCCGCACGCGCAGATCCACTCGATCGCCCAGGCCGACGCCGAGCTGTGGCGCGTGATGCAGGCCGGCGGCGGCGCCGACGCGTTCCTCGACGAGCACGCGATGATCGTCCTCGCCGATCACTCGCACTCGCACGTCGAGCGCACGATCGACCTCACCGAGACGTTCGCCGACTGGAAGGTCCTGCAGCCGTCGGGCGTCAAGGGGCGGCTCGCCGAGCTCGCGCTCTGCCCGGCGCAGCGCTCGGCGATGATCTACATCCTGCTCGACCCGCGGACGAGCGCCCTGCCGCGCGTCGTCGCCTCGGCGCGGGCGATCGAGGGCGTCGACCTCGTCATGTGGCGCGACGGCGACGGGCGCGGCCGGATCGCCGGCGAGCGCGGCGAGCTGTCCTTCGCCCCGGGCGACGAGATCGCCGACGTCCGCGGCCGGCGCTGGAGCGTCGACGGTGAGCTCGACACGCTGCTGGGGACCGTCACCGACGGCGTCCTGAGCTGCGACCACTACCCCGATGCGCTTGCCCGCGTCTGGGCGGCGCTGACATGCCCGACCTCAGGCGACGTCCTGCTGTCGGCCGAGCCGGCCTACGAGTTCCCCGACTGGGGCCGGCGCGCCCACGTCCGCGGCGGCAGCCACGGTTCGCTGCACCGCGTCGACTCGCTCGGCGCGCTGCTGTTCTGCGGCGTCGACGCGCCACCGGAGCGGGCCGACGGCTGCTGGTCGATCGCCGACGTCGCCCCGATGGTGCTGGCGCACTTCGGTGCCCGGACCAAGGCTGGATAGCCTGTCGGCCATGACCGTCGACGAGGCGGCGCTCCCCGCGCCCGGTACCGACCCCGCGCGGCGCGGCCGCGTCCACGCCGGCCTGCGCAAGCCGGCCAACTGGATCCAGCTCGTCCGCTTCGCCGCGGTCGGGGCGAGCGGCTACGCCGTGAACCTCGGCGTCTTCACGCTGCTCGTCCACGTCGCCGGCGTCGACTACAAGCTCGCCGCCGTCGCCGCGTTCCTCGTGGCCCTGACGAACAACTTCGTCTGGAACCGCGCGTGGACGTTCGCCGAGGCCAGCGGCGGGCACGCGGGCTTCCAGGCGGCGCGCTTCTGCGTCGTGTCGCTCGTCGCCTTCGGCTTCAACCTCCTCGTGCTCTTCGCGCTCGTCGAATGGCTGGGCATGGAGAAGGTGCCCGCCCAGGCGATCGCGATCGCCGCCGCCACGCCGCTGAACTTCCTCGGCAACAAGCTCTGGAGCTTCAGGGCGTGACCAGGGGCGCGGCGTGGATCGCCGCGCTCGCGCTCTGTCTCGTCCTCGCGGCGCCGGCGGGCGCGCAGGGAGGCCGGGCCGGCAGCGCCGGGCCGATCGAGGCCGGCCTGCCGGCGGTCGCGGCGGATCCCAACAAGCTCTCGCTCCCGGCGCGCGACGACGTCCCGCCGCCGGGCCGCGGGCTGACGGCCCGCCGCGTCGGTGCGATCGCCGACAGGCTCGGCGACGTCCGCGACGAGCGCGGCAAGTACCCCGGCAACACGCGCGAGGTCTTCCTCAAGGGCGCCGATCGCTGGCAGGTCTCCTACTACGCCAAGACGCCGCCGGGGTCGCCGCGCAAGGAGATCGCGCAGGTGCTGATCGACGACGGCAGCGGCGTCGTGCTCGAGCACTGGACGGGCTACAAGGTCGCGTGGACGATGGCCCGCGGCTACCCGGGTGCGTTCGGGCGGATCGTCAACGCGCCCTGGGTCTGGATCCCGCTCGCGGTGCTCTTCGTCGTCCCGTTCGTCACACCGCGGCGGCCGTGGCGGCTGTTGCACCTCGACCTGCTCGTCCTCAGCGCCTTCTCGGCCTCGCTCGCGCTCTTCAACGCGGCGGAGATCTACGCGTCGGTGCCGCTCGTCTACCCGCTGCTGCTCTACCTGCTCGGGCGCATGATCTGGATCGGCCTGCGCCGCGGCGGTGCGGCGCAGGAGCAACGCCGGCCCCTGGACCTCCTCGTCCCGGTGAGCTGGCTGGCCATCGCGCTGATCTTCCTGATCGGCTTCCGCGTCGCGCTGAACGTCTCCAACTCGAACGTCATCGACGTCGGCTACGCGGGCGTCATCGGCGCCGACCGGCTCGTCGACGGGCACGCGATCTACGGCGCCTTCCCCTCCGACAACGCCAGCGGCGACACGTACGGCCCCGTCGTCTACGAGTCCTACGTGCCCTTCGAGCAGCTGCTGCCGTGGAGCGGCACCTGGGATGACCTCCCCGCGGCGCACGGAGCCGCGATCGTTTTCGACCTCCTCTCCTGCCTGCTGTGCTTCCTCGTCGGGCGGCGCGTCCGTGGCCCCGACCTCGGCATCGTCCTCGCGTACGCGTGGGCGGCGTTCCCGTTCACGCTCTACGTCCAGATGTCCAACGCCAACGACGCGCTCGTGCCGCTGCTCGTGCTCGCCGCGATCTGGGCCGCCGGCAGCGCGCCGGGGCGCGGGGCGTTCGTCGCGCTCGCGGGGCTGACGAAGTTCGCCCCGCTGGCGCTCGCGCCGCTGTTTGCGACGTACCCGCGCCCGCGGCTGCGGACCATGGCGTGGTTCACCGCCGGCTTCGCCGTCGCGGCGGCGCTCGCGTTCCTGCCGATCCTCGCCCACAACGACCTGCGCAGCTTCTGGGACCACACGATCGCCTTCCAGGCCCAGCGCGGCTCGCCGTTCTCGGTCTGGGGCCTGTGGGACCCCGACGTCGCGTGGCTCGACAAGGCCCAGCACGCCGTGCAGGCGGCGGGCGTCGTGCTCGCACTCGCGCTGGCGTTCGTCCCGCGCCGGCGCGACCTCGTCGGCCTGTCGGCGTGCAGCGCCGCCATCCTCATCGCGCTGCAGCTCGGCGTGACGCACTGGTTCTACCTCTACATCCCGTGGTTCTTCCCGTTCGTCATGCTCGCGCTCGTCGGGCGCTTCGGCCCGCCCGCGAGGCGGGCGGCGTGACCGCGCGCGAGCGCCTCGCCTGGGCGCTGCCGGCCATCGCGCTCGCGATCGTCTGGGCGGTCGCGACGACGGTCGGGCCGTTCTCCGACACGACGGTCAACGACCTCTTCGTCTACCGCTCCTACGCCGACCTGCTCGCCGCCGGCCATCTGCCGTACGTCGACTTCGGCTTCGAGTACCCGCCGCTCGCGGCGATCGCGCTCTGGCTCGGTGGCCTGGCCGGCCGCGACGAGGCGACCTACGCGGTGACCTTCGGCGTCCTGATGGCCGGCTGCGCGATCGCCGGCCAGCAGGTCGCCGCGCGCCTGGCGGGCGACCGCCGGGCCGCGATCACCGTCGCCTGGCTGCTCGCGCTGACGCCGATCCTCATCGGGGCGTCGGTGCGCACGCACTTCGACGCCCTCCCGGTCGCGATCGCGCTCGGCGGGCTGCTGGCCCTCGCGCGCGACCGGCCGGCGCTCGGCTTCCTCCTGCTCGGGCTCGGCACGATGACGAAGCTCTTCCCGGGGCTGCTGGCGGTCGCGGCGATCGTCTGGCTCGCCGGGCGCGGCGAGCGCCGGGCGGCGCTGCGCGGCGCCGCGATCTTCGCGGCGGTCGTCGTGCTCGTGTCGCTCCCGCTGTCGGGGGCGGGCTACGTCGACTCGTTCACGTTCCACCTCGAGCGCCCGGTGCAGATCGAGTCCACGCCGGCGACGGTGCTCTTCGCGCTCGGGGGCTCGCAGGTCACGGGGACGAACCTGCGCCCGGACCGCTTCAAGTCCAACGGCCTCGACGGCGGCCACGCCCAGGCGGTCGCGGCGCTGTTCGCGGCGGCGCTCGTCATGACGCTCATCGTGATCGTCACGCTGGCGGCGCGGCGGCCCGACGTCCGCCACCTCGTCCTGACGGGCTTCGCCGCGCTGCTGGCGTTCGTCGCGCTCGGCAAGGTCTTCTCGCCGCAGTACGTCATCTGGCTCGCGCCCTTCGCGGCGCTCGCGTGGGTCTGGGGCCGGCGCGCCGTCGCGCTGCTCTGCGCCGCCGCGATCGTCCTGACGCACGTCGAGTTCCCGAGCCGCTACTTCGACCTCATCAACGAGAAGACGGGCGTCATCCTCGTCGTCGCGGCGCGCAACGCGCTGCTGCTCGTCGCGCTCGGGCTGCTCGTCGCGGCGCTCAGGGCTGCACGACCGACGCAGCCGGCCGTGCGCTGACGATCGGGTCCGCGTGGCGGTGCACGATCTTCCACGCGCCGTCCTCGTAGCGGTAGACCGTCGTCGTCCGCAAGGCCACCGGCGACGGTTCGTCGCTGCCGCCGACCTTCGTCTCGAAGCGCTCGACCTCGACCGTGCAGGCGAGGTCGGTGCCCACGAACCGCGTCACCTCCTCGAAGCCGGTGGCCGTGCCGTCCTCGTAGTACACCGCCGCGCGCTCCATCGTCGCGGCCACCTGGGCCCAGCCCCGGATGGCCGGTCCGAAGGGGTTTGCGAGGCTCACGTCCTCGCGCTGCGAGTACAGCGCCTGCAGCGGCGCGGGATCGCCGGTGACGAATGCCGCCAGCGCCGCATGGTGGCCGTCGATCGCGGCGTCGAGCTCGTCGGTCGCAGACACGTGGGCCTCCTCTCTGAACAACCCCCGGCAGCCGCCAGGTTACCCCGCGCCACCGGCCCCGGCTAGACCGCCGGCAGCAGCACCTGCTCGATCGCGTCGGCGCGCCGCGCCTGCGAGCACGTGACGACGACGCCGTTGAGCCAGGGGTCCTCGTCGGACGTGTCGTAGCGCTCGTGCATGTGCGTGACGAAGCCGCGGATCGACTGCTCCTTGCGCACGCCGATGACCCCGCCGCGCGGGCCGGTCATGCCGACGTCGGTGATGTACGCCGTTCCGCCCGGCAGGACGCGCGCGTCGGCCGTCGGGACGTGCGTGTGGGTCCCGACGACGGCGGTCACGCGGCCGTCGAGATGCCAGCCGAGCGCGACCTTCTCGCTCGTCGCCTCGGCATGGAAGTCGACGAGGACGTGGTCGGCGGCGACGAGCTCGCCGAGCGCGGCGTCGATGTCGGTGAAGGCCGGCCGGCCGGCGCGCAGGAAGAGGTTGCCGCTGAGGTTCACGACGCCGAGGCGCACGCCGCCGCGCTCGACGATGCAGGTCCCGTGGCCGGGCTGGCTGCGCAGGTAGTTGTAGGGCCGCAGGATCTCCTTGTGCTGCCCGAGGTACCCGAAGATCTCCTTGCGGTGGTAGGCGTGGTTGCCGAGCGTGATGACGTCGACCCCGGCCGCGAACAGCTCGTCGGCGATCTTCGGGGTGATGCCGAGGCCGCCTGCGGCGTTCTCGCCGTTGACGACGACGAACGTCGGCGCGTGGCGGTCGCGCAGCACCGGCAGCAG
>DATJEE010000099.1:0-2217 GCA_035496995.1 Solirubrobacteraceae bacterium | reverse complement strand
GGGTCACCGAGATAGAACTGGATTCCCCCCGCAGCCAACAGCGCCACGCCGGCCCGCGCGTGGTCACCGGCCGCTTCGAACAGCCGCACAGCCTCGTCAGCAGCACGGGACGCTCGGCGCAGCTCGGCCGACATCGTTGCGGCGGTTGACAGCCGCAGCTGAAGCTCCGCAAGGACAGCGCCTTCATCGGTCGTCAGCTCGACGGCCCGTTCGAGATGGCGGAGCTCGCGACTGAATGCGAAGCTGCGCTTCGCCTCGACAGCCGCGAGGTCGTGGTAGCGGCGCGCCTCGTCGGTGTCGCCCGACTGATCGAAGTGGTCGGCAAGGTCTTCGGCCCAGGGTCCTTCGTCACCACCGGCACGTGATCGGATCGCGTCGCCGATCCTCCGGTGGAGGAGCCGGCGTTCACGCTGCTGCAATTCGCCGAGCACGGCCTCCCGCGTCAGCGCATGGCGGAAGCGATACCGGTCTCCGCCGCTCGCCTCGGTGACGAGCTGGCCGTCGATGGCGCCGCGCAGCGCCAGGAGCAGGGCCTCGTCGTCCGCGCCGGACACCGCCTTCAAGAGATCGAAATCGAACGTCGGCCCGATCACGGCGGCGACCTGGACCACGTGACGGGCCACCGGGTCCATGCGGCTCATCCGCTGCTCGACGACGTCGCGCACGGAGTCCGGGATCGCGGTTGCCGCCGCCAGCCGCTCGGGCCGCCACACGTTCTCCCGCGGTACGACTGCCCCACGCTCGACGAGCGTCTTCAACATCTCCTCGATGAAGAACGGGTTGCCCTCGCAGCGCTCGTCGATCGCGGCGACGAGCTGCTTCAGGGGCGGCTCGTCGAGCCCGAGCGCACCCTGGATCACCGCGCTGGTCCCGGCTCGATCCAGCGCGTGCAGCTCGACGCGTTCCGTGAGCCGCCCACGCTCGAGCTGCGTGAACGCGGTCTTGAGCGGGTGGAGGCGATGCAGCTCATCGCTGCGGTACGTGCCCAGGAGCAGGACACGCTCGTCGCGCAGGCGGGTCGCAAGGTACGGAATGAGCTCGAGCGTGGCTTCATCGGCCCACTGGAGATCATCGATCGCCACGACGAGCGGCCGTACCCGCGCGAGCTCCCTGAACAACCCGACGAACGATTCGTGGATCCGGTAGCGCTCGCTGCTGTGGGTCGCAGCCGCACCCTCGTCACCCTGCGATCCCGGAAGCAACCGCGCGAGGGCGCGCCCGTCCCCGGTGAGGGTCCGGTGGACGACGGCGGGCACCTTCTGCTCGGCAGCCGCGAGCACTTGAACGAATGGACCGAACGGCCGGCGGGCTTCGACCTCCACGCACTCACCGGCCAGATACGTATCGCCGCCGGCGCGAACGAGCTCGGCGAACCTGCGGAGGAAGGCGGTCTTGCCGATGCCGGCTTCGCCTGCGATCAGCACCGTGCGCCCGTCCCCGGTCCGGGCCCGCTCCATCGATCCGGCGAGCGCAGCGAGCTCTGCATCCCGGCCGATGAGCGTCGGGCAGAGGATCGGACCACTGAGGACGCCCATGTGCCAAGAGTGTGCGCCGCGGGTGCTAGCGCCCGGCTTGTCGCTAGCCTTTCGCGCGATGGATCGTCTCGGGCTGCTCGCCGATCCCGCAGCGCGCTCCGCGTTCGGGAACGAGCTCGCGCGCGCGATCGAGTACCACGCATCGATCACCTCGACCCAGGATCGGGCGCGCGAGCTCGCCCGCGCCGGCGCTGGGGCGACGGTCGTCGTCGCGGATCAGCAGACCGCAGGACACGGACGTGGGGAGAAGTCGTGGCTCTCGGAGCCAGGCGCGTCCCTCCTCGCGTCGTGGACGTTCCGGCCCGCGCCCGCCGAGCCCGGCCTGTTCACGCTGCTGGCGGGCGTCGCGGTGACGATGGCCCTGCGGCCGTTCGGCGTCGCGGACCTCGGCCTGAAGTGGCCGAACGACGTGTGGCTGACGAACGGGAAGATCGCGGGCGTGCTCGCGCACGGGGCCGCCGATCACCTGGTCATCGGGATCGGCGTGAACGTCTCGCAGCGCGAGCTGCCGCGCGCGATCGCCGACACCGCGACGACGCTGGCGCGCGCCGGGCACGACATCGACCGGCTCGCGCTCCTCGCGCGCATCACCACACAGCTCGACGCCGCGGCGGATCCGGCGAATCGCGACGCGCTGCTGGGCGAGTGGCGCAAGCGCTCGATCACGCTGCGCCGCGAGGTC
>DATJEE010000098.1:0-5831 GCA_035496995.1 Solirubrobacteraceae bacterium | reverse complement strand
CGACCGGTCGGGCGCCGCCGAGGTCATCCGCACCGGCGTCTCGCAGGTCGTCGACGAGGTCACCGACGAGATGCTCGCGGCGGCCGCGCAGGACGAGGAGCACCTCGAGCTGCTGCGCGCCGTCGGGATGCGCGCGGGGCTCGTCGTCCCGCTGACCGCGGCCGGCAAGCACCTCGGCGCGCTGACGCTCGTCAGCGCCGAGTCCACGCGGCGCTTCAGCGCCGAGGACGTCGCGCTCGCCGAGGAGATCGCGCGCCGCGCCGGGACGGCCGTCGCGAACACCCGCCTGTACACCGAGCGCTCGCACATCGCGCACACGCTGCAGACCGGCCTGCTCCCGGGCCGCCTGCCGCAGATGCCGGGCTGGGAGCTCGCGACGCTCTACCGGCCGGCGGGCGAGGAGAACTGGGTCGGCGGCGACTTCTACGACGCGTTCCCCGTGCGCGGCGGCTGGATGACGCTCGTCGGCGACGTCGCCGGACGGGGCGCCGACGCCGCGGCGCTCACCGGCCTCGCGCGCCACACGCTGCGCACGGCGGCCAAGCTCCGCAGCGACCCGCTCGACGCCGTGGCCACGCTCAACGCCGAGCTGCGCGATCGCGACCAGATGTCGCTGGTCTCCGTCGCGGCGGTGCTCCTGCGCGAGCACGACGGCCGCGCGACCGCCGAGATCGTCTGCGCCGGGCACCCGCTCGCGCTGCTCGCCCGCGACGGGCGCGTCGAGCCGGTCGGCAGCTTCTCGCCGATGCTCGGCGCCTACGACGTCGACACGTGGCGGCGCACGACGATCGAGCTCGAGCCCCACGACGTCCTCGTGCTCTACACCGACGGCGTCTTCGACGCCGTCGGCGCCGACGGGCGCTTCGGCGAGGACCGCCTCGCGCGCACGCTCGCAGGTGTCTCGGGCGCCCAGGACGCCGTCGCGCGGATCGACGCCGCGCTGAGCGACTTCGAGGTCGGCCCGCAGGCCGACGACACCGCGGTGCTCGCCGTCGAGCGCGTCGCGGTCCCGGCCCGGACCGGGGCCGCCCGTGAGCAGCGGCCCGGAGACGAGCGGCGCGCATGACCGACTGGTGCGATCGCGCGGCCTTCCTGCGGCGCGACTGGCGCGCGGACGCCGTCGCAGAGAGCTTCGAGGTCAGCGGCGGCCCCTACGCCCCCGCGACGGCGCGCAGGCTGCTCGTCGACCTGCTCGCCCAGCGCCTCGGGGAGTTCGACCTCTTCGACGTCAGTGTGCTCGTGTCCGAGCTCGTGACGAACGCCGTCCGCCACGCCGGCGCCGACGAGGGCCAGACGGTCCTCGTGCACGTCGCCGTCGCGCCGGGCGTCGTGCGCGTCGAGGTCTGCGACCGCGGCCCGGGGTTCGCCCCGCCCGCGGACCCCCGCGCGCGGCCCGAGGGCGGCGGCAACGGCCTCGTCCTGCTCGCGCGCATGAGCAGCGACTGGGGCGTCGCCGCCTACGACGGCACGTGCGTCTGGTTCGAGCGCGCGCTCGCCTCGTAGCCCTGCCACAGCAGCCGCGCTCGCTACCGTTGAGCGATGCCCACGATCGCCTCCTCAACGCTCGCCAACGGCCTGCCTCTGCACCGCATCACGCTCGGCGGAACGCGAGCGGTCACGATCCTCGTCGCCTTCGACGCCGGCGCGCGCACGGAGCGCCCGGAGGAGAACGGGATGGCGCACTTCCTCGAGCACCTCGTCTTCAAGGGCGGCGAGAAGTTCCCGCACTACCGCGACGTCAACGACACCGCCGAGCGCCTGGGCGGCGTGCTCAACGCGTACACGTCGCACGACCTCGTCGCGTTCCACATCACCGTCCGCGCGGAGGCCGCGATGGAGGCGATCGACCTCCTGACGGACTTCGCCGGGCGCCCGCACATCGACGCCGAGGAGCTCGACCGCGAGCGCGGCGTCGTCATCCAGGAGATCCAGCGCTACAAGGACGAGCCGTCGTCGGTCGCCGAGAACCTCATCGACGAGGCCGCCTTCGGCGACCACCCGCTCGGGCGCCCGGTGCTCGGGCCCGAGGAGCACCTGCGGACGTTCACGCGCGACGCGATCGTCGCCTTCCGCGACCGCCGCTGGGCGGGGCCGCGCGGCGGGGCGTTCCTCGTCGGCAACCTCGACCACGTCGACGCCGACGGCGCGACGTCCGAGCTCTTCGAGCGCTTCCCGACGCTCGCGGTGCCCGACGCGTTCGAGCCCGCGCCGGTGTTCGCGCCGTCGACCATGGTCGAGGAGCGCGACTCCAACCAGTCGCACCTGCGGATGTCCTACCGCCCGCAGATCGACGTCACGAGCCCGTCGCAGCGCGCGGCGATGACGATCTACGCGACGCTCCTCGGCGGGTCGATGAGCTCGCGGCTGTTCGACGAGATCCGCGAGCAGCGCGGCCTGGCGTACTCCGTCTACGGCGTCGCGCACGCGCACGCCGACGTCCCGCTCCTGCAGCTCGGCGCGGGCCTGGACTCGACGAAGTGCATCGAGGCCTACCGCCGGATGCGCGAGATCGTCGGCGAGCTGCGCGACGACGGCCCGACGCAGGCCGAGGTCGATCGCGCCCGCGCCTACGCCGCCGGCCGGCGCGTGCTGGCGTTCGAGAACACGAACGCCGTCGCCCGCCACGCCGCCGGGCAGTCGATCGTCTTCGGCGAGCCGATCGACCCCGACGGCGCGATCGCCGCGCTCGACGCCGTGACGATCGAGGAGGTCACCGCGGTCGCCCGCGACGTCGCGGACACGCTCGCCATCGCCTGCGTCGGCCCGCACACGGCGGACGAGTTCGACTGACGGCGGCCCGGATCGCGTTTGCCGCGGTCCGGTCGCTGCGGTACGGTCGCGCCGATGCGACTGCGCATGCTCGCGGCGATCGGGATGATCGCCGGCTTTCTCGTGGCCGCCGCGCCCGCGAGCGCCTTCATCCTCCAGGTGAAGCCGGGCGCGCTGTCGGCGACGAACGGGATCGCGCTCGGCCCCGACGGCAACTTCTGGGTCGCCGAGCAGTCCGCCGACAGCGTCCTGCGGATGCGGCCCGACGGGACGGTGCTCGCCCACTATCCGCTCGGCGCCGGGGCGGCCCCGACGACCGTGACGACCGGGCCCGGCGGCCGCGTCTGGGTCGCGGCGACGGGCGCCGACAAGCTCGTCTGGATCGACGCGACCGCGGCGACGCCGACGACGCACGACGTCTCGACGGCCGGCGCCTCGGATTGCGGACCGGTGGCGCTCGCGGCCGGCGGCGACGGGCGCATCTACTTCTCGCTGCCGTTCGACGGCGCCTGCGTGCTCGGCGGCCAGCTCGGAAGCGTCGCCGACGACGGCGTCGGGGCGATCACCACCGTCCCCACGACGAGCGTCGTCTTCGACTTCGTCGTTGCCGGCGGCAAGCTCTTCGCGCCCGATTTCGGCGGGTCCGTCGTGCGCCGGCTCGCCCTCCCGGCGCTGACGACCGAGGCCGTGATCAACGCGCCGCCCGGCTCGAGCCCCGACGGCGTCGCCGCCGACGGCGCGGGCAACATCTGGTTCACGCAGTTCGGCAGCGGCAGCGTCGGGCGCTTCGCGGCCACCGCGCCGAACGCCACGGCCGCGACGACGATCACGCCCAGCGGCGGCAACCTCGCGCAACCCGTCGGCATCGTCGCGGGCGCCGACGGCGCGATGTACGTCGCGGGCTCGGGCAGCGCGAACGTCGTGCGCATCTCGGCCGACGGCACGCGGTTCGCGTTCTTCCCCACGGGCGGGGCGAAGCCGTTTCGCATCGTCAACGGCGTGGACGGCGACCTGTGGTTCACCGATCAGCAGACGACGAATGTCCTACGGCTCATCAGCGGCGCTCCGCGCACGACGCTGGTCGGCGCGGCGGCGGCGTCCGCGACGACTGCCGCGGTGCTCGCCAGCGTGAACCCGCGCGGCAACGACACGTCGGTCTTCTTCGACTTCGGGACGACGGTGAACTACGGCAGCGCGACGACGCCGATCGGCGTCGCCGCGGGCCTGGACCCGGTGTCGGTTCCCAACGCGCTGACCGCGCTCGCGCCCGCGACGACGTACCACGTCCGCGCCCGTGCGACGAACGTCGACGGGACGACCGTGAGCCCCGACATGACGTTCACGACGCCAGCCGCGCCGCCCGGCGGCGCGGGGGCCAACGGCCTCCCGCGCCTGAAGGCGAGCACGTCCTTCGGCTACACCCGTACGGCGACGTCGCTCACGCTGCGGCGAATCGGCCTCACGAGGCTCGCGGGCGGTGAGACCGCGACGATCCGCTGCACCGGCAGCGCGCGCTGCCCCTTCAAGGTCCGGATCTTCAAGCGCCTGCAGAAGGGCTCGCGCGCCTTCGGCAAGGCGCTGCTGAAGAAGCGCAGGCTGCCGGTCGGCACGACGATCTCCGTGCGCGTCACGAAGACGGGCAGCATCGGGACGTCGGCGACGCTGAAGGTCCGCCGGCGCCAGGCTCCGCAGATCACGCGCCTGTGTCTGCTGCCGGGAGTCACGGCGCCGCTGAAGTGCACTTGAGTGACGACAACGCCCTGAACCGCCGCGAGCTCGATCGCTACGTCAACCGCGTCAGCGGCCGCTGGCCGCTGGACCGCGCGCTGCTCGGCGGGGCGCGCGTCGCCGATCTGCACGGTGCCGGCGCGCAGCGCGAGCGCGGGCAGGAGTTCGTCGTCGTGCTCGTCTCGGAGTCCTTCGGCGGCGTCCCCTGGCTCGAGCGCGTCCATCAGGCGGGAAGCCTCTGGGACGCCCACGAGATGGGCGCCCGCGCGGACGTGCACTGCTACACGCCGCGCGAGCTCGAGCGCCGGGTGCAGCGGATGCGGATCGTCAGCGAGGCCGTCAGCGGCGGCATCGACCTGCTGGCGCCGGGCTAGTTGAGGTTGCCGCAGAGGTTGAAGCCGTACGCGATCGCGCGGGTGTTGGCCTGTGCCTGCGCGGCGCGGAAGGCGTCGAGGGCGCTGCGGACGTCGTTGCCGGTCGACTCGATCTTGCGCGCGTTCTTGGCCTTGACGGCGCCCTCGAAGCTCTTTGCGGACGAGCGCAGCTGCCCGAGCAGGGCGTTCGTGCTGTTGACCGATGTGACGTAGAGCTGCGCGCCGACGCGATCGGGGGCGCGCGACGGCAGCTTCAGCTTCTTCAGGCCGTCGCGCAGGTCGCCGTAGAGGTCGGCGAGGACGTTGGCCGAGTCGACGATCTCCTTCGGGGTCGTCGGGTTCGACGCGCCGGCGCTGTTGAAGCGCTCGCTCAGGCCGGCGCAGACCTCGTCGGCCTGGGCGATGTAGAGGGCCTTCGTCACGACCTTCGGGGTGTCGCTCCCGCCGCCGCCACCGCAGCCGGCGAGCAGCACGGCCGCGGTGAGCGCGGCCGCCAGCGCCCGCCTCACGAGATCGCGACCATGCGCTCGATCGGCACGCGCGCGCGCTCGGCGATGTCGGCCGGGACCTTGACCTCGTGCTTGAGGTCGCGCAGGGCGTCGCGGAGCTTGGGCAGCGTGATCATCTTCATGTAGAGGCACGCCGCGCGCTCGTTGGCGGCGATGAACTCCGTGTCCGGCGCGGCCACCCGCAGCGGGTGCAGCATCCCGACCTCCGTCGCGACGATCGCCGTGGCGCCGGGCTCCGCGGCCGCGGCGTAGCGCAGCATGCCGCCGGTCGAGAGCATGTGCACGCCCGTGTCGTCGATGTCGCCGGCGGCGGCGTACTCCATGACCGAGGTCGAGCAGCCGCACTCGGGATGGATGAGGAAGTCGGCGCCGGGGTGCGCGGCGCGGACCTGCTCGATGTCGCGCGGGCGGATGCCGGCGTGGACGTGGCACTCGCCGTCCCAGACGTGCA
>DATJEE010000097.1:0-14656 GCA_035496995.1 Solirubrobacteraceae bacterium | reverse complement strand
CCAGCGAGGCGACCGTCACGCTGACGGTCCTCCACGGCAACAGCGCCGCCAAGCGCTCGGGCGACATCGCCGACCAGAACGCGACGAAGCCCGGCACCCAGATCCGCGGCGCCGAGTTCACCGTCCCCGCCGGTGACGCGTTCGTCCTGAAGCTCCACGGCTACCAGGGCACCGACACGCCGTCGGTCGGCGACCGCGTGAAGGTCAACGGCCGCATCGCCCGCACCTCGAAGAAGTGCGCGACCGCCGGCGCGAGCATCGCCGACCGCCTCGGCGCGATCGACGTCCGCCGCGTCACGATCTCCGATCGCGACCCGGACGCGTAGACCCGCCCGCAGCACAGTCCGATGCAGGCCCGACGGCCGCCCCCAGGGGCGGCCGTCGTCGTTCTCTCATGGTCTTCTCACCAGGGGTGAGGACTCGGTGAGACCGGCTACCGCTGCGCCCCGGCCGCGCGCAGAGTGGACGTTGCACCCCGATCTCAGGAGGAAGTCGCAGTCATGAAGCTCACCAGGACGCACCTCGTCACCGCAGTCGCCTCAGCCATGCTCATCGTGCCGGCCGCGGCGCTCGCGGCGACGATCGAGGGTGGTCCGGGCGGCGAGCGCCTGCGCGGCACGAACGTCGCCGACACGATCAACGGCAACGGCGGTAACGATCGCATCCAGGGCCGCGGCGGCAACGACACGCTCAACGGCGGTCAAGGCAACGACCGGATCTTCGGCGGGCTCGGCAACGACGCGATCGCCGGCGTCCAGGGCAACGACGTCCTCAGCGGCGGCGCGGGCGACGACACGATCGTCGGCGACGCCAACGGCACCGGCGACCTCACGTCGTTCGACCGGATCTTCGGCGGCGCGGGCAACGACACGCTGCGCGGCGGCGACTCGGCCGACCGCATCGCCGGCGGCGCCGGCAACGACAACTCCGCCGGCGAGAACGGCAACGACCGCATGTCCGGCGGGACCGGCGACGACGTCCAGGACGGCGGCGCGGGCAACGACGTGATCTTCGCGAACGTCGGCCAGGACACTTCGGTCGGCGGCGACGGCAACGACGTGCTGTGGGCCATGGCCCGCGCCGACGTCGCTCCCGGCCCCGGCGTCGACCAGGTCGGCGACACGCTCGACGGCGGCAACGGCGACGACGTCTTCCGCACGCGCGACGGCGAGGTCGACCGCATCACCTGCGGCCCCGGCAACGACCGCGCGTTCCTCGACCAGGTCGACGTCATCACCGACGCGACCGCCGCGGCGCCGAACGGCTCCTGCGAGACGGTCCAGCGCAAGGCCGCCAAGGCCCACGAGAGCGCGAGCGAGGACGCCCAGCAGTCACCGAAGGAGCCGAAGGCAACGGCCTGACCGGCACAGCTCGGGGAGTCGGTCGGGAAGTCCCTCGCGCTGGCGCGGCGCGACTTTTCCGACAGGCTCCCAGGGCGCACGGCGCGTTGTTCAGGCCGAATGAACGCCGTTCGCTCCCAGCTTACGCCCAGGAATTGACGACAGGCAGGGAAAGCCACCCGACTCACCGAGGCTCCATCTCTGACGTACCGGAGCCTCATGCCTACCAGAAGAAAGGGCGCCTCTTCCCCGTGGCGCCCTTTCTTCTGTCTGCGTCCGCTTTCGCGTGCCGGGGCAGCGGCACGCGGGCGCGGCGCGCGGCGCGCGAGCTACGCCGCGGCGGCGAAGACGGCCATCGGGGCCGTGACGTTCTTGAAGCTGCGCCGTCCGCGCTCGGCGAGCGTCACGCCGGTCTGCTGGGTGAGCAGGTCGCGCGTGCGCAGGCTCATGAGGATCTCGCCGGCCGTCGCGCCGTCGGCCAGCCGTGCCGCGACGTTGACGGTCGCGCCGTACCAGTCGCGGCCGCGCCGGACGGCGGGGCCCGAGTGGATGCCGATCCGCAGGGGCGGGCACCAGCCCTCGGACCCGAGCTCGCGCCGCAGGCGCAGCGCGAGCGTCATGACGCGGGCGGCGTCGTGCCCGTGGATCATCACCGCGTCGCCGAGCTCCTTGACCACCTCGCAGCCCAGCGCGACCGCGGCGTGCGCGGCCGCGGCCTGGAAGGCGATCGCGACGTCCGCCGCCGCCTCGTCGCCGACGCGCTCGGTGAACGCCGTGTAGCCGACGAGATCGGCGAAGAGGAAGGTGTGCTCGGCGGGCGCGTCCATGCTCGTCGGGCGTGACGAACGCATGAACGGTGTGCACCTCCCGCGACCACGCCGCGCAGCGACGATGAACGGCGCGGGCGCGCCGCGGGCGCGTCAGCCGCGAGCGTCGTCCTCGACGCGCCAGCGGCGCGGGCGGCGGGGGTCGGGCTCGTAGGCGCAGAACGCCCCGGTGCGGACGGCGGCCGCGAGCTCGGCGCCGAGCGCCGGGTCGTAGCCGCCGACGCGCTTGATCGCCGCGCGCACGGCGCGCGTGACGTTCACCCGCGCCCGCTCGGCGTGCGAGCCCGACTCGCGGTCGCGGCCGCCGATGCCGACCGCGCGCCCGAGCTCGCGCGTGATCTGGTCGCGCTCCTTGCGCGCCGCGGCGGCGCGCTCGGTGGCACCGCGGCGCCCGGCCTCGGTGATCTCCTCCGTCAGCTCGGTGACGCGCGCGCGGTAGGCGGCCTTGGCGGCGGCGTCGAGCGCCGGCCCCGTGCCGCGCTGCAGGCCGAAGCGCCCGGCGATCTCCTGCCCGCCGGAGCCCGCCGGGCCCGCCGGCGGCGCCATCCGATCGACGGCGGCGACGAGCTCGAGGCTGTGGATCTCCTGGCCGGGGCGCTCGAGCAGCAGCGCGAGCAGCCGCACGCCGCGCCCGTCGCTGATGTGGAGCCGTTCCCCGTCGCCCGTGTCGATCATCCACACGTCGCCGATCCGGCGCAGCGTCGTCACCGGCCCGCCCGGCTCGGCGGCGCTCGCGACCGGCGCGGGTGCGCGCAACGGCGCGGCAACGCCCGCCTGCAGGCCGCAGGCGCGCTCGAGCAGCGCCTGCAGACCGAGCGTCGCGCAGGCCTCGGCAGCCCCGGCGAGCAGCTCGGCGGCGCGCTCCTGCGCGCCCGGCTCGGCGGAGCCCAGCAGCACGGCCGCCGCCTCGACGTCGATCCGCGCGAGGCTCGTGCGGGCGCCGTTGCGCGTCGCCGAGCGGCGCGCCGCCGCGAGGTGCTCGAGCGCCTTCACGGGGCGGCCCTCGACGCGGGCGAGGATCCCGAGCCACATGTCGACCGGCCCGAGGAACGCGGCCGTCGGCAGCACGACGTTGCGCCCGGCGAACGGCAGCAGCTCGGCGTAGACGGCCGCCGCCGCGGCGCTGTGCTCCAGCGACGCGACGGTCTCGGCGAGCAGCGACATCGCCGTGAGCCAGAGGTTGTCGCGCGGCAGCGCGGCGAAGCCGTCCGCCGCGAGGCGGTCGTACTCCAGGCGCGCCTCGGCCGGGCGTCCGGAGGCTGCCAGCGACGCGGCCAGTCCGGCGCGCCAGCAGGGCATCGCCGGCGCCCCGTCGGCGTAGGCCCGGACGAGCTCGGTGATCGCCCCGACGCCCTGCTGCAGCCACGTCAGCACGACGCGCTGCGAGGCGACGGTGATCGGGATCGTCGAGGCCGACAGCTCGCCGCACATCGCCGCGACCTCGGCGAGGAGGGCCTCGGCGTCCGCGAAGCGGCCCTCCAGCGACGCGCGCCGCGCGCGGTGCAGCGGCACGAACGCCGCGGCGCGGCGGTCGCGGGCAGCGTGCGCGAGGCGCTCGAGCGTCTCGATCGCGATGTCCGCCGCGGCGAGGTCGTCGAGCTCGAGCAGCGCGTCGATGTGCCGGCTGCGCGACGCGAGCGTCATGACCGACTCGCCGGCGCGGTCGCTCAGCACGAAGAGCGTCTGCAGCCACTGCAGCCCCTGTTCGGTCGTGTCCGGGCCGAGCGTCGCGAGCTGCGCGGAGGAGAGCGCGAAGGCGAGCGTCAGGTCGTCGCCGAGGCGCCGCGCCATGTCGACCGCCTCGCGGGCGAGCTTCGCGCGGCGCGGCGCGGTGTCCGACCAGTACAGCGCCGTCGCGAGCGATCCGAGCAGGCGGACGCGCAGCGGGCTGTCGGCCGGCCCGATCCGGTCCAGCGCCTCGACGAGCAGCGCCACGTGGGCGTCGTCGACGAAGCCCGGGGTCAGCGCGAACGGCGCGCTGCCGAGCGCCGCCCGCGCGAAGATCTCGTGCGCGTCGATCGAGCGCGCGGCCGCGACCGCGGCCTCGAAGCTCGCCCGCGCCGACGGGCGCCCGGCGCGCGACTCCGCGGTGCCGAGCCCGAGCAGCAGCGCCGCGCGCCGCGGGACGTCGGGCGCGAGGATCTCCAGCGCCTCGAGCGCGCGCGCGAAGAGCTCGGCCGCCTGCTCGTAGGCGAGGTTGTCCAGCGCGCGGCGGGCGGCGCGCTCGGCGTAGTCGACGGCCTTCGCGAGGTCGCCGCGCGGGGCGGCCGAGAGGAAGTGGTGGGCGAGCTCGGGGAGATGGGCCTCGATCGCGCCGCGGTAGACGTGCTCGAGCGCCTCGCCGACCGCGCGATGGGCGTTCATCCGGCCCGCGGCCGGCATCCCGGCCACGAGCGTCTCGACGATCAGCACGTGGCCGAAGCGGTACTGGCCGAGCGTCCCGGACACGGCGGCGACGAGCCCGAGCTCCTCGGCGGCGTCGAGCGCCGCGAGCACGCCGTCGCGATCGAGCGGCGCTGCCTGCTCGAGCGCCGGCAGGTTGAACGTGCGGCCGATGACCGCCGCGAGCTCGAGCGTCCGCAGCGCCTCGGCGCCGAGCGGCTCCAGGCGCCGGCGGATCGTCTCGCGCACGCCGTCGGGCAGTGGCAGCTCGTCGGGCGGGTCGTCGAGGCGGCCCTCGGCGAGCAGCAGCGCGAGGATCTCGCGCGTGAAGAACGGGTTGCCCTCCGTCACGGCGTGGACGGTGTCCGTCAGGCTCGGCGGCGCGGGCGCACCGCTGGCGAGCGCGATCAGCTCGCCGACGCCGTCGCGCGTCAGTCCGGCGAGGACGAGCCGCCGCCCCGCGCGGCCGATGTTCGCGAGCGCGACCTGCGCGCCGGGAGCGGGCCGCGGCGTGCGCTCGTGCATCGTGACGACGAGCAGCACGGCGGCGTCGCGCAGCATGCGCGAGACGAAGTCCAGCGCGAGCAGCGAGCCCTCGTCGACGGCCTGCAGGTCGTCGATGAGGACGACCACCGGGGCCTCGGCGCTGCGGGCGCGCAGGAGCGTGACGAGCGCGTCGAAGAGCGAGAAGCGCGCGATCTCGGAGTTCTCGGCACCCGCCGCGGCGTCGGCCGGCGGCTGCGCGGCCGGCAGCCGCTCGGCGAGCTCCGGCGCGAGGCGCAGCAGCTCGTCCGCTCCGGTGCCGAGCTCGCGGCGCAGCACGGCGCCGTCGACACCGCGACAGAGGCTGCGCACGACCTCGACCCAGGGCCAGTAGCCGGGGGCGGCGCGGCCCCAGCCGCGCGTCCAGACGACGGTCGCCCCGGCCGCGCGCGCGTGCTCGGCCAGCGCCGAGGCGAGGCGCGTCTTGCCGACGCCCGGGTCGCCGAGCACGAGGTGCACGCCACCGCGGCCGCGGCAGGCGTCGGCGAACGACTCCTGCAGCTCCTGCAGCTCGCGCACCCGTCCGACGAGCGGGCCGTCACCCGCCACGTGCCCTGCGGTGAGGTTCTCGGTCGGCAGCGGTTCACTCCGGGCCAGGGGTTGCATCGACACTAACCGCTCGGGTCGTCCACGCGGATGGCGCCGAGCCGCTCACAAGCGTACGTCCCATTCGAGCGCCACACCCGGATCCGGTTCATAGGTACAGAACGCACCCGTGCGGATCGCGCCCTTGAGCAGGTGCCCGAGCTCGGGCTCGTGCTCGCCGATCCGGGCGATCGCCGTGCGCAGCGCGCGCGTGACGTTCACCCGCGCCCGCTCGGCGGCCGGCCCGTCCGCCTCGGCGGCCGCGGACAGGTCCGCGGCGAGGCGCGCCAGCTTCGCGCTCGCGACGGCGATCCGCTCGGGATCGTTGAACATGCGCGCCTCCTCGAGCTCCTCGCGCAGCTCGCCGGCGAGGGCGCGCTGGGCCTCGACGTCGCCGGCCGCCGGCGCGCCGCCGGCGAGGTCGAGCGCCGCGAGCGGCTGCCCCGGGCCGGCGAGCAGGGCCGCGAGGTGGTGCAGGCCCTTGCCGTCCTGCAGCAGCGCGCTGCGGTTCTCGAAGTCCAGCCGCCAGACGTCCTGCTCGCGCCGCAGCGTGGCGCGTGCCGGCGCCCGTCTGCCGGCCGGCGCGGGCGGCGCCGCCCGCGCCAGCCGGGCGCGGAGATCCTCGCTGCGGGCGATCGCGCCCTGCATCCGCTGCGTCGCCGCGGTGTGGGTCACGCCGTCGACGAGCGCGCGGGCGCGCAGCGCGTCGCCGGCCCCGCCGCGCCGGGCGAGCACCTCGGCGGTGTCCAGCGCCGTCAGGACGATCGTCGGGCGCGCGTGCATCCGCTCCGCCGCCGAGCGCGCCGTCTCCAGGTGGCCGAGCGCGCGCTCTGCCTCGCCGGCGGTCATCGCGAGCAGCCCGAGGTAGCGCGCAACCGGCCCGAGGTAGGCCGCGCCCTCCGACACGACGTTGCGCCCGTCGTAGGGCACGAGCAGCTCGTAGAGCCGCTTCGCGCGCGCACGGTCGTCGAGCAGCGCGCAGAGCTCGGCGAGGAGCGCCATCGCCACGAGCCAGAGGGCGTCGCGCGGGATGTCGTCGAAGTCGCGCGCGGCGAGGTGCTCGAGCTCGCGCCGGGCCTCGTCGGTGCGGCCGAGCTCGGCGAGGACGAGCGCGAGGCCGCAGCGCCAGCGGCGCATCGCCGGCAGGCGATCGGCGTTGCGGCGCACGAGCGGCTCGATCTCGTGCTGGCGCCCCTGCGCGCGGCGGACGACGAAGACCTGCGCATCGGCGATGAGCGGCGCCATCGAGCCGTCGACGTCGCGCGCCTGGGCGCCGGCGTCGGCGCTGCAGCGGTCGGCGGCCTCGAAGTCACCGCGCAGGAAGGCCGCCAGGGAGCGGTGCAGCGGGTCGTAGACGAGCATCCGCGGCTGTCCGAGCCGCCGCGCGGTGAGGCGGAAGGACTCGATCTCCTCGTGCGCGCGGACGGGGTCGTCGAGCTCGAGCAGGAGGCTGATGCGCGAGAGGCGCACCTGCATCGCGAGCTCGTCGTCGTTCGCGCGCTCGCAGAGCTCCAGCGCCTCCGCGGAGATCAGCAGGCCGCGGGGCACGGTGTCGGGGCCCCAGACGGCGACGAAGCCCTGGGCCAGGGCGAAGGCGAGGGTGGCGTCGGCGAGGTCGCGCTGCTCGCGCGAGCCGCGCGCCGCCTCGCCGGTGAAGATCGTCCGCGCGAGCGCGAGCGCCTCGTCGACGAGCTGCTCGCGCCGCTCGTGGCGCGGCGACCAGTAGAGGGCGAGCGCAAGCTGCACGCGCAGGCGGCAGCGCAGCGCGTCGGCCTCGGTGCCGGCGGGGGCCCGCGCGTCGAGGCGGGCGATCGCATCCTCGAGCGTCGCGACGAGCTCGGGCTCGACGAGGCCCGGCGACAGCGAGCCGAGCGTGCGCGCCAGCGCCGTCCGCGCGAGCCGCAGCGGATCGTCGAGGCTGCGAGCGTGCTCGGCGGCCGCGCGCAGCGCGGCGTGCGCGCGCTCGACGGCGCCGGCGCGCATCAGCGCCTCGCCGAGACCCTGCGCGAGCTCCCACGCCCGCGACGCGTCCGCCGGCAGCGCCGCGGCGACGTCGATCGCCCGCTCGTACAGGCGCGCCGCCTCGCCGTAGGCGCAGGCGGCGACCGCCTGCTGCGCCGCGCGGGCGGCGTAGCCGACGGCGCGCTCGGCGCCGCCCTCCGTCGCGGCCTGGAGGAAGTGGCCGGCGATCTCCGCCAGCCTGGGCTCGTCGCCGTGGCTTGCGAACGATTCGAGCGCCTCGCCCACGACGCGGTGCAGGTGCGCCCGCCGCGTCGCGCCGAGGCCGTCCAGCAGCGTGTCGCGGACGAGCTCGTCCTGGAAGGCGAAGCGGCCCGGGTCGGCGACCGCGACGAGGATCCCGGCGCGCAGCGGGGCGTCGAGGCGCTGCAGGACCTCCGCCTGCGGCCTGCCGAGCACGCCCGTGAGCGTCGCGAGGCGGAACTCGCCGCCGATGACCGCCGCCGCGCCGAGCGCCTCGATCGCAGCATCGTCGAGCGGCGCGAGGCGCCGGCGGATCGCATCGCGCACGCCGTCGGGGAGCGGCAGCGGGTGGTCGAGCGCGCGGGTGTCGTGCAGGCGCCCCTGGCGGGCGAGGAGCTGCACGATCTCGTCGACGTAGAACGGGTTGCCGGCGCTCGCCGCGTGGACGGCGGCGATGAGTCCCGGCGGGATCGCCTGCGGCGCGGCCGTCGCCGGGTCGCCGGCGCGCGCGGCGGCGAGCCGGCCGACGTCGTCGCGGTCCAGCCCCTTGAGCGGCAGCCGCATCGCCGACCGGGCGAGCCCGCCGAGCGGGGCGGCGAGCTCGGCGCGCGCGTGCGCCTCGACGTGGCGGTAGGCGGCGATCGCCAGCAGCGGCACGTCGGGCAGCGTGCGCGCGACGAACTCCAGCGCGAGCAGCGAGGCGGCGTCGGCCAGGTGCAGGTCGTCGAGGACGACGACGAGCGGCCGGCGGTCGGCGGCGGACGTCAGGAGCGTCGAAAGCGCGTCGAAGAGGCGGAAGCGGGCGTGGTCGGGATCGAGCGCCGGATCGTCGGTGGCGAGCGCGGGTTGCGCGCCCGCGAGCTCGGGCAGCAGGCTCGCGAGCGACGGCCCGCCGTCGCCGAGGAGGTCGGTGGGCGAGCCCGCCGCCGCCTGGCGCGCGAGCGCGCGCACGATCTGCACCCAGGGCCAGTACGGCGGGGCGCCGCCGCCCTCCCAGCACGTGCCCCAGGCCCACGCGGCACCGCGTCCGGCGGCGCGCTCGACGAACGCCCGGGCGAGCGCCGTCTTGCCGATCCCGGCCTCGCCGGTGAGGACGACGAGCCTGCCGCGCCCGGCCAGGGCGTCGTCCAGCGCGGCATCGAGCTGCGTCAGCTCGTGCTCGCGACCCACCAGCCCCGGGCCGCTCCCGTCGGTCATCCGCTCCCCACGCCGCCCATGTTCCACCACGCTCCTCGCGTTGCGGGTATGACAAACGTAGTGCACCGCGAAGGAGGGCTTTGCGGCCGAGGCTGGCACACTCATGGATTCGCTTTCACCCGAACCCATCCGGAGACCCGTTTGCCCACGAACAGCTTCGATGCCCTCGGCACCCTCACGGTCGGCGATCGCACCGTCGGCATCTTTCGTCTTGACGCGCTGCAGAGCGCGTTCGACGTCGCGCGCCTGCCGTTCTCGCTGAAGGTCCTGCTCGAGAACCTCCTGCGCACGGAGGGCAACGGCTCGGTCGACGCCGCCGACATCGAGGCACTCGCGAGCTGGGACCCGGCGGCCGAGCCGTCGCAGGAGATCGCGTTCACGCCGGCGCGCGTCGTGATGCAGGACTTCACCGGCGTCCCGGCCGTCGTCGACCTCGCGGCGATGCGCGACGCGATGGCCGCGATGGGCGGCGATCCCGCGATGATCAACCCGCTCGTGCCGGCCGAGCTCGTCATCGACCACTCCGTCCAGGTCGACGCCTACGGCTCGCGCGACGCCTTCACGCGCAACGCCGAGCGCGAGTTCGAGCGCAACCAGGAGCGCTACGCCTTCCTGCGCTGGGGCCAGGACGCGTTCGACAACTTCGCCGTCGTCCCGCCCGACACGGGGATCGTCCACCAGGTCAACCTCGAGTACCTCGCGCGCGTCGTGTTCGTCGACGACGACCAGCTCGCGTATCCCGACACGCTCGTCGGCACCGACTCGCACACGACGATGATCAACGGCCTGGGCGTGCTCGGGTGGGGCGTCGTGGGCATCGAGGCGGAGGCCGCGATGCTCGGCCAGCCGATGCCGATGCTGATCCCGCAGGTCGTCGGCTTCAAGCTGCGCGGCTCGCTGCCGGAGGGCGCGACGGCGACCGACCTCGTGCTGACGGTCACCGAGATGCTGCGCGAGCGCGGCGTCGTCGGCAAGTTCGTCGAGTTCTACGGCCAGGGCCTCGCGTCGCTGCCGCTCGCCGACCGCGCGACGATCGGCAACATGAGCCCGGAGTTCGGCTCGACCTGCGCGATCTTCCCGATCGACGCCGAGACGATCCGCTACCTCGAGTTCTCCGGCCGCCCGCCGGAGGTCATCGCGCTCGTCGAGGCGTATGCGCGCGAGCAGGGCCTGTGGCACGACGAGACGTCGATCGAGCCGGCCTACTCCGACACGATCGAGCTCGACCTCGGCGAGGTCGTGCCGTCGCTCGCGGGGCCGCGGCGCCCGCAGGACCGCGTCGCGCTGAGCCAGGCGCAGGCCGCGTTTCGCATCGCGCTGAAGGACTTCCTGCCGGCGGTCGACGACGGCGAGCCGGTGAACGACGGGGGCGCGACGATCGAGTTCGACGCGCTGTCGTTCCCGGCCTCCGACCCGCCGACCGGTCGCTACGCCGGCGCGCGCCGCCCGCCCGCGCACGCCACGGACGCCGCGCATGCCGAGGAGATCGCGGCAGCGCGGGAGGAAGAGCGGCCGGACACGAGCGTGCCGCTGACGCTGCGCGACGGCACGCAGACCGACCTCGACCACGGGCGCGTCGTCATCGCGGCGATCACCTCGTGCACGAACACCTCCAACCCGTCGGTCATGCTCGCCGCCGGGCTCGTCGCCCGCAACGCCGTGGCGCGCGGGCTGACGACGAAGCCGTGGGTCAAGACGTCGCTGGCGCCGGGGTCGAAGGTCGTGACGGAGTACCTCGCGCAGGCGGGCCTCGACGTGCCGCTGGACGCGCTCGGCTTCAACCTCGTCGGCTATGGCTGCACGACGTGCATCGGCAACTCAGGCCCGCTGCCGCGCGAGGTCTCCGAGGCCGTGGGCGAGCACGACCTCGCGGTCGTCTCGGTGCTGTCGGGCAACCGCAACTTCGAGGGGCGCATCAACCCCGACGTGAAGATGAACTACCTCGCGTCGCCGCCGCTGGTCGTCGCCTACGCGCTGGCGGGGTCGATGGACGCCGACATCGTCAACGACCCGATCGGCGTCGATCGCGACGGCGTCGACGTGTACCTCCGCGACCTGTGGCCGTCGGGCCGCGAGGTCGGAGAGACGATCGAGCAGGCCGTGCGCTCGGAGATGTTCCGGTCGTCGTACGCCGGCGTCTTCACGGGCGACGAGCGCTGGAACTCGCTCAAGGTCCCGACCGGCGACCGCTTCGCCTGGGACGAGTCCTCGACGTACGTGCACCTGCCGCCGTACTTCGACGGGATGCCGGCCGAGCCGGCGCCGGTGACCGACATCGAGGGCGCGCGTGTGCTGGCGCTGCTCGGCGACTCCGTCACGACCGACCACATCTCGCCGGCGGGCGCGATCAAGCGCGACGGCCCGGCGGGGCTGTACCTGCAGGAGCACGGCGTGGCGCCGCGCGACTTCAACTCCTACGGGGCGCGGCGCGGCAACCACGAGGTCATGGTGCGCGGGACGTTCGCGAACATCCGCCTGCGCAACCAGCTCGCGCCGGGAACCGAGGGCGGCGTGACGCGCAAGCTGCCCGAGGACGAGCAGATGTCGATCTACGACGCGGCGATGGCGTACATCGCCGAGGGCGTCCCGCTCGTCGTCGTCGCCGGCAAGGAGTACGGCTCGGGCTCGTCGCGCGACTGGGCGGCGAAGGGCACGCGGCTGCTCGGCGTGCGCGCCGTCCTCGCCCAGTCCTTCGAGCGCATCCACCGCTCGAACCTCATCGGGATGGGCGTGCTGCCGTTGCAGCTCCCGGCCGCGGCGAGCGAGCTCGGGCTGACGGGCGAGGAGGTCTTCACGATCACCGGCCTCGCCGACCCGATGAACGCCGGCGAGCTGCCGACCTCCGCCCGGGTCCGCGCCGGCGACCGCGTCTTCAACGCCCGCGTGCGCATCGACACGCCGAAGGAGGCGGACTACTTCCGCCACGGCGGCATCCTGCAGTACGTGTTGCGCTCCCTGCGCGACCGCTGACGCTCTTTTGTTGCAGTTGCGTGGTGATCCGTCACACGACGGGCGCCATCCTCGGTGGCCATGGAGGGGTCTGGCGAGAAACGTCCCAATAAGGGACGCGAGACACCAAACCCCCCGCACAACCGCGTCCTGTCGGAGCTCGCCACGCGCCAGCACGCCGTCTTCGGGGTGTGGCAGGTATCCGAGCTCGGCATCGCGCCGAGCACATTGCGCAGCCGCGTTGCCCGCGGAGCTCTGCATAGCGTTCATCGCGACGTCGTCTCCGTCTGCCACCCGGAACTCCTGACGCGCGCCGGGCGCTTCATGGCCGCCGTCCTCGCCTGCGGCGACGGGGCCGCCCTCTCTTGTCGATCAGCGGCCTGCCACCGCGGCCTGCGCGACGACAACCGCTCGACAATCGACGTCACGAGCCCGAACCGCCGCGGACGAGGCATCGACGGCATCACGGTCCACAGCGGCGCCACCCTCCTGCCAGAAGACGTCGAGACCGTCGACGGCATCCCGTGCACGACGCTCGCCCGGACCCTCCTCGACCTCGCCGAGGTCGTCACCACCCGCAGCCTCGAACGCGCCATCGACCGCGCGGAGATCCTCCGCGTCCTCGACATGCGCCCGATCGACAACGTCCTGCGGCGCGCCAACGGCAGAAGGGGCGCCGCCACGCTCAAAGCCGTCCTCTCGGCGATGCAGTTTCAAAGCACCACAACCCGAAGCGAGCTCGAGGAGCTCTTCCTCCACATCTGCCGCACCATCGACCGCCCGCCCGACGGCGTCAACGTCTGGATCCCCTACCCCGACGGCGGCGGCGCCGAGGCCGACTTCGTCTGGCGCGAGCAGCGCCTCATCGTCGAGGTCGACGGCCGCGAGACACACGGAACGCCCCAGGCGTTCGAAAGCGATCGCCGCCGCGATCAGCGCCTCACCGTCCTCGGCTGGAGCGTCGTCCGCTTCACCTGGCGGCAGGTCGAGTTCGAGCCCGCGATCGTCGCCGCGACGCTGCAGGCGCTGCTCGCGCCCTGAGCGCGGGTGATCCACCGAGCCACCCTCGTCCGCACTGAGTGTCAAATCCATTGCACTCATAGGAGGCGGTCTCATGCAGGGCAAGACGCTCGCCCAGATCTGGGCACTCACACTCGGCGCGGTGCTCGTCGTCGTCGGGCTCGTCGGCTTTCTCGTCGAGCCGAGCTTCGCGGTCGGCGACAACGCGCAGCGTGGCACGCTGATCCTCTTCGACGTCAACGGCTGGCACAACGTCGTGCACCTGCTGTCGGGCGTCGTCGGCCTGGCGATGGCCGGCACGGCAGCGCGCGCCCGGCTGTACAGCATCGGCTACGGCACCGTCTACGTCCTCGTGACGATCCTCGGCTTCGTCGTCGGCGACGGCGGGCTGCTGCTGTCGCTCATCCCGATCAACACGGCCGACAACGTGCTGCACCTCGCCGTCGCGCTGACGGGCATCGGCGTCGGCCTCGCGAGCCCCGTCGCCGGCGCCGGGCGCGCGGTCGCCGCCTAGGACGACCGGCGCTCCGCGGGACGGCGGCGGTCGTCCGCCCCGACCCGCGGAGCGGCCGCTCGGAGCTACGAGATGCACGTCGTCGTCATCGCACACGCAGGACACTGGGCCCTCGGGCTCCTGGACGCGCTGCCGATCCTCGTCGTCGCCGCGTTCGCGGGGTGGCGCTCACGCGCCCCGCGGCGCGGCGGTCCGACCCCGGCCGCGTAGGCGCGCGTCAGCGGCAGCCCGCGCAGCGGCCGTGCACGACGGCCTCCACGCGCTCGGGCGCAAAGCCGCTCGCGCCCGCCGCGCGCTCCAGCGCCACGGTGTCCAGCTCGGACGCCAGGTCCTCGATCGAGCCGCAGATGGTGCAGACGAGGTGGTGGTGCGCGTCGGTGCGCGGGTCGTAGAGCGTCGTGCCGGCGCGCTGGACGCGGCGGACCATCCCGAGCTCCTCGAGCAGCTCCAGCGTCGCGTAGATCGTCGGCAGCGAGACGTTCGGCAACCGATCGCCGACGGCGTCGAGCAGCTCGTCGGCGGTGACGTGGCGATCGAGCTCGCGCAGGGCACGGTGCACGACGACGCGCTGCGGGGTAACCCGCATACCACGGGCGCGCAGCGCGGTCACAAGATCTTCACTCATTCGCTCATCTTAGGGCATCCTTACTACAAGTCAAGTGCTATAGTCAGCGAACCATGAACGCCACCGCCGCCTCACTCGCCGACCGCTGGCAGGCAGCCGACGAGCGCCAGCGCCTGTTGCAGGTCATCCAGCCCGCGCTCATCGGCCTCATCGACGGCACGATCTCCACGCTCGCCCCGATCTTCGCATCGGCCTACATCGCCGGCTCGAAGGCCGCCCTGCTCGTCGGCCTCGCCGCCGCGCTCGGCGCCGCGATCAGCATGGGGATGTCCGAGGGCCTCTCCGACGACGGCGAGATCACCGGCCGCGGCGCCGCCCTCACGCGCGGCACGATCACCGGCGTCGCGACGTTCGTCGGCGGCACGGCGCACGCCATGCCGTTCCTCATCAACGACATCCACACGGCGCTGACCGTCGCCTACGCCGTCGTGTCCGTCGAGCTCGTCGTCATCGCCTGGGTGCGCAAGCGCTT
>DATJEE010000096.1:0-7069 GCA_035496995.1 Solirubrobacteraceae bacterium | reverse complement strand
TTATTCCTACGCCTCGCCGCGCGCGCTGTCAACGAAACTTAATCTCGTCAGGCCTTCAGGTGCGGGTACTCGGCCTCGACGACGGCGCGGTACTGGGCGTAGACGGGCTTGGTGATCGGGATCAGCGCGAGCGCCGCCTTGACGTCGCCGCTGGTCTTGATGCGCCGCCGCGCGATCGCGACGGCGACGTTCTCCTTGCCCTGGAAGTACTTGTTCGCCGTCTCGTAGGACATCGCCATCTAGACCTTGGGCTTCCAGTCGATGTCGTCGGTCCAGACCCAGTGCAGGCAGCCGTCCTCGCCCGCCTCGGCCGCGCGGATGTTGACGACCATGTCGACGTCCTCGAACTCGAAGCGCTGCGGCACGTCGGCGTCGCGCAGCTTCGGGCCCATGTCGGGGTCCTCGCTCATCATCGTGAAGATGCGATCCATGACGGTCCGGAACTCTTTCGGGCCGCTGAACTCGGCTCCCATGTGACGGTTCTCCTTCGGTCGGGGATCAGGACTCGGCCGCCGGTGGCTTGGCCGCCGCCGGCTTGCGTGCCCTGGACGCGGCGGGCTTCGCCGGCGCGGCCGCTGTCGCGGCCGCGGGCTTGCGCCGCGGGGCGGGCTTGCGCTTCGGCGCCGCCGGCGTGCGTTCCAACGCCTCTACCCGCTTGGCGAGCGCCTGCACGTCGGCGCGCAGCGACTTCAGCTCGGCCTCGGTCGCGGGGCGCAGTTCGTCGACCGCGCCGCGCAGGCGCCCGGCGGTGTTGCCGATCTCGTCGAGCAGGTCCGAGAGCCGCTCGCGCGGGATCTGCGCCTTGAAGGCCTGCTCGGCGGCCTCGCGGACGGCGTCGGCACGGGAGGCGTTCTTCTTCTTGCCCATGCGTCGATCATATGGCCCGCCCCGATGCCCGTCCACATCCACCCCACCGCCGCGCTGGCGCCGCGCGCGCTGCTGCCCGGCGACCCGGGACGCGCGCTCATGCTGGCGCAGTTGCTGCTCGACGCACCGCGGATGTTCAACCACAACCGCGGGCTGTGGGGCTACACCGGCGCGGCCGCCGACGGCGAGCCGCTGACGATCCAGAGCACCGGGATGGGCGGGCCGAGCGCGGCGATCGTGCTCGAGGAGCTCTGCGATCTCGGCCTCGAGCGGGCGATCCGCGTCGGGACCTGCGGGGCGCTCGACGGCGGGCTCGCGCTCGGTGACCTCCTCGTCGCCGACGCCGCGCTGGCCGCCGACGGCACGAGCCGCGCGCTCGGCGCCGGCGACCGCGTCGCGGCCGACCCCGGGCTCGTCGCCGCGCTGCAGGCCGCGGCGGGCGACGGCGTGCGCAGCGGGGCGATCGTGACGAGCGACCTCTTCTACGAGCGCGACGACGAGCGCGTCGCCGGCTGGGCGCGCGACGGCGCGCTGGCGATCGAGATGGAGGCCGCCGCGCTCCTGCGCGTCGCCGAGCTGCGCGGCGTGCGCGCCGCCTGCCTGCTCGCCGTCACCGACGTCTTCGTCGACGGCGAGCGGCGGCGGATCGAGCCCGCCGCGCTCGTGCGCGCCGCCGAGCGGCTCGGGGCCGTCGCGGCCGCGGCGCTCCGCTAGCTGGAGACCTTCAGGCGCTCCTGGCGCGACGGGATCGGCTCGGTGGCGCCGGGCAGCTCGGAGCGCAGCGCGACGAGCTCGCGCATCAGCGCCTCGAGGCGGTCCTCGATCGCGTCGAGGCGCGTCTCGATCGCGGGTCCGGCGGAGAGCGAGCCGAGGCGCTCGTCGAGCCGGTCGATGCCGTCCTCGATGCCCTCGAGGCGCTGGGAGACCGAGCGCACGCGTCGCGTCAGGCGCTCGATGTCGGCGGCCGACGGAAGGTTCAGGGCGGCGAGCGTCGCCTCCTGCACCGAGGTCGCCTTCTCGCGCGCCTCGAAGGCCCGCGAGATCGCGCCGCTCACGAGCGGGTTGGCGAGCAGGTCGTCGGCCATCTTCCCGAGCGTGTCCTCGCCCTGCTTCGTGATCCGCTCACGCAGTCCGTCGGTGTCGGTGTCGTCGTCGCTCATCGGGCTGCTTTCTGGTGGCGGCTGGGGACGCTCTGAGGCTAGCGCAGAGCGCTCCTCGCCCGGGACCCCCGGTGGTTCTCGTGCACGCGCGCGCGTGCGGGGGAGTACAGAGCGCCTTCAGATGGCGATTCCGTCCACCCGAGGGGGTGGAATGCTCCTGCGTCGGCACGGGTTTAGATCACGTTTAGCGCGCGATCGCATTTCCCGATAGGCTGCCGCGCACGCGCATCGGGCTCGCGTACTTGGAACCTCCAGGGGGGAGATGCAGGGACACATGCACCACAAGCGTAGGTTGCTCATGGCTCTGGTCGTCTCGGGCGGCATTGCCGTCGGATTCGGGACCGCCGCATTGCCGGCGAATGCGTCCGTGCGGACGTTCGAGGTCACGCTACTCGGCAAGATCAAGAAGACCGTCACGGTGGATGTCGGACTCGACACCCCGCTGGACCAGATCAAGCTCCCGAACCTCGGGCCGCTTCCGATTCTGAGCATCCGCGAGACGACGCCCGCAACGGCGACGCCGAGCAGTGGACTGTCGCTCACCATCACGCCTTCGACGTCGACGCAGACCCCCGCTGCGCCGGCGGCGCCGCAGGCCGGTGAGCAGCTCGAGATCCCCGCTCTGCCGGCGAAGAAGAAGGCCAAGCACAAGGCCGGCGCAGTTGCCGACACCCTCGGCCGCCTCACCGACACCACGAAGAGCAAGCACGATCGCGCCCGCCCGCACGCGACCGAGCTGCGTCACGCCAACGGCATCCCGACGCTGACGAACCCGACGATGTCGTTCTCCCTGCCCGGCCCGGTGCCGATCGGCGTGCCGAACTTCTTCATCGACAAGTTCCGCATCCCGCCGTTCCTCCTGTCGATCTACCAGGCCGCCGGCATCCAGTACGGCGTGCGCTGGGAGGTCCTCGCGGCGATCAACGAGATCGAGACCGACTACGGCCGCAACCTCAACGTCAGCTCCGCCGGCGCGATGGGCTGGATGCAGTTCATCCCGTCCAGCTGGAAGCTCTACGGCGTCGACGCCAACAACGACGGCCGCAAGGATCCGTACAACCCGGTCGACGCGATCTTCGCCGCCGCGCGCTACCTCAAGGCCGCCGGCGCGGACACCGACCTGGCGAAGGCGATCTTCTCCTACAACCACGCCGACTGGTACGTCCAGTCCGTGCTCATGCGCGCCCGCTTCATCGGCGGCATGCCCTCCGATCTCGTCGGCTCGCTGAGCGGCCTGACGCAGGGCCTCTTCCCCGTCCACGCGACGGCGAAGTACGCCGATGACATCTCCGAGCGCGACGCGACCCGTCGCGTCGCCCGCGGCCAGAACGCCGCGGTGCCGGTCGTCTCGAGCGCGACGCGCCGCGGGATCAACATCTTCGCGAAGGCCGGCTCGCCGGTCGTGGCCGTCCAGGACGGCACCATCACGAAGGTCGGCAACACCAAGCGCCTCGGCAACTTCGTCATGCTGCGCGACGTCTACGGCAACACGTACACGTACGCCGGGCTGAAGAAGATCGCCAAGCAGGTGCCGGTGCCGAAGAAGAAGGCCCAGAGCCAGGCCTCGATCGCCAAGGAGCTCGCGCTCCCGCAGCGCGAGGCGGCTCCGCGGGTCGCGGCGAGCGCCGGCAAGAACACCGGCGCCAACGCGATCAAGAGCACGGTCGACAAGGTCATCGACACGACCCCGGCCGCCGTCCAGGACACGGTCAAGGTCGCCAAGGAGCGCCTGTTCGCCAACCCGACGCGGCCCAACCCGCTGAGCAGCGGCGGCAAGGAGCAGCTGCTGGAGTCCGAGTCGGCGCTCGGCGACGGCTCGAGCGTCAAGTCCTACTTCAGCGGCGTGTTCGCGCCGAAGAAGTCCGACGTCGTCCTCAAGAGCCTCGTCCCCGGCCGCAAGGTCATCGCGGGCACGATCCTCGGCCGCATCGGCACGACGTCGAACCTGCTCGCGCCGCACACGCTGTTCGAGATCCGGCCGGCCGGCCGCGGCGCGCCGCGGATCGACCCCAAGCCGATCCTCGACGGCTGGAAGCTGCTCGAGTCCACGGCGATCTACCGCGCCCAGGGCCAGAACCCGTTCTTCGGTGACAGCGCCGGTGGCGCGACGATCGGGCAGATCCTGCTGATGAGCAAGGCCGCGCTCGCACAGCGCGTCCTCGCCGACCCGAACATCGACATCTACTCGTGTGGCCGCAAGGACATCGAGGCCGGGGCGATCGACCGCCGCGTCCTCGCGACCCTCGCGTTCCTCTCGGCGTCCGGCCTGAAGCCGACCGTCACGGCGCTCGAGTGCGGGCACAGCCTGTACACGACCGGCGGCAACGTCTCGGCGCACTCGTCGGGCAACGCCGTCGACATCGCGAAGATCAACGGGATCCCGATCCTCGGCAACCAGGGGCCGGGCTCGATCGCGGACATCACGGTCCGCCGCCTGCTGACGCTGCAGGGCACGCTGAAGCCGGCGCAGATCATCACCCTCATGACGTACGAGGGCACCGACAACACGCTGGCGATGGCCGACCACGCAGATCACATCCACGTCGGCTTCCGGCCGACGTTCGATCCGACGACGAAGGCCGGCAAGCTCGCCGAGTCGGTCCTCAAGCCGTCGCAGTGGATCAAGCTCATCGATCGCCTCGGGCAGATCGACAACCCGACGGTGCAGCTCGCGCCCTCGAAGTACGCGATCAAGGTCGCCAAGGGCCGCGCGAGCCTCGCCCACGCCGGCGAGTAGCAACGCGGACAGCACGCGCAGGACAGAGACCGCCGTGACCACGTCACGGCGGTTTCTGTTTGTGCAGTTCGAATTCCCCTGGGTCCTCGGCCCCGAGCCCGGCCGCTACACGATCCGCGAGCGGCTCGGCGAGGCGCCGGCGCACATCCTCGTGCTGCGGACGCTCGGTGCGCCGGAGCGGCGGATGCTGCCGGCACGGCGGCGCCCGCGCGAGGTGGCGGCGGCGCCGGAGGCCACCCCGGTCGCCGTCTCGCGAGCGACGCTCGTCGACACCGCCCCGCTCTCCGGCCGCGAGGCCGCCGAGCGGCGCCTGCGCGAGGCCGACCTCGAGGCGCTCGCGCACGACGCCCTCGCGCGGCTGAACCGCGTCCTGCACGCCCACCGGATCGCCGTCGCCGATCCCCACGTCCGCGAGGCCGGGCGCGACCAGGCGCTCGTCGTCCGCGTCGGCTACGGCGACGGCGAACGCGTCGCCGACGGCCGCTGGGACGCCGCGCGCGAGCTGCCCGCGGTCGATCGGGGAGCGCGTGGGGCGCGCGGGCGCTCGGCGGCGCTGCGCCCGCAGGAGCGCCTCGCGGCGCTCCTCGGCGGCCGCGATGCCGCGCTGGCCTGCGAGGAGCTCGCCCTGCGCGCGCGCAGCGACGTCGACGCCGGGCGCCTGCGCGAGGCCGCGCTGCAGCTGCGCGCGACGCTGGACGCCACGCTCGCCGAGCTCGAGCCCTGGCGCGAGCAGGCGGGTCTCTCCGACCGGCTCGCCGAGCTTCGCTCACACCTCGGCCAGGTCGCCGCCGCGGAGCTGGCGGCGCTGCGCGGCGGCCTCGACGACGACCACATCGTCATCGTCCAGAGCGTGCTCGCACGCGTCGAGGCGGCGCTGCGGGCGCGCACGGCGGGCCAGCGGTTGTGAGAGCCGGCGTGCCCGTCAGAGCGCCGCGACGAGCGCCTGCAACTCCGCCTCGACGTCCCCGCCGAGCCGCACCGCTGCACGCCCGTCGTAGGGCGTCGGGCCCTGCGTGACGATCGCGATCGCGCCGCCGTGGCGCAGCGTGATCCCCGGCAGCTGGGCGATCGGGTGGACCTCGAGCGACGAGCCGATGCAGAGCAGCAGGTCGGCGGCGGCGGCGAGGTCGGTCGCGCGCTGGAGCGCCGCCGCGGGCAGGAACTCCCCGAAGAGGACGACCTCGGGCTTCAGCGGGCGCCCGCAGGCGCAGGACGGGACCGTGGCGTCCTGCAGGCGGGCCATCACCTCGTCCAGGGCGTAGCGCTCGCCGCACGCCAGGCACGAGCAGGAGGCGATCGAGCCGTGGACCTCGGTGAGGTCGCGCGTGCCGGCCTTGCGATGGAGCATGTCGATGTTCTGCGTCACGACGGCGTCGAGCAGACCCCTGGCCTCAAGCTCGACCAGAGCCTGATGTGCGCCGTTGGGCTGCTTGTCGCCGAGCGTCTGGAAGCGGTTGCCGTAGAAGCCCCAGAAGCGCTCGGGGTCGGCGCGCCAGGCGTCGATGTGCGCGACCTCCATCGGGTCGACGTTCTCCCAGATGCCGGTCCCCGGCGAGCGGAAGTCCGGGAACCCGGACGGCACCGAGATCCCGGCCCCCGTGAGGGCGACGACCGACCCGGCCCCGCGGACGAGGTCCGCGAGGGCCGCGATGTCGCCCGCTGCTACTCGCCCTTCCACGCGGGCGCCCGCTTGCCGAGGAACGCGCCGATGCCCTCACGCGCGTCGGCGGTCGCGAAGACCTCGGCGAAGGCCGCCTTCTCGGCCTCGATGCCCTCGTCGAGGTCCGCGTCGCCGGCGGTCGTGCGCTTGATCGCGCCGACCGCGAGCGGCGCCTGACCGCCGAGCTTGCGCGCCCAGGCGAGCGCCTCGTCGAGCAGCTCGTGGTCGGGGACGACGCGGTTGACGAGCCCGATCTCGTACGCCTCGGCGCCCGAGATCGGGTCGCCGGTGAGGTTGAGCTCGAGCGCGCGCGCCGTCCCGACGAGCCGCGGCAGGCGCTGGGTCCCGCCGAAGCCCGGGATGATCCCGAGGCTGATCTCGGGCTGCCCGAAGCTCGCCGAGTGCGCCGCGATCCGGACGTCGCAGCCCATCGCCAGCTCGCAGCCGCCGCCGAAGGCGACGGCGTTGACGGCGGCGATCGTCACCGTCGACGAGTTCTCCATCCGCCGCAGCAGCGCATGGGCGTCGCGCAGCATCGCGATCCCCGCCTCGGGATCCATCTTCGTGAACGCCTTGATGTCGGCGCCCGCGCAGAAGAGCATCGGGTTGGCCGAGGCGATGACGAGGGCGCGAATCGCGTCGTCG
>DATJEE010000095.1:0-2304 GCA_035496995.1 Solirubrobacteraceae bacterium | reverse complement strand
GCGCTCGAGCATCGAGACCGTCCAGCGCGTCCCCTCGCGGCACGGCGTGCACTTGCCGCAGGACTCGTGGCGGTAGAACTTCGCGAGCTTCAGCGCGACGTCGACGACCGGCACGCTGTCGTCGACGACGATGATCGCGCCCGAGCCGAGCATCGAGCCGGCCTGCGCGAGCGTGTTGAAGTCGTAGGGGAGATCGAGGTCCTTGGCCTCCAGCACCGGCGACGACGAGCCGCCGGGGAACCAGAACTTCACCTCGCGGCCCTCGGGCGGGCCGCCCGCGAGGTCGTAGATGATCTCGCGCGACGGCGTGCCGAGCACGACCTCGTAGTTGCCCGGGCGCCGGACGTTGCCGCTGACCGACACGAGCTTCGTGCCCGTCGAGGACTCCGTGCCGATCTTCGCGTACTCCGCGCCGCCCATGAGGATGATGTGCGGCATCGTCGCGAGCGTCTCGACGTTGTTGATGACCGTCGGGCCCTGGTAGAGGCCCTGGTTGGCGGGGAACGGCGGCTTCAGGCGCGGGTTGCCGCGCTTGCCCTCCAGCGAGTCGAGCAGCCCCGTCTCCTCGCCGCAGATGTAGGCGCCGGCGCCGCGGTGCAGGACGAGCGAGAGATCGAAACCCGAGCCGAGGATGTTCTCCCCGAGGAAGCCCGCCGCGTAGGCCTCGGCGATCGCGGCGTCGATGATGTCGGCCTGCTCGACGTACTCGCCGCGGATGTAGATGAAGGACTTCGTCGCCCCGGCGGCGTAGGCGCCGATGACGATGCCCTCGACGAGCATGTGCGGGCTCTTCTGCATGAGCTCGCGGTCCTTGAAGGTGCCCGGCTCGGACTCGTCGGCGTTGCAGACGAGGTACTTCTGGATGTCGGCCTTCGGGATGAAGGAGATCTTCTTGCCGCTCGGGAAGCCGGCCCCGCCGCGGCCGCGCAGGCCGGAGGCCATGAGCTCGTCGGTGACCTCGGCGGGCGTCATCGACGTCAGGACCTTGCGCAGCGCGTCGTAGCCGCCGCGCCGGCGGTAGACGTCGATCGTGTGCAGGCCGTTCTCGTCGATGTCCTTGAAGAGGATCGTCGTGCTCATGATTGGCCGTTTCGCCCTTCGGTCGTCACAAGTTCCTCCCTTCGGGCGACGTTGCATTCGGGTCGGTCGACTTGCGGCGGCGCAGCTGCTTGTTGGGCAGCGGCGGCAGGCCCTCGCGGATCTGGCCGACGAGCGCCGGGACGTCGTCGAGCGTCACGGGCCCGACGTAGACGTCGTTGACGGAGGCCATCGGCGCGATGTCGCAGGCGCCGAGGCACTCGAAGCCGCGGACGTTGAAGTCCGGGTCGCCGGCCGTCTCCTCCTGCAGGCGCGCGAGCAGCGCGTCGGCGCCGCACAGCGAGCAGGAGATGTTCGTGCAGACATAGATGCGCTGGCGGCCCACGGGGCGCGTCTCGAGCATGTCGTAGAACGACGCGACGGAGACGAGGTAGCCGGGCGTCAGGCGCATGACGCAGGCGGCCTGCTCGATCGCCTCCGGCGAGCACCAGCCGTGATGGCGCTGGGCGGCGGCGAGCGCGGGGATCGCGGCGCTGCGGAAGTCCGGGTACTTCGCCATGTGGGCCTCGATCTCGGCGCGCAGCGCGGCCGGGACCGGCGTCGTCGCGGGGTCCGGGATCTCGGCGGGGTCCTTCGTGAGGTCGACGGCGTCGTCCCAGCCCGGCACGCGCGAGCCGTGGCCGAAGCGCGGGACCGTGCGCTGCGCGATCGCGGGGACCTCCGGCAGGCGCTTGTCGCCGGCGGCGAGCACGGGCTCGGGCGCGGGCGCGGCCTTCTTGCGGCGCCCGATCACCGGTCGATCCCCCCGAGCACCGGGTCGAGCATCGCGAGCGTCGCGATGAGGTCGGCGATGTAGGAGCCCTCCGTCATCGGGGCGGTCGCCTGGAGGTTGACGAACGAGGGGTCGCGCATGTGCACGCGCGCGGGCTTGGAGGAGCCGTCGGAGCGCACGAAGCAGGCGAGCTCGCCGCGCGGGGACTCGATCGGGAAGTAGACCTCGCCCGGCGGGACGCGGAAGCCCTCGGTCACGAGCTTGAAGTGGTGGATCAGCGCCTCCATCGACGTCGCGAGCTCGTGGCGCGGCGGCAGCGCGACCTTGCGGTCGTCGGTGATCCAGGCGCCCCCGGGCAGGCCGTCGAGCGCCTGGTCGATGATCTTCACCGACTCCTTCATCTCCTGGACGCGGACGGCGAAGCGGTCCCAGTTGTCGCCCTCGGTGCCGACCGGGATCTTGAAGTCGAAGTGGTCGTAGGAGCTGTAGGGCAT
>DATJEE010000094.1:0-12172 GCA_035496995.1 Solirubrobacteraceae bacterium | reverse complement strand
CATGACGGCGATCCTGGCCCAGGCCGGGCAGGTCGACACGGGCGACACCGCCTGGATGCTCGCGGCGACGGCGCTCGTCCTGCTCATGACGCCGGCGCTGGGCCTCTTCTACGCCGGGCTCGTCCGCGAGAAGAACACGCTCAACACGTTCATGATGTGCATCGGCGCGATCGCCGTCGCGACCGTCACGTGGGCGCTCGTCGGCTACTCGCTCGCGTTCGACGGCACCGGCAAGATCGTCGGCGGGCTGCACCTCGCGCTGCTCAACAACGTCGGCTTCGCCCCGCGCGCGGGAACGACGATCCCGCAGCTCGTCTTCTTCTCCTTCCAGGCGACGTTCTGCATCGTCACCGTCGCGCTCGTCTCGGGCGCCGTCGTCGAGCGCATGCGCTTCGGCCCGTTCCTGCTCTTCTCGGCGCTGTGGTCGATCCTCGTCTACGCCGTGCTCGCGCACTGGTCCTTCGGCGGCGGCTGGCTCGCCGCGCAGGGGACGCTCGACTTCGCCGGCGGCGTGCCCGTCGAGATGGGTTCGGGCTTCTCGGCGCTGGCGGCGGCGCTCGTCGTCGGCTCGCGCAAGGACTACGGCCGCCAGGCGCTGCTGCCGCACAACGCGGTCTACGTCCTCGTCGGCGCCGGGCTGCTGTGGTTCGGGTGGTTCGGCTTCAACGGCGGCAGCGGCTTCTCGACCGGCAACCCCGGCGTGCTCGCCTTCACGAACACGCTCCTGACGCCGGCCTGCACGCTCGCCGTCTGGATGGTGCTCGACACGATCCGCGGCAGCCAGGTGACGGCGATCGGCGCGGCGACGGCGATCATCGTCGGCTGCGTCGGGATCACGCCGGCGGCGGGCTTCATCAGCCCCGCCTGGGCGATGGTCCTCGGCGCCGTCGCCGCCGTGCCGAGCTACCTCACGATCGTCTGGCGCACGCGGACGCGGATCGACGAGACGCTCGACGTCCTCGCCGCCCACGGCGTCGCGGGCTTCACCGGCATCCTCTTCATCGGCGTGTTCGCGAGCAAGTCCTGGAACGGCGTGGCCGACGGGCTGTTCTACGGCGACGCCGGCCAGCTCGGCTCGCAGGTCGTCGCGGCGCTCGCCACCCCGGTCTACGCGTTCGGCATGACCTACGCCCTGCTGAAGGCCATCCAGGCGCTGTTCCCGCTGCGCGGATCCGACCACGACGAGGCGCTCGGCATGGACCTCGTCCACCACGGCGAGGAGGCCTACGCGTCGGGCGAGGGGGCGATCCTCATCAAGCCCGAGGGCGACATCGAGGACGCCCTCCGCGTCGCCGAACCCGTGTAGACGAGGTGGGGTACGGTGCCCTGTCCCCGCTCGTCCGATCCTGAGGTGTGACCGCAATGAAGATGGTGATTGCCTATATCCGCCACGAGGCGTTCGAGCCGATCCGGGCCGATCTGCTCGTCAAGGGGTTCCCGTCGCTGTCGGTCTCCGAGGTCAAGGGCTCCGGGCGCCAGAAGGGCATCACCGAGCGCTATCGCGGGGCCGAGCTCACGAACTACCTGCGGCCGAAGGTGAAGATCGAGTGCGTCGTCGCCAACGGCGACGTGCGCCTCGTCGTCGACACGATCCTCAAGCACGCCCGCACCGGCGGCGTCGGCGACGGCAAGGTCTTCGTCCTGCCCGTCGAGGAGGCCTACCGCGTGCGCACCGGCGAGGCCGGCGAGGAGATCCTCCAGGCCCATCCCGATGCTGCGAAGGCGATGTAGCCGTAGCCCCCAGTCGCCTCTCGTGGTGGCTGAAACCGCGGCCGTCGGCCCGATGGCCTGCCGGGTTGCGGGGCGCTGACTGCAGCGGTGAGGAAGGGGTGAGCGAGGCGCGCGGGCGGTCCGTCCGGGGCGCCGGCGCCGACCGGCGCGGCCGGGGGTGCGCCGGATCGCTATCGCTGGGCGTGCACCATCCGACGCACCCCCCTCGATTGACGACCTTTTCCAGCTCTGAGCCAGACGAACTTGCCGCTCGACCCCCCAGAAGCCGCGCCCGCCCGGCCTCGCGGCGGCTCCCACGCTCCCTCACCGACGTTGTACGCGCCCGGACCCCGCGAGCGACCCGGCACCCAGCCCGCGAACAAGCGAGGAGGCGACCGGCGCTAACGCAGGTCGCGGTACGTCAGCACGACGCGCCCGAGCACGACGACGTCGCCGTCGTGCAGCGCGGCCTCGTCGACGCGACGACCGTTGACGATCGTGCCGTTCGTGCTGCGGTCGTCGAGGATCCGCAGCCCGGCGCCGCGGACGACGATGATCGCGTGGCGAGCCGAGACCGTGTAGTCGTCGAGGCGCACGTCGGCGACGATGCCGCGGCCGACGTGCGTGACGTCGTCGCGCAGCGCGAACGCCGTGCCGTCGTCGGCGACGAGATAGCGCGCCGGCGCGAGGTCGTCGTACACGCCCGGGCTGCGCACGCTGTCGCCGCGCGGCGCGACGTCGAGCGCGGCGGTCGCCGGGAGGTCGTCGATGAGGGTCGTGGCTCGGGCCATGCAAGCAGTCCAGCGGCAACGCCTCAAGCGCGGCTTAAGAGCCCGCAATTCGTACGCGGCTCTTATGCGCGCGTGGGAACGTCCTGGCTCCCCTCCCCTGCTCCCGAACGAAAGGACGCGGCATGAGTGCACGAAGGATCGCGGCGCTCGCCCTCACGGGCGCGCTGCTCGCCGGCGGCACCGGTGCGGCGATCGCGGCCGTGACGAAGGACGACGGCAAGAAGGCCGAGGACGCGGTGCTCAACGATGCCGCCAAGCGCCTGAACGTCGCCCCCGACGCGCTCCGCGACGCGCTGTCGGCGGCCGAGGACGCGCAGCTCGACCAGGCCGTCAAGGACGGCAAGCTCACGCAGAAGCAGGCCGACGCGATCAAGGCGCGGCGGGCACAGTCCGGCCGCGTGCTCGGGGGCGGTCCCGGCCTGCGCGGATTCCACGACGGTCCCGGTTTCGGCCCCGGCTTCGGCCCCGGCTTCGGCCCCGGCCACGGCTTCGGTCCCCACGGCGGGCCGGCCGGCGCGATGTTCCCGACCCTCGCGAAGGCCCTGGGAATCACCGGCGCCGAGCTGCGCACGCAGCTGCGCGACGGCAAGAGCATCGCCGACATCGCCAAGGCCCAGGGCAAGTCGCTCGACGACGTGCGCGCGGCGATGAAGGCCGACGCCAAGACCCGGCTCGACAAGGCGGTCGCCGACGGCGACCTCACCCAGGCGCAGGCCGACGAGCTGCTGTCGCACCTCGACGAGGCGCTGTCGCATCTCGGCGACGCACGGCCGAGGTTCCGCTTCCACGGCCACCGCGGCGGTCCGATGCCCGGCCTGCGGCCCGGCGCCTTTGAGCCCGGCAGCGCAGGCGCGCCCGAACTCGACCCCGCGGGCAGCGTCTTCAGCTGATCGACGGTCAGCCTCCGCCGGGTCGGTCCCGGCGGAGGAAGACCGCGGTTTCTCAGCAACTTCCCAGGCTTGCGGACGACAATGTCCGCATGCAGACCCCGGACGCAGCCGAACAGCACCGCATCCTCGTCGTCGACGACGAGCCGAACATCGTCGACGTCGTCTCGATGGCGCTGCGCTTCCAGGGCTTCGCGGTCGAGTCCGCCGGCAACGGCCGCGACGCGCTCGCCGCGGTCCGCAGCTTCGACCCGCACCTGCTCGTGCTCGACGTCATGCTGCCCGACATGGAGGGCTTCGAGGTCGCCGAGCGTCTCGGCGCCCAGCGCGCGCAGCTGCCGATCATCTTCCTCACCGCCCGTGACGCGACGCAGGACAAGATCCGCGGCCTCACGACCGGCGGTGACGACTACGTCACGAAGCCCTTCAGCCTCGAGGAGCTCGTCGCGCGCATCCGCGTCATCCTGCGGCGCACCGGCCTCGCCCAGCCGTCCTCGAGCCGCCTGACGTTCGAGGACCTCGAGCTCGACGAGGACACGCACGAGGTCAGCCGCGCCGGCGAGCCGATCGAGCTCACGGCCACGGAGTACCGCCTCCTGCGTTACCTGCTGCTCAACCCGCGCCGTGTCCTGACGCGCGCGCAGCTGCTCGACCACGTCTGGGAATACGACTTCGACGGCGACTCGCGCATCCTCGAGACGTACGTGAGCTACCTGCGCAAGAAGCTCGACCCGCACGGGCCCTCGCTCATCCAGACGGTGCGAGGCGTCGGCTACGCGCTCCGGCTGCCGCGGGGCTAGGGACTGGCGATGTCGCTGCGCGCGCGGCTCATCGTCACGCTCGTGGTGCTGGCGGGCGGCGGCCTGCTCGTGCTCGGCGCCGTGACGTACTGGGCGCTGCACTCCTACGAGGTCGACCGCATCGACCAGCAGGCGACGGCCGCCGTCGGCCAGGCCCAGGGCGAGTTCGAGCGCGCGGGCATCGACGACACCACGTCGCGCCTCCCGATCGCGGGCCGCGAGCACGACGACCACCGGCCCGGCGGGCCGCCCGGCGGCATCGGCTTCGCCCCGGCGGGCACGTTCGCGCAGCTGCGCGATGCCACGGGCAAGCCCGTCGGCTCGCGGGTCCTCGCGCTGCCGCCCGGCGAGACCGAGCCCGCCGCGCCGAAGCTGCCGAAGAACCTCGGCGTCGGCGACCGCCTGACGGTCGACGCGGTCGGCTCGTCGGACCTGCGCTACCGCGTCTACGCCGCGCAGTCGCCCGGCGATCCGACGCACGTGACGGTCGTCGCGGTCCCGTTCACGGAGATCGACGCGACGCTCAACCAGCTGCTCGTCATCGAGGCCTTCGTCATCGCCGGCGTCCTGCTCGCGCTCGCGGCCGCCGCCTGGTGGCTCGTGCGCCTCGGGCTGCGACCGCTGGACCGCATCGGCGCGACGGCCGGCGCGATCGCCGCCGGCGACCTCTCGCACCGCGTCGAGCGCGCGGAGCCGCGGACGGAGGTCGGGCGCCTCGGGCTCGCGCTCAACGCGATGCTCGGGCGCCTCGAGGAGGCGTTCGCCGAGCGCCGCGCGAGCGAGGAGCGCCTGCGCCGCTTCCTCGCCGACGCCTCGCACGAGCTGCGCACGCCGCTGGCGTCGATCCGCGGCTACGCCGAGCTCTTCCGCATCGGCGCCGCCCGCGAGGGCCCGGACGTCGAGAAGGCGATGAGCCGGATCGAGGACGAGTCGGCGCGGATGGGCGTGCTCGTCGAGGACCTCCTCGCGCTCGCGCGCCTGGACGAGATCCGCGACGCGCACCGCGAGCCCGTCGACCTCACCGACCTCGCCGCCGACGCCGTCGACGACGCGCGCGCCGTCGCGCCCGACCGCGAGATCGTGCTGAAGGGCGGCGCCAATGGCGACGCGGTCGTCGACGGCGACCCCGACCAGCTGCGCCAGGTCCTCGCCAACCTCGTGCGCAACGCGCTCGTGCACACCCCCGCCGGCACGCCGATCGAGGTCTCGGTCGCGACGAACGGGAAACAGGCGACGCTCGCCGTCCGCGACCACGGGCCGGGCCTGCCGACCGACGACCCGAGCGAGCTGTTCGACCGCTTCTGGCGCGCGGACCCGGCGCGCGGGCGCGGGCGCGCCGGCGCCGGGCTCGGCCTGGCGATCGTCGCGGGGATCGTCCACGCGCACGGCGGCCGCGCCGAGGCCGCCGACGCCGAGGGCGGGGGCGCGCGCTTCACGGTCGTGCTGCCGCTGCTGGCCGACGGCGACTGAGGCGCGCCCGCGCACGTCACGCCGCGGCCCACTAGGCTGGCCCGCTCGGGGGTGGCCATGAAGCTCAAGCGGATCAGGCTGAAGAGGAAGAAGGGCACCGCGGGCGCGGCGAAGGCCGGCGGGCGCGGGAAGAAGCTCGGCAAGCGCGTGCTGAAGGCCGGCGGCGTGCTGCTCGTGGCCCTCGTCGTCGTCATCGCCGCCTACGAGCTGCAGGGCTCCGACGACACCGAGCAGATCGCCGGCCCGCCCCCGGTGCGCGTGCGCGTCCTCGCGCCCGGGACCTTCCAGGCGGCGCACGCCTACGCGCCGTACTACGTCGTGCCCGACAAGCGCCTCGCGAGCCCGGCCGGCCTCTCGGAGGCCGCGACGAACCGCTTCGTCACGCGGCCGGAGGCGGCGCTCGCGAAAGGCGGCCAGGCGGGCAGCCCGCAGATCGTGCGCCTCGAGCTGCGCTCGACGACGAACGACCCGGTCACCGTCGTGGGCGTGAAGTTCGACGTCGTCAGCGACGCGCGGCCGCTGAAGGGCTGGTTCACGGCGCAGCCGGCGTGCTCGTTCGCGCGCGTGCGCGTCGTCCGCGGCAGCCTCGACGGCAGGCGCACGGTGCGCTACGTCGACGCCAAGGGCGCCTCGTCGCGCAAGCTCGCGCTGGCGCTGGACCGCACGCGCCCGGCGGTGCTCGAGCTGCAGGCGGCGACGAGCCGCCACCGCGTCGCCTGGACCGCGCGGCTGGCGGTCAGCCGCGACGGCGCGGCGGCCCAGACGGTGAAGGTCGACGACAACGGCGCGCCGTTCCGCGTCACGTCGGCGCGCTCCGCTCGCGGCTACGCCCCGACGTTCGGGGCGACGGGCATCGACGGCTTCGCCCGCGACCGCAGCTGGGACCGCGGCCGCATCACCGGCTGCTGACGCCCGCCCGCGATCCTCGCCCTACGCTGAGGGCATGCGGACGCTCGCGCTCGACGTGCACAAGCTCGACGGCCTGCCGCCCAGCACGATCAACGTCTACCTCGTCGGCGACGTCCTCGTCGACGCCGGCACGCAGGTCGCGCGGCGGCGGATCCTGCGCGAGCTGCGCGGCCGCGAGCTGAGCGCGCACGTCGTGACGCACGCCCATCCCGACCACTTCGGCTCCAGCCACGCGATCTGCGAGCGGCTCGAGCTGCCGCTGTGGACCGGCGAGCTCGACGCCGACGCCGTCGAGGCGGGCCGCCCGGTGTCGCCGCCGACGCGCATCGGCGAGCTCATGGGCAGGAGCACGCTGCCGGGCCACCCGGTCGCGCGGCGCCTGCGCGAGGGCGACGCCGTCGGCGCGGGCTTCAGCGTCCTGCACACCCCCGGCCACACGCCCGGGCACATCGCGCTCTGGCGCGAGGCCGACCGCACGCTCATCGCGGGCGACGTCTTCTTCAACCTCCCGCGGCTCGGAGCGCCGCCCGGCTTCCTGACCTACGACGCCGGCGAGAACCGGGAGTCGATGCGCCGGCTCGCCGAGCTGCGACCCGCGCTCGTGCTCTTCGGGCACGGCCCGCCGCTGCGCGACCCTGAACGACTCGCGCGCGCGGCGGGCTGAGCGCGGCTTCTAGAAGGCGCCGGTGCCGTTCGGCGTGCCCAGGCCGGTCGGGCCGTCGTAGCCCGGCAGGCCCGTGCAGAGGTAGCTGCCGCCGCACGAGCCGTTGCTGCCCGACGTGACGTCGAAGAGCGCGCCGGCGTGGCCGTAGGGGTAGGAGCCGGCGACGGTGCTCGCGGTGTTGCCCGCCAGGGCGTAGACCCCGGCGACGATCGGCGCCGAGGCGCTCGTGCCGCCGAAGACGAGCCAGCCGGTCGTGCGGAAGCTGTCGTAGACCGCGACGCCCGTGGCCGGGTCGGCGACCGCCGACACGTCGGCGACGGTGCGGCGGGCGCAGCCCGCGTCGGTCTGCCAGGCGGGCTTGGCGATGTACGCCGAGCAGCCGCTGCCCGAGCCGCTCCAGGCGCTCTCCGACCAGCCGCGCGCCGAGGTGTCGCGCCGCAGCGACGTGCCGCCGACGGCCGTCACGAAGCGCGAGGAGGCGGGGAACTCGGCGCCGAAGCCGTTGTCGCCCGAGCTCACGGTGACGCCCGGGTGGTTGTAGTGCGACTCGTAGGCGTCCTCGCCGGCGAACTCCGCGCCGCCGTAGCTGTTGGAGATCGTCGCGGCGCCGAGGTTTGCCGCGGTGTCGACCGCCGTGAAGAGGTTCGTGAAGGCGTTCGTCGCGGCCTCGACGAGGAGGATCTTGCAGTTCGGGCAGGTCGCCGACGCCATGTCGAGGTCGAGCGAGATCTCCTGTGCCCAGCCGGCATCGCTGCGCGGGTAGGCGCCCTGCACGCCGTTCTGGTTGACCTTCTTGAAGCAGCCGTTGGCCGTCGTGCACGAGCCCAGGCCGAACTGGTTGCGGTACACGGCGAGGTCGGCTTCGGCGTTGGGATCGTCGAAGGCGTCGACGATCGCGATCGTCGGCCCGCTGCCGGGCACGCCGGTGGGCGGGTTGAGCTTGTAGGCGCTGCGCAGGTCGGCGGGCCAGAGGCCGGCCGGGGGAGCGGGACCGGGCTTGGGCCTGCCGTTGAAGACGGCGCCCTTCTGGTCGGTGACGACGTCGGAGTGGCAGCGCGCGCTGCCGGCGACGGCGGGCCCGCAGACGGGGCGGTGCGAGAGCCCCTTGGCGGCTGAGTGCGGCAGGGCGGAGGCGGCGGGCGCCGCGACGAGAATTGCGAGCGCGGCGACGGCGTGAGCAAGAACGGTGCGTCCGGGCACGAGATCGGCTCCCTACGTTTGGGGCAGTGGTGGTGACCGCATCGACAATCCCGCGACGCGGCTTGAGCGACGTTTGCGACATCCACGCTAGCCAACCGCGCGGGCATCGCGCCTCACCAAAGGGGGAGGCGTAGCCGGCGGCGCCGCGATCCCGCGCCGCCGTCCCGGATCGAGCGCGCGAGCAGCTGCATCGGGTGCACGAGCTCCAGCGGCTTGCCCTTGCGCTCGAGGTGGGCCGCGATCTGCAGCGTACAGCCGGGGTTCGCGGCCGCGATGACGTCGGCGCCCGCCGCGAGGAGGTTGTCGGCCTTGCGCGCGCCGAGCTCGGCGGCGGCCTCCGGGCGCGTGAGGTTGTAGATCCCCGCCGAGCCGCAGCAGATCTCCCACTCGGCGGGCTCGACGAGCTCGACGCCCGGGATCGAGCGCAGCAGCTCGCGCGGCTGCGCGCGCACGCCCTGCGCGTGGGCGAGGTGGCAGGCGTCGTGGTAGGCGACCTTCAGGTCGATGCGCCCGCGCGGCGCGCGCGCGGCGACGGAGGCGAGCAGCTCGTGGACGTCGCGGGCGCGGCCCGCGACGGCCTCGGCGCGCGCGCGCCACTCGGGGTCGTCGCGCAGGAGGTGGCCGTAGTCCTTGATCGCCGAGCCGCAGCCGGCGGCGTTGACGACGACGTGGTCGAAGCGCTCGAAGGCGGCGATCGTCGCCTTCGCGAGCGGCAGCGAGTCCGCCTCCTGGCCGGCGTGCAGGCCGAGCGCGCCGCAGCAGCGCGGCGAGCGCGGCGCGTGGACCTCGAAGCCCTCGGCGGCGAGCACGGCGACGGTGTCGGCGTTGACGTCGCCGAAGTACGCGCGCTGGACGCAGCCCTGCAGGAAGCCGACGGTGCCGCGCTTCTCGCCGCGGGCCTTCGTCACGGCCGGCAGGCGGCGGACGGCGTCGCGCAGCGTCACGGGCGGGGCGAGCTCGGTCAGCGTGCGCGCGAGCGGGATGCGGTCGATGAGCCGGGAGCGCTGCAGCCGCGCCGCGAGGCCCGAGCGGCGGTAGGCGACAAGCAGCGGCACGGTCGCGCGCAGGCGGCCGGGATGGGGGAACATCGCGAACAGGCCGCGGCGCAGCAGGCGCTCGCCGCGCGTGCGCGGGTGCAGGCGCTCGACCTGCTGGCGCGTGTCCTCGATGAGCAGGTCGTAGCGGACGCCCGACGGGCAGGCCGTGACGCAGGCCATGCAGCCGAGGCAGTTGTCGAAGTGCCCCGCCATCGTCGGCGTCAGCGCGCTGCCCTCCTGCAGGCCCTCGCTCATGAGGACGATGCGCCCGCGCGGCGAGTCCATCTCCTCGTTCCACAGGACGTACGTCGGGCAGGTCGGCAGGCAGAAGCCGCAGTGCACGCAGTCCTCGATGAGCTCGCGCTCGGGCGGCTTGTGGTCGTCGAACGCGCGGTCGATCGGGGTCTGCATCGGCGCCTCTAGATTCCTCCGGCGAAGATGCCGGGGTTGCAGGTCGCGGTCGGGTCGAAGCGCTGCTTGACGCGGCGCATGAGCACGAGCGCGGAGGTCTCCGGCTGGTCCCACGGATCGAGGTGCGCGCGGACGAAGGCGGGCGCGTCGAGCACGACGCACGGCGAGGGGTGCAGGACCTTGCGCAGCCGCGCGACCGCCTGCACGAGCTCGCCCGGCGCCGCGGCGGGCAGCGCGAGCCACGACAGCCCGAGCGCGGCGCGGCCGGCGACGCGAGCACCGGCGATGTCGGCGGCGACGCAGACGTCGCGCAGCTGCGTCGGGCGCCCGGACACGCGGACGACCGCGCCGTCGGCGCTGCGCTGCGCCGCGCGCTGCGCCACCCACAGCGGCTCGTCGTCGGCGACGACCGCGGCCTGCACGCCGCGGGCCGCGAGCAGGCGCTCGGCGGCCTGCGCCTGCTGCGCCGCGGCGACGCCGGCGAAGCGCGCGAGCACCATCCCCGCCCCCGCCTCCCAGCGCACGTCGAGCGCCTGCGCCTCCAGCGAGCTCGTCGCGAGCGCGATCGCCGCCTCCTGCAGCAGCGCGGCGTCGTCGGTGGCGCCGGTCGCCGTCGCGTGCACGGGCGAGCGCGGGTGCAGCCGGACGGCGACCTGCGTGATGAGCCCGAGCGTCCCGAACGAGCCGCTGAAGAGCTTCGCGAGGTCATAGCCCGCGACGTTCTTGATGACCTTGCTGCCGGCCTGCGCGACGGACCCGTCCGACAGCGCGACGGTCACGCCGAGGACGAGGTCGCGGGCGGCGCCGTAGCGGTGGCGCAGGGGCCCGCTGTCGCCCGCGGCGATCGCGCCGCCGACCGTCGCGGCGTCGCCGGCGCCGAGCGGCGGGTCGAGCGCGAACATCTGCCCGGCGCCGGCGAGCGCCGCGTCGAGCGCGCGCAGCGGCACGCCGGCCTGCAGGACGGCGGTGAGGTCGCCCTCGTTGTGCTCGAGGACCGCGTCGAGCGCGGTCGTGGCGAGCAGGACGCCGCAGTCGGCGCCCGGATGGCCCCAGTCCTTCGTCGCGGCGCCGGCGATCCGCACGGCGGTCCCGTCGGCGGCGCACGCGCGCAGGAGCGCGGCGGCGTCCTCGGCGGTCGGCGGCGTCTCGCGGCGCACCTGCTCGGCGGTCCCCATGCTCGTCAGAACCGCTCGGCGATGCCGTCGCGCTCGAGCGGGTGGCGGCGGTACGGGCCCGGGACCTCGCCGCACAGCCGCGGCGTGGGCATGACCTTGCCGGGGTTCGCGAGGCCGCGGGGGTCGAAGGCGCAGCGCAGCATCTGGAACGCCGCGAGGTCGGGCTCGGCGAACATCGACGGCATGTAGCGCTTCTTGTCGACGCCGACGCCGTGCTCGCCGGTGATCGACCCGCCGGCCTCGACGCAGGCCTCGACGATGCGCCCGGCAAGCTCCTCGGCCCCGGCCGCCTGCTCCTCGCCGTCATAGAGCACGAGCGGGTGCAGGTTGCCGTCGCCGGCGTGGAAGACGTTCGCGACGCGCAGGCCGTACTCCTCGGCGAGCTGCGCGATCCGCGTCAGGACCTCGGGCAGCTTCGTGCGCGGGATGACGCCGTCCTGGACGTAGTAGTTCGGCGCGAGGCGGCCCATCGCCGCGAACGCCGCCTTGCGCGTACGCCAGATCGCCGCGCGGTCGGCGGCGTCCCGCGCGATGCGGATGCTCAGCGAGCCGTTGCGCTCGCAGATCCCGACGACGTCGTCGAAGCACGCCTCGCACTCGGCGAGCGAGCCGTCGAGCTCGATGACGAGCGCGGCGCCGACGTCCGTCGGGAAGCCCGCGCCGACGGCCTTCTCGGCGGCCTGGATCGTGAGGTTGTCCATCATCTCGATCGCGCCGGGGATGATGCCGCCGGAGACGATCTCCGACACCGCCTCGCCGGCCGCGCTCGTCGTGTCGAAGAACGCGACCATCGTCTTGATCGCCTCCGGCACCGGCACGACGCGCAGCGTGATCTGCGTGCAGATCCCGAGCGTCCCCTCCGAGCCGACGAACGTGCCGAGCAGGTCGTAGCCGGGGTGGTCGAGCTCCGCGCCGCCGAGCGTCACGACCTCGCCGTCGGCGAGCACGACCTCCAGGCCCGTGACGTAGTTCGTCGTGAAGCCGTACTTGAAGCAGTGCGCGCCGCCGGAGTTCTCGGCGACGTTGCCGCCGATCGAGCAGACGATCTGCGACGACGGGTCGGGCGGGTAGAAGTGCGTCGGCGCGACGGCGCGGCTGACCTCGGTGTTCGTCACGCC
>DATJEE010000093.1:0-11577 GCA_035496995.1 Solirubrobacteraceae bacterium | reverse complement strand
GCGACGCGGTCGACGAGCTGCTGCGCGACGGCCCGGGCGACGTGCTCGTGTTCCTCAGCGGCGAGCGCGAGATCCGCGACGCGGCCGAGGCGCTGACCGGCCGCCTGCCGCCGGGGACCGAGATCCTGCCGCTCTACGCGCGCCTGTCGCCGGCCGAGCAGCTGCGCGTCTTCAAGCCGCACGACGCGCGCCGCGTCGTGCTCGCCACGAACGTCGCCGAGACCTCGCTCACCGTCCCGGGCATCGGCTCGGTCGTCGATCCGGGGACCGCGCGCATCAGCCGCTACAGCACGCGGCTGAAGGTCCAGCGGCTGCCGATCGAGGCGATCTCGCAGGCCTCCGCCGACCAGCGCAAGGGCCGCTGCGGGCGCACGTCGGACGGCATCTGCATCCGCCTCTACGACGAGGAGGACTTCGCCGCCCGCCCGGCTTACACCGACCCCGAGATCCTGCGGACGAACCTCGCGAGCGTCATCCTGCAGATGGCCGCGCTGGGCCTCGGCGAGGTCGAGGACTTCGGCTTCCTCGACCCGCCCGACGCCCGCCAGATCCGCGACGGCAAGGCGCTGCTGCACGAGCTCGGCGCTCTGGAGCCGGCGACCCGCGATGCACCTGCCCGCCTGACCCCGCTCGGCCGGCGCCTCGCGCAGCTCCCCGTCGACCCGCGCCTCGGGCGGATGGTGCTCGAGGCCGACCGCCTCGGGTGCGCCGAGGAGGTCGTCGGCATCGCCGCCGCGCTGTCGAGCCAGGACCCGCGCATCCGCCCGAGCGAGGAGCGCGCGGCGGCCGACGAGCAGCATGCGCGCTTCGCCGACGAGCGCTCGGACTTCCTCGCCTACCTCAACCTGTGGAACCACCTGCGCGAGCACCGCCGCGACCTCTCCGGCAGCGCGTTTCGCCGGCTCTGCCGCGCGGAGTTCCTGCACTACCTGCGCATCCGCGAGTGGCAGGATCTCGCCGGCCAGCTGCGCCAGGCGGCGCGCTCGGTCGGCGTGACGATCAACCAGCAGCCGGCCGACCCCGAGTCGATTCACATCGCCCTGCTGTCGGGGCTGCTGTCGCAGCTCGGCCTGCGCGACGCGGGCCGGCGCGAGTACCTCGGCCCGCGCGGGGCGCGCTTCGCGATCGCGCCCGGCTCGGCGCTGACGAAGAAACAGCCGGGGTGGGTCATGGTCGCCGAGCTCGTCGAGACCGCGCGCCTCTACGGCCGTGTCGCCGCACAGATCAAGCCCGAGTGGATCGAGTCGCTCGCCGCGCACCTGCTGACGCGGACGTACTCCGAGCCGCGCTGGGACCGCAAGCGCGGCAGCGTCGTCGCGACCGAGCGCGCGACGCTCTACGGCCTGCCGGTCGTCGCCGGCCGGCGCGTCTGCTTCGGGCCGATCGACCCGGTCGCCTCGCGCGAGCTCTTCATCCGCCATGCGCTCGTCGCGGGCGAGTGGAACACGCAGCACCGCTTCGTCGAGCGCAACGCCCACCTGCTCGAGGAGCTCGAGGAGCTCGAGCACCGCGTCCGCCGCCGCGACCTCGTGCCGACCGAGGAGCAGATCTTCGCCTTCTACGACGCTCGCGTCGCGGACTGCGTCGTCTCGGCCGCGCACTTCGACCGCTGGTGGAAGCACGCCCGCCGCGACGAGCCCGAGCTGCTGACGTTCACGCGCGAGGCGCTGCTCGGGCGCGCGACGGCCGACCTGCTCGACCCCGCCGCGCTGCCCGACGCCTGGCGCCAGGGTGAGGAGACGCTCGCGCTGAGCTACCGCTTTGCGCCCGGCAGCGACGACGACGGCGTGACGGTCCACATCCCGCTGAAGGTCCTGCCGGGCCTGCGCGCCGACGGCTTCGACTGGCTCGTCCCCGGGCTGCGGACCGAGCTCGTCACGGCGCTCATCCGCTCGCTGCCGAAGGACCTGCGCCGGCCGCTCGTGCCGATCCCCGACGTCGCCGCCGAGATCGTCGCGCACCTGCAGCCGCGCCGCGGGACGCTGCGCGACGCCGTCGCGCGCGAGCTCGAGCACCTGCGCGGCCTGCGCGTCGACCCCGCGCTGCTGGATCCGCAGAAGCTGCCCGCGTACCTGCGCGTGACGTTCCGCGTCGAGGACGACGACGGCACGATCGTCGCCGCCGGCGAGGACCTCGCCGCACTGCGCGAGCAGGTGCGCCCGCGGCTGCGCGCCGAGCTCGCGGCGGCGACGGCGTCGATCGAGCGCAGCGGGCTGCGCGAGTGGACGATCGGGGACCTGCCGCGGTTCGCCGAGCTGCCGGGGACCGGCAGCGCCGTGCGCGCGTACCCCGCGCTCGTCGACGAGGGCTCGAGCGTCGCCGTGCGCGCGCTCGAGACGCCCGCGGCGCAGCTCGGCGCCATGCGCACGGGCACGCGCCGCCTGCTGCTGCTGACGATTGCCTCGCCGCTGCGCGGCGTGCAGCGCGGCCTGTCCACGAGCGCCGCGCTGACGCTCGCGGGCGCCCCGCACGAGGGCGTGCTCGACGACCTGCTCGCCGCGACGCTCGACGCGCTCGTCGCCGAGGCCGGCGGGCCGGCCTGGGACGCCGCGGGCTGGGCGGCGCTGCGCGCGTACGTCGCCGCGCGGCTGCCGACGCGGACGGCCGTCGTCGCGCTGCAGGTCGTCGACGTGCTCGACGCCGCGCGCGAGCTGCGCATCCGCCTGGATGCGATCGGCGCCGATCCCGCGCTGCAGCCCGCACGCCTGGACGTCGCGACGCAGCTCGGCGGCCTCGTCTTCCCGGGCTTCGTGACCGCGTCCGGCGTCGATCGCCTGCCCGACGTCGCGCGCTACCTGCGCGCGGCGGCGCGGCGCCTGGAGCGGCTGCCCGACGCCGTCGCCGCCGACCGCGACAAGCTGGCCGCGATCCGCGAGCTCGAGGCCGCGTACCGCAGCCGGCCCGGCGCGCCGCGCGAGATCGCGTGGATGCTCCAGGAGCTGCGCGTCAGCCAGTTCGCCCAGGGCCTCGGCGTGCAGGGCCAGGTGTCGGCGAAGCGCATCCGGCGCGCGCTGCAGGCCGCCTCATAGCGTCGCGCCTGTCCAAACGGGCAGTCTTCTGCGCTCGTGCATGAGGAAGTGCCGCTTGCGGGCATCCTCCAGGTCCACAATGGCATCGACCGCCGTGGCATCGACCTCCGTGCTCTCCCCGCGCTCGCGCAAGCTCGCCATCCGCGCGATGGTGGCGGGCGCGCTCGTCATGTTCTTCGCAGCGGTCGCCGGGATCGTCGTCGCGGGGCCGGTGCACCACCCGCTCGCGCCGCAGGACGTGCGCTTCATCCACGCCCGGCTCGTCGCCTTCGACCAGGGCGTGCGCACGCAGCTCGTGCGCGTCCGCCCGCACCGCCAGGGCATCGTGCGCGCGCAGCGCGAGACGCGTCAGGCGATCGAGGGGATCAACTCCCTCGGACGCGCCGTGGACGGTGCGGGCGGCACGACCGCCGAGCTCCTGCGCGTCGCGGTCATCAACGAGGTGCGCTTCCTCGACGCCGCCGGCTCGGTGCTCTCCAACCCGCGCAGCCCGCTGCTCAACGACCTGCCGGCGCTCGACGTCGCCGCGCGCCGCTCGCTCGACGCGATCGACGGCCCGCGCGCCCGGCGCAAGGGCGGCGTCAGAGCCCTGCAGCGGCTACGGCGCGACAGCGCGCCCGCGCCCACCCCGGCCTGACTCGGCCTCAGGCTGCCGCGGCCGCGACGCGCACGCCGGCCAGCGCGCTCGCCCACTGCGGCGCGACGGCCTCGATGCAGCGGTGCTCGCGGACGTGCGCCCGGGCCGCGGCGCCGATGCGCTCGCGCAGCGACTCGTCGTCGACGAGCGCCATGATCGCGGCGCGGGCCTCGGCGGGCGTCGCGGCGTGCAGGCCGCTGACGCCGTGCTCGATCGCGGGATGCAGCGCGGGATCGGCGACGGTCGGCACGCCGAGCGCCGACGCCTCGAGCCAGCGCAGGTCGCTCGTGCCGCGAAAGGCCGGCGTCGCCGCGGCCGGGGCGAGCGCGATGTCGAAGCAGCTCATCGCCGCCGGGTTGGTCTCGATCGGCCCCCACGGCAGGCCGATGCAGCGCCGCGGCCCGAAGCGCTCGGCCAGGATTGACGCGAGGTCCTCGGCCCCGATGCTCACGACGCACGTCTCGGGGCGCGCGGCGAGCACGTGCTCGAGTTCCGGCAGCCAGGGCTCGAGCGCCGCGCGGTGCTCGGTCCCGCCCGCCCAGCCGATCCGCACCGTGTCGTGCGGCGTGCGGCTCAGCGCGTAGCGGCCGAGGTCGATGCCGTTCGCGCAGACCCAGATCTCGGCGTTGAGGGGCGCGTAGCGCGCGGCGAGCTGCTCGGTGGCGCAGATGATCCCGTCGCCGGCGCGCAGCGCGAGCGCGAGCGCGTCGTCGTCGAGGTCGGCGTCGACCTCGCAGAGCACGCGCGTCCCGCGCCGGCGCAGCGCGGCGATCGCGTTGAGCCAGGCGTTGCCGCGCGGCTGCTGCAGCACGACGACGTCGTACGTCGCGAGGTCGTCGATGCCGCCGATGTCGCGGGCGCACTGCCCGGTGCGGATCGTCAGCGCCGTCGGCTCGCCGCTGACGCCGATCCAGTCGGCGCCGAGCGCGCGCGCCGGCAGCGCGCAGCGATACCAGCACGACGCCGTGGTGCCGATGCCGATGAAGAGGGCGTTCACGTGTAGGCCGGGACGAAGGCGGACAGGTCGGCGCCGGCGTGCTTGGTGAGCAGGACCTCGAGCGACCGGCGCTCCCAGTCCTCCTGGCCGCGGACGGTGCGCGAGCGCGCCAGCGACTCCGCGTTCGTCGCGCAGGCGGCGGGCTCGTAGATGCACTCGCGGCCGGCGGCGAAGGCGCGCAGGCAGTAGTCGACGTCCTCCCAGCCCATGTGGAAGGCCTCGTCGTAGAGGCCGACGTCCGCGAGGCAGCTGTGACGGATGAGCTGCAGCGCGCCGGCCACCGGGCAGCGGTAGGGCACGAGCGCCTCGGGCAGCTCCCCCGGGCCGAGGTTGAAGCGGTGGGCGAAGCCGCGGTGCAGGAGCGAGAAGTAGATGCCGGCGTGCGCGAGCAGGCCGTTGGGGTACAGCAGCCGCGCGCCGACGACCGCCGCCGGCGCGAGGTCGGTCCCCGTGCGCGCGAGCATCGGCGCGAGCCAGCCGGGGGTGTGGAACTCGATGTCGGGGCTCACGAGGACGGCGTCGCGGCCCTCCTCCAGCGCGCGCCGCAGCCCGACGTTGACCGTCGCGGCGAAGCCGCCGTTGTCGGGCCGGCGCACGAGCGCGAAGCCGAGCTCGCCGCCGTCGCGCTCGAGCTCGTCGACGAGCTCGCCTGCCGGGCTGCCGTCGTCGACGACGAGCACCTGCGCCTGCGGCGCGGTCTGTGCGAGCGAGGTGAGGCAGCGCTCCAGGACGTCGAGGTCGTCGGGCGCGCGCAGGTACGCGGGCACGACAGCAAGTGGGGCGAGTGTCACGCACCCGTCGTCGGCCGTACAGGGCCGTTCTTGAGACGCCTCAAGTCTCGCGCACGGGCGCCGATGAACCCGGCGATCCGATGGGCGCGCCCCTCCGTAAATCACCGGGTGTTCCCGAGCGCCGCAGCCGGCGCGGCACCGCGCCGATCGCCGGCGACCGGATCCCCTTCCAGCGCCCCGAGCTGCCGCCCGCGGCGGCGATCATGGCCCACTTCGAGCGCCTGGCCGGCGCGCACCTGCCCTGCGTCCGCGAGCTCGCGATGCGCATCGAGGAGCGCCTGGATCACCGCGCGCTGTGCGTCCCGGTCGCGAGCGCCACGGCCGGGCTCATGGCCGCGCTGCGCGCGCTGTGCGGCGCGCCCGACGCGCGCCGCCGGCTCGTCGCGTGCCCGTCCTACACCTTCGCCGCGACGGCCGGCGCGATCGTCTGGGCGGGCTTCGAGCCGCTCTTCGTCGACGTCGAGGCGCACGGCTTCGGCCTGGATCCCGCGAGCCTCGACGCCGCGCTGCAGGCACGGCCGGGCCGCGTCGCCGGCATCCTCGCCTGCGCGCCGTTCGGCAGCGCGCCCGCGGCCGCCGTGCGCGAGGGCTGGCGCGAGGTCGCCGCCCGCCACGGCACGCCGCTGCTGATCGACTCGGCGCCGGGCTTCGGTGCCGTCGACGACGACGGGCTCGCGCTCGGCGCGCAGGGCGACACCGAGGTCTTCTCCTTCCACGCGGAGAGCACGTTCGCCGTCGGCGAGGGCGGCGCCGTCACGACGCCCGACCCCGAGCTCGCGGCGCGCATCGCGCGGACCGTGAACTACGGGATCGAGCCCTCGTCGCACACGGTCACCGTCCCCGGCTTCAACGGCAAGCTCTCCGAGCTGCACGCCGCGACCGGCCTGGCCGTGCTCGACCGCTTCGACGGCATCCTCGCGAGCCGCCGCCGGACGGCCGCGCGCATCGCGCACGCCGCCGACTGCGCCGGCCTGACCTACCAGCGCGGCAGCGCCGGCTCCCCGTGGCAGGTCTTCCAGGCGTATGCCCCCGACCCCGCCGCCCGCGAGCGCGTGCTCGCGGCCGCGGCCGCCGGCCACGTCGACGCGCGCACGCTGCACGACCCGCCGCTGCACCACCACCCGGCGTTCGCCTCGGCCGAGCGCGCGGCGTCGCTGGAGATCACGGAGGCGCTGGCGGCCCGCTCGATCTCGCTCCCGCTCGCCAACGACCTGACCGACGACGAGATCGACCGCATCGCCGCGGTCGCGCGGGCGGCCGCGGCATGACGCTCGACCTGTTCGTCGGCGGGACGCTCGGCGCGTGGGCGCTGCGCAACGCCCCGCGGCCGTTCGTACGTCAGGTCGTCTGCCTCGACGACGACCTCATCGCGCTCGCGGCCGAGCTCGGCCACGACGTCTTCGCGAGCTCCATCCGCGCGCCGCTGCTGCGTGCCGGCAGCGCGGCGCTCTGCGTCCACTACCCGCTGGCGCTCGACCCCGGCCTCATCGCCGGCTACGAGGGCCGGATCTGGAAGCTGCACCCCGGCCTGCTGCCGTGGGGCCGCGGCTCCTACCCCGTCTTCTGGGCGCTCTGGGAGGGCACGCCGGCCGGCGCGACGCTGCACGAGGTCGTCGCGGACTGGTGCGACACCGGCCCGGTCGTCGAGGCCAAGCGCGTGGCCGTCCTGCCGTCGGACACCGGCGGGCGCCTGCACGAGCGCGTCCAGGGCGCCGAGCGCGAGCTCTACCAGCGCTGGCTGCCGCGCCTGGCGACCGGCGCGCGCCCGCCGGCGACGCCGCAGGCGCCCGGCGGGTCCTGCCACACGCTCGAGGAGTTCGAGTTCCTCCGCGACGAGGGGCGCTACGAGGTCCCGCGCGGCGCGCGCGAGCGGCTCGCTCGCTGCCTCACCTTCCCCGGCCGTTCCGAGACGCCCGAGCGGTCGCGCCGATGAGCGTCCAGGACGTCCTCATGCGGATCGCCGAGATCCACGCCGGGCTCGCCCCGCCGGCGATGGCGACGGCGACCGCCACGGCTTCGCCGAGCGCCAGCCCGGCGGCCTTCGCGCAGCTGCTCGAGGCCGCGGGCGCGCCGGCGGCCGGCGGATCGGCCCTGCCGGCGTCGAGCCTCGGCGGCGCGGCGATGAGCGCGTCGAGCCTGCCGTTCGGCGTCGCCGGCCTGTCACAGATTCCGACCGGTCCCGCGCCCGCGACGGGCGGCGGCGCCGCGGTGCTCGCCGCGGTCCAGCGCGAGGTCGGCGTGGCCGAGCAGCCGCCGGGCTCCAACGACTCGCCGCGGATCGCGCAGTACCGCCAGGCGACCGCCGGCAGCGGCGTCGGCCCGTGGTGCGCGTACTTCACGTCCTGGGCCGCGCGCGAGGCCGGCATGCCGCTCGGCGAGCAGGGCCAGGGCTTCGGCTCCGTCGACGCGCTCTACGCGTGGGCGCAGCGCGCCGGCCGCGCGGTCCCCGACGGGCCGGGGGTCGTCCCGCGTCCCGGCGACCTCATCGTCTGGGACGAGCACATCGGCGTCGTCGAGAGCGTCCTGCCCGACGGCAGCATCCAGACGATCGAGGGCAACTCGTCCGACAAGGTCTCGCGCCGCGTGCACCCCGCCGGCAGCGCCGTCGGCTACGTCCGCATGGGGTAGGTGCGGCTACCCGCTCGCGTCTCGGTGGGCGGAAATCTGTTGGTATCCGAGCCGGTGCGCCGCCGCGGCGCCACGCGCGGACGGCGTCGATAACGGGTGTGACCGGACCCCCGGCGTGTGCGGGCGATCCCAGCTGAACGGAGCGATTGTCGAGCTCTTCGGGGCCACGTCGAGGAAGTCGCCGATCGTGCCGCCGCAGGCGCCCGACTCACCCTGGCCGCGCCGTGTCGTTGGCGCCTGGTTCTCGCACGCCGACACAGCTCGCCGGCGACGGATCTCAGCCACCTGGAAGCGCGCGGGGGTGTGGCTACCCGCACCCCCAGACGCCAGCCAGCCGCATCACCGAGTAATCCGAACGGTGGCAGGCTGCGCATCACCAACTGACTCCGAAATTCAAACGCGACACTCGTGCGGGCGCCCTCCCCCTTCGGCCCGCGACGACGAGGCTCCTGCGTGATCCCCGATGCGACCGCGGATGGTCGCGCGGATGCACACGAGCCAGTCGCAGGCGACACAGTTGACACCGCAGGAGCCTCGTAGGTCAGCCGCCCGGCTGCGCGGCGGCGAACGCGCGCCGGTAGTCCGTCGGCGTCGTCGCGACGAAGCGGCGGAAGTGGGCCCGCAGGCTCACCGCCGTGCCGAACCCGCACCGCGCGGCGACGTCGTCGATGCTCGCGGTGCTCGTCTCCAGCAGCTCGCGCGCGGCGAGCACGCGCTGGCGCAGCAGCCACTGCAGCGGCGTCGTGCCGGTCTCGGCCTGGAAGCGGCGCGCGAACGTCCGCTCGGACATGCACGCGTGGCGCGCGAGCGCGGCGACGCTGAGCGGCTCGGCGAGCCGCGCGAGCGCCCAGCCGCGGGTGGCCTCCAGCGAGCCGTCGGCGCGCGCGCGCAGCGGGCGCTCGATGTACTGCGCCTGCCCGCCGTCGCGGTGCGGCGCGACGACGACGCGGCGGGCGAGGCTGTTGGCCATCGCGGCGCCGTGGTCGAGGCGCACGAGGTGCAGGCAGAGGTCGAGGCCCGCGGCGACGCCGGCCGAGGTCAGGACCGCGCCCGCGTCGACGTAGAGGACGTTCGGGTCGACGTCGACGGCCGGGTACAGCGCGGCGAGCTCGGCGGCGTAGCGCCAGTGCGTCGTCGCGCGCCGGCCGTCGAGCAGCCCGGCGGCCGCGAGCGCGAAGGCGCCGGTGCAGATCGAGACGACTCGGCGGCCGCGGGCATGGGCCGCGCGCAGCGCGTCGAGCACGGCGTCGTCGGGGCGCCGGGTGTGGGGCCAGAACCCGGGCACGACGATCGTGTCGGCGCGGCGCAGCGCCCCGAGGCCGGCGGGGGCGACGATGTCGAAGCCCGCGGTCGTGCGCACGGCGCCGGCCTCGGCCGCACAGACCGTCGCGCGGTAGGGCGCCTCGTCGGCGTAGCTGAAGAGCTGCGCGGGGATCGAGATGCGAACCGCGCTCCCCAGAGGCGATCATCGGGCCATGAGAACCGAGATCGTCTTGTACGAAGGGTTTGAGGAGCTCGACACGTTCGGCCCGTACGAGGTGCTGGCGACGGCGGGGTTCGCTCCCCTCCTCGTCACGCTCGAGGCCGTCGATCGCGTGACCGGCGCCCAGGGCGCCGTCGTCGTGCCGCACGGCGTCTGCAGCGCGCGCCCCGACCTGCTCGTCGTCCCCGGCGGCGGCTGGAGCACGCGGCGCGCGGAGGGTGCCTGGGCGCAGGCGCAGCGCGGCGCGCTGCCGGCGGCGATCGCGGCGCGCCACCGGGCGGGCGCGACGATCGCCGGGGTCTGCACCGGGACGATGCTCGTCGCGGCCGCCGGGCTGCTGCTCGGCCGCCCGGCGATCACGCACCACACGGCGCTCGAGGACCTCGCCGAGGCCGGCGCCAGGGTCATCGCCGGCGCGCGCGTCGTCGACGACGGCGACATCGTCACGTGCGCCGGCGTCACGGCGGGGATCGACCTGGCGCTGCGCCTCGTCGAGCGCCGCTTCGGGCCCGCCGCCGCCGACGCGGCCGCGGACGCGATCGAGTACACGCGCCAGGGCGCGCCGCACGCGGCCGTGACCGCGTGAGGCTGCCGACGGCGCGCCCCGCGGCTAGCGGGCGCTCAGCGACGTGTCGGCCTGGCCCGCCGGCTCGCGGTTCTCGGGCACGAACTTCGTCGCCGTGAACGTCGCGCCCTGTGGGTCGGCGATGACCGTCGTCCGGACCCAGGGCGCGTCGAACGGCGCGACGACGACCGTGCCGCCGAGCTGCGCCGCCGTCTCGGCGATGGCGTCCGCGTCGTCGACCGCGAACGTCACGCCCCAGTGCGCGGGGACGTCCGCGTCGCCGGCGATCGGCACGAGCGACGCGACGACGTCCTCGAAGCCCGCGGGCGCGCCGACCGCGGCCATCCGCTCGCGCAGGTCCGGATCGTCGCGCTCGAGCTCGTCGCCGTAGCCGGGCAGCGTCCACATCTCGAAGCCGCCCTCGAGCTCGAGTGTCTGCCAGCCGAACACCGCGCCGTAGAAGGCCCTGGCGCCGTCGGCGTCGCGGGTGTTGAGGACGTTGAAGTTCAGGCTGCCGTGCTCGTTGACGACCTGGGCGCCCCTGTTCGCCTTGGCCTGCCAGACGCGGAACGCCGCCCCCTCGGGATCGGCGACCACGGCCATCCGGCCGGCGTCCATGACGTCGAAGGGCTCCAGCAGGACGCTGCCGCCGGACGCGCGGACCTTCGCCGCGGTCTCGTCGGCGCTCTGGACCCACACGTACGTGTTCCACGTGACGTGCGGCGACGCTCCGGCAGGCACCGATCCGACGGCCGCGACGTCGCCGCCGCGAATCCGGGCGACGAGGTACCGGCCCTCGGACTCCGGCGGCATCACGTCCTCGAACTCCCATCCGAAGAGCTCGCCGTAGAAGGCGACGGCCGCGGCGGGGTCGGGCTGGCTGGTGTCCACCCAGCAGGGCACGCCGGGGATGTATCCGTCTCGTTCGGGCATCGCTGATCCCTTCCGGTTGACTGAGGGTTCCCCGACCCTAGAAACCATTTAGGTCAGGAACCGTCCTCAATCTCAGCCGCTGCCGGCGAGCCCTTGCGGGCGAGCTCCTCGCGCGCCGCGGCGGTCTTCTCCAGCCCCTCGGGCGCGAGCTTGGCGAGCACCGCCGGGGTCTTGGAGAACTGGACGTCGCGATAGCCGACGATCTCGAACCGGTTGCCCCACGGGTCCTCGAAGCGCAGCCCGCCGCTGGGCGCGACGTCGATGCCGGCGTCCGCGAGCGCGGCGCGGACGGCCTCCTTGTCGTCGACGACGAGGCCGAAGTGGCGCCCGCCGTCGGGCCCCTGCGTCCGCGGCGAGCTGATCGCGAGGAACTGGTCGCCGAGGTCGATCCAGGCCATGTTCGGGTGCTGTCCGCGCAGCTCGAAGTCGAGGAAGCGGGCGTACCACGCGAGCGCCGCGGCGACGTCGTCGACCTCGAGCGCCACGTGGTTGATGCCGATCGCGCGGGCCATCG
>DATJEE010000092.1:0-14414 GCA_035496995.1 Solirubrobacteraceae bacterium | reverse complement strand
TGTGGATGACGTACTGCCAAGCCTTGAGGTCGGTCCACAGCGGCACGCTGAGGAGCCAGACGATGATGATGGCCGCGCAGACGATGAAGAACGACGGGCGGCTGACCTTCAGGTAGACGGCCTCGACGAAGCGATCGAAGGCGGAGCGGTCATCGCCCGTGCTTCGAGCCTGGCGAGCGGGACGGTGTTCGTCGCTCATCGCGCCAGGCTATGGGCCAGCCGTTTGACGTGCGGCGCAGCGAGGTCCAAAGTGAGAAGTAGCGCGTCCTACTCATCGCGCCCACCGCTTTCGTGAGTCTCGACGCCCCCGTCATCATCACCTGCGCGATCTCCGGCGTGCTCGCCAACCGCGCGCAGTGCCCGGCGATCCCCTACACGCCGGAGGAGTACGCCGCCGAGGCGCGGCGGATCGTCGACGAGGGCGGCGTGATGATCCACATCCACGCGCGCCGGCCCGACGGCACGCCGTCCTACGTGGTCGAGGACTTCCGCGCGATCACGGACGCGATCCGCGCCGAGCTCGGCGACGACGACGTGATCGTCAACTACTCGACGGGCGCCGTCGGCGTGCCGCTCGCCAAGCGGATCGCCTACCTGCGCGAGCTGCGCCCCGACGTCGCCGCGCTGAACATGGGCTCGATGAACTACGCGAAGTACTCGTCCTCGCGCAGGGCGTTCGTCTTCCAGACGGTGTTCGCCAACCCGTTCGACGAGATCGTCGAGCTCCTGGAGGCGATGAACGAGCTCGGCATCCGGCCCGAGCACGAGTGCTTCGACCTCGGCCACGTCGGCTCGCTGCATCCGCTGCTCGACATGGGCGTCCTGCGCGCGCCGCTGCACGTCGACTGCGTCATGGGCGTCACCGGCGGCGCGCCGCCGACCGCGCGCAACCTCGCGGCGATGGTCGACAATATCCCTGCCGGCGCGCACTGGGGCGTCGTCGGGATCTCGCGCGTGCAGTGGACGCTCGTCGCGGCCGCGCTGGCGCTCGGCGGGTCGATCCGCGTCGGCCTGGAGGACAACCTCTACCTCCCCGACGGCACGATGGCGCGCTCCAACGGCGAGCTCGTCGCGCGGGCGCGGCGGATGACCGAGGACGCCGGGCGGCGCGCGGCGACGGTCGCCGAGGCGCGGGAGATGCTGGGGATCTCGTGAGGTCGGACGCCGAACACCGGGCTCAGAACGCGGGGCCGGATGCCCCGCGGAGCACTCCAGCCGGAGCGTTGGAAGGCGTCCGCGTCCTCGACCTCAGCCGCCTGCTGCCCGGCGGCTTCTGCTCGCTGCTGCTCGCCGACCACGGCGCCGACGTCCTGAAGGTCGAGGACACGGGGATGGGCGACTACATCCGCTGGGCGCCGCCGGCGGTGCAGGGCGCCGCCGTCAGCGCGAGCTCGGCGCTGTTCCTCGCGCTGAACCGCAACAAGCGCTCGATCCGGATCGACCTCAAGCACGAGGCGGGCCGCGCGGTCCTGCTCGACCTCGTGCGCGAGCACGACGTCGTGCTGGAGTCCTTCCGCCCGGGCGTGCTCGACCGCCTCGGCGTCGGCTACGAGGCGCTGCGGGCCGCGAACCCGAAGATCGTCTACTGCGCGATCACGGGCTACGGCCAGGACGGGCCGCTGCGCGACCGCGCGGGTCACGACATGAACTACCTCGGGCTCGTCGGCCTGCTCGGACTCACCGGCGAGCGCGGTGGCGCGCCGGTCCAGGCCGCGGGCCAGATCGCCGACCTCGGCGGCGGCGCGCTGATGGCGGCGTTCGGCATCCTCGCCGCGCTGCGCGCGGCCGAGCGCACGGGGGAGGGGCAGGTCGTCGACGTGTCGATGGCCGACGGCGCGCTGTCCTGGCTGGCGATGGTCGCGGCGCGCTACCTCGCCGAGGGCGCGGCGCCCGTCCGCGGCGAGCTCGAGCTCGCCGGCGCGCTCGCCTGCTATCGGCCCTACGCCTGCGCCGATGGCTGGGTGACGCTCGGCGCGCTGGAGCCGAAGTTCTGGGCCGCGTGGTGTGCGGGCGTCGGCCGCGAGGATCTCGTCGACGCGCAGTACGCCGCGCCCGGCAGCGACGCGCACGCCGAGGTCGAGGCGATCTTCGCCGCCCGCACGCGCGCCGAGTGGGAGGCCTTCGCCGCCGAGCACGAGTGCTGCCTGGAGCCTGTGCTCGGGCTCGACGAGGCCCTCGACTCCGAGCTCGTCCGCGCGCGCGGGATGGTCGTCGGGCTCGACCAGCCCGGCGCCGCCGCGCCCGTCCGGCTGCTCGGCGCGCCGGTGAAGCTCTCGCGCACGCCGGCGGACTGCAACCGGCTGCCGGGCCCCGAGCTCGGCGAGCACACCCGCGACGTCCTGCGCGCGGCCGGCTACGACGACGCCCGCATCGACGCGCTGCTCGACTGCGGCGCCGTCGGCGGGCGCCTCGCGGCCCACGGCATGGAGCCGTTTCGCGCATGAGCCGCAACGGCCTGCTGAAGATGAGCGAGCTCGCCGCGCAGTCGGGCGTCAGCGCGGGCACGATCAAGCACTACCTGCGCGAGGGCCTGCTCGGCCCCGACGACGCGATCGTCCGCACGTCGCGCAACATGGCCTGGTACGCGCCCGAGCTCGTCGGGCGCGTCAAGCTCATCAAGCGCCTGCAGGAGGAGCGCTTCATGCCGCTGAAGCTCATCCGCGGCGTCATCGAGGCCGACCCCGACCGGATGCTCGCGCTCGTCGAGCTCGAGGACCGGATCCTCGAGCGGGCCGCGGCGGCGCAGGACAGCGAGCGCATCAGCCACACCGCGGCGCGCGAGCGCTTCGACGTGCCGGCCAACGTCCTCGATCGCCTCGAGGAGCTCGAGGTGCTGTCGCCGACGAGCCGCGGCTACGACGCCGATGACGTCGCGATCATCAAGGCCATCAGCCGCTTTCGCGCCGGCGGCTACGACGAGACGCTCGGCTTCACGGTCTACGACACGCTGCGCTACCGCGACGCCCTCGCCCCGCTCGTCGAGGAGGAGGTGCGCCTGCTGCTGGACCGGCTCGCCGGCGAGGTCGCGCCCGAGCGCGCGGTGCAGATCATCTCCTCCGGCGCCGAGCCGCTGCGCGAGCTCATCGGCGCGATGCACTCCAAGGCGCTGCGCGCCGAGCTGCGCCGCCAGCGCCGCCGCTGACTACGTCACGTCGTAGTCGCCGTCGTAGCCATCGCGCTCGAGGACGAAGTACAGCTGCTCGGCGCCCCAGACGTGGCGCACGCCCTGCATGCTGAAGCCGAGCTTGCGCAGGACGTTGCGCGAGCCGGTGTTCGCCTCGCGCGTGATCGCGACGACGCGCGTCAGGCCGAGCGGGCCGAAGGCCTCGGCGAGCACGGCGCGCGCCGCCTCCGTCGCGTAGCCGCGGCCCCAGTGCGCGGCGCCGAAGGCGTAGCCCAGCGAGATGTCGGGGCCGCCGGGGGCCAGCGGGAAGAGCCCGGCCTCGCCGACGAGCTTGCCCGTCGCGCGCTCGATGACGGGCCAGAAGGAGTAGCCGTCGATGCGCTGCTGGCGGATCGAGCGCTCGAGCGCCGCGCGCGTGGCGACGAGCTCGCGCGGGCCGCCGAGCAGCGCCATCGCCGCGTCGTCGTTGTAGAGCACGGTGTGCAGGTCGGCGAGATCGCCCAGCTCGTAGGGGCGCATCACGAGGCGCGCGGTGACGATCGGCAGCGGCATTGGCCACGATGGTGACGGGTCGCGCCGGCAACCGTCCCATCGGATGGCGGCGAGCGGCGCGGCATCGACTACCGTGCCCGCGGAGCATGAGCGCGACACTGCGACCCGAGACCGACGCGGTCGACCCGCCCGAGCCCGCGCCGAAAGCACCGTTCCCGACCGGCCGCCGCGGCGATCTGCTCTGGCAGCTCGCGCTGTTCGTCCTGCTCGCCGGAACGGCGGCGTTCATGTTCCACCTCGCGCGCGGGCTGACCTTCAACCTCGACGAGTGGATCGTCGTGACCGAGCGCCGCGGCCCGGGCGCACCGTCGCTGCTGGAGCCGCACAACGAGCACCTGTCGGTCCTGCTGCTGAGCTTGTTCCTCGGCCTGCTGCGCATCGGCGGGCTCGACGACCAGCCGCTGATGATGGTGCCGCTCGTCCTGCTGCAGGTCGCCCTCGGCGCGCTGCTGTTCGTCGTCGCGCGGCGCCGGCTCGGCGCCGGCGTCGGCGTCGGGGTCGCCGCGTTCGCGATGGTCTGCGGCCTGGCGTACGAGAACTTCCTCATCCCGGGGCAGGCCGGGCAGATGCTCTCGATCGTCGCCGGCGTCGCCGCCTTCGCGGTGCTCGACCGGCCCGCCGACCGGCGGTCGGACCGCACGCTCGCCGTGCTCATGGCCGTCGCGCTCGCCTCGTCCGGGATGGGGATCCCGGTCCTCATCGGCGTCGCGGTCGAGCTGCTGCTGACCGCCGAGGGGCGGCGGCGCCTGTGGGTCGTCGGCGTCCCGTTCGCGCTGTATCTCGTCTGGTACCTCTTCTACGGCGTCACGCGCGCGAGCACCGACGAGATCGCGCTGAGCGTCATCTGGGCCTGGACGGCGGCCGGCCATGCCGCCGGCGCGCTGATCGGCGAGCGCCAGATCGAGCCCGGTCAGGACCTGCTGATCCTGCTGCTCGTCGTCCTCGCCTACCGCGCGTTCCGCGTGCCGCGGGCGGGGCGCGTCCGGATGGCGGCGCTCGCCACGGTGCTCGTGACGTTCTACGGCCTGAGCGGGCTCTCGCGCCACGACATCGCACCGGCGTCGTCGTCGCGCTACCTCACGGTCGGGCTCGTCTTCCTCCTGCTCCTGCTCGTCGAGGCCGCCCGCGGCTGGCGCGTGCGGGCCTGGGTGCCGTGGGTTGTGATCTTCCTCGCGCTCGTCTCGCTGTCCAAGGACAACAAGCTCGCCTTCCGCGAGGGGCGCGGCATCTTCCTCGAGCGCTCGGAGGACATGCGCGGCTCGCTCGCCGCCGTCGAGCTGCTCGGGCGCGACCGCGTCGCCCCCGACTTCGAGATCGCGCCGCGCGCGGCGCCGTTCCTGCTCGCCGGGCCGTGGTTCGATGCGATCGACGCCCTGAAGGGCGACCCGGCCTACACGGCGGCCCAGCTGCCGCGCGCGCCCGCGACGGCACGCAACTTCGCCGACGACACGCTCGTGCGCGCCGGCGGCCTGGCGCTCGGGCCCGCGGCGAGCGCGCCGGGGCGCTGCGTGCGCCCATGGGCCGGCGGCGAGGGGCCGGTGCCCGCGTCCGGCCTGCGCGTCCAGGCCGGCCCTGCGCAGCGGCTGACGCTGCGTGCGCGGCGGTTCGGCGACCAGTGGGTCATGGTCGGGCTGCTGTCGCTGCCGCCGGGGCAGGCGGTCGAGCTGCACCCGCGGCGCGACGCCCTGGCCGCGGCCTACGTCCTGCAGGCGCCGCACCCCGCGCGCGTCTGCCGCCTGTAGCGGCGTCCACGCAGGCTCGGCGGTCGCGACACGGTGTCGGTCGCGACCGCCGAGGGCACGGCTGGGCTGGTGCTCAGCCGGTCGGCTGGGTCAGCGTGATGCTGTCGACCTTCGTGGCGATGATCGACGTCTCCGACAGGCGCCACGGGATCGTGGCCGAGCAGTTGAGCTTGACGTCCATCGGGGCGCCGACGGTGCGCGTCTCCTGCATGCCGAGCGTCGCCGGGGTCTGGCGGTCGTTGACGGCGATCGTCTGCAGCGACGTGTCCATGACGCCGCCGGCGTCGAGCGTGCACGTGCCGGTGAGCGACCCGTTCGTGCCGAACAGCGCCTCGAGCGGGTTCGTCGACCCGGTGAACGCCGTCATGACGGTGTTCGCCGTGATGACGTACGCGCCCGCGGGCACCGTCATCGTCGCGGCGGTCACGATCGTGTTGGCCGGCACGTTCTCGGGCCCGGCCTTGCGCACGGCCTCGTAGGCGACGTGGCCGCCCGCCGTGCTGGACGCCGTGTTGCCGGACTTCGCCTTCAGGAGGTTCTGCACGCCGGCCGAGAACGACGACGACTGCAGCGTGCCCTTCTTGACGTCGATGTTCTGGACCGTGCCGTTCTTGATCTGCTTGCTCGTGATCTGTGTGGCCGCGTACGCGGAACCGCCGAGTGCGACGCACAGCGAGATGATCGAGATGACGAGCGCCGGACTGGGCGTTCGAAGCTTCATGTGGTTCTCCCCTGCCGTTTGAGTGCCCCTGCCTGTCACACCAACAACAACAACCTTCACCAGCGCGCGATGTGGTGTTCCATCACCCCGAGGCCGCCGTCAACCCGTCCTACCCCGGGAAGCGACCCTGAGAATCTCCCGAAGGGTTGACGATAGTCGCTCCGGACGACAACCATGTGGTCCCGGCGGGCGCGAACGGCCTCGGATTCGAACGTCAGCGCCCCGCCCTCGCTGAACGAGACGCCGTCGAGGCCCGCCGCGAAGACGACCGGCCCGACCTCGCGGGCGCGTCCGCCCGCCCAGACCGAGCGCTCACTCGCCGCCGGGCCGTCGTTGACGCCGGTGACGAGGTTCCAGCCGACGGGCGCGCCGCCGGCGTCGTGGCCGACGCCCGCCGACCACCACCACTCGGTCTCGCGCGCGTGGTAGCCCGCGGTGTCGTCGACGACCGCAAGCCCCGCGAGCTCGATCGTCCGGCCCGCGAGCACGACGCGGCCGTGAAACGGCCGCGCGGCCTGCTTGCGCGTCCAGACGGCCTGCGCGCCGTGGGCGTTGAGGCTCTCGACGCCGCCGCCCTCCTCGATCGTGATGTCGATCGTCACGCCGCGGTCGGCGACGCGGACGCGGCCGCCGGCGCCGAAGCGCACGAGCCCGGGCCCGATCGTGCGCGTGTGCTCGGCGAGGATCCCGCGCCGCCGGTCCCAGACGGCCCACCACGAGCTGCGCCCCGGGCCGACCGCCGCGCTCGCCGCGCAGAGCATGAGCTCGTCGGCGAAGGCCGCGACGTAGCGCCAGCGCTTCAGCGGCCGGCCGCCGCGCAGCGGGGCCATGCGCGCCGGCGGGATCGCGACGGGCAGGCCGGGCGGTGGCGACCCCGCGTCCCAGCGCAGCGGCAGCGAGGAGAGGCCCGGGCCGCGCATGGGGGTAGCATCCACAAGGTTGACTGACCAGTCAATCCCCCAGCCCGAGCCATGCGCGCCGCCGCCGTCCAGCTGAACTCGACCGCGGACTTCGATCGCAACCTGGAGCGCGCCGACCGCTTCACGCGTGCCGCCGCGGGCGACGGGGCGCAGCTCGTCGTCCTGCCGGAGAAGTGGAGCGCGCTCGGACACGGCGCGGCGCTGCAGGCGGGGGCGCAGCCGCTCGACGGGCCCGCGATCGCGTGGGCGCGCGCGCTCGCGCGCGAGCTCGGCATCGACCTCGTCGCGGGCTCGATCTCCGAGCGCGCCGCGGGCGAGGCGAGGCTGCGCAACACCTCGGTGCACGTCGGTCCGGACGGCGAGATCCGGGCGGCGTACCGCAAGGTCCACATGTTCGACGTCGTCGTCGAGGGCGCGGTCTACCGCGAGTCCGAGCACGAGGAGGCGGGCGACGAGCTCGTCGTCAGCAGCGCGGCCGGCGGCGTCGAGCTCGGCCTGAGCATCTGTTACGACATCCGCTTTCCGGAGCTCTACCGCATCCTCGCGATCCGCGGCGCGCGCGTGTTCGCCGTGCCCGCCGCCTTCACCGTGCCGACGACGCGCGACCACTGGGAGGTCCTCCTGCGCGCGCGGGCGATCGAGGACCAGGCCTTCGTCGTGGCCGCCAACCAGATCGGCGAGCACGAGCCCGGTCTGCGCTCCGGCGGGCGGTCGATGATCGTCGACCCCTGGGGGCTCGTCCTCGCGCGCGCGGCCGACAGCGAGGGCCACATCTGCGCCGACCTCGACCTCGACGCGCAGGCGCGCATGCGCCGCGAGCTGCCGGCGCTCGCCAACCGCCGCCCGCGCGCCTACGCCTGGCCTGTCGAGGTCCACGGCTGATGGCCGCGCCACGCGCCAGCGGCGGCGACAAGCGCCGGATGATCCTCGACGCCGCCGTCGTCGCGTTCGCCAAGCGCGGCTTCCACGCCTGCCGCGTCTCGGACATCGCCGACGAGGCGAACGTCGCCTACGGCCTCGTGTACCACTACTTCCGCTCGAAGGACGAGGTGCTCGACACGCTCTTCCTCGACCGCTGGAACGTCCTGCTGGCGGTCATCTCCGAGATCGACGGCCAGGACATCCCGCCGCGCGAGAAGCTCCACGCGATCGCCGGGTTCATCATCGAGTCCTACCGCTACGACCCCGACCTCATGAAGGTCATCATCGTCGAGGTCACCCGCGCGGCGAACTCCTTCGGGCGCACGCATCTCGGCAAGATCCGCGAGGCCTACGCGCTCATCGCCGACATCGTCGCCAAGGCCCAGGACGCGGGGACGTTCAAGCGCGACGTCACGCCGGAGTTCGCAGCGCTCGCGTTCTACGGCGCGATCGAGCAGGTCCTGACGGGCTGGATCTTCGAGATGCTGCCCAAGAGCGAGGCGGAGTTCGACCAGGCGAAGGCGATGATCGTCGAGACGATCTGCGGCGGGCTGGAGGTTGCAAGCGGGCATTCCGCGTCGGCCTCCGCCCGGACGGTCTGAGAAGATGCGGCCATGAGCAGCAACGACATGGTCAAACGGCTCGTCTGGTCGGGCCTGCTCGCCGGCATCGGCGCGCTGGCGTCGATCGCCACGACGCGCACCGCGGCGATGATTTGGCGCCGGATCTACGGGGAAGACCCGCCGGAATGAAATTCGGCAAGCGTCGCTGGGAGGACAAGCTCGATGCGAAGGTCGCGGACGACGCGAAGTCGCCCGCGCCCGCGCCTCCCGCGCCGATCGCCGAGAGCTGGAACGTGCCGGCCGAGCCCGAGCCCGAGCCCGAGACGCAGGTGACGCCGGCCGACGCGGCCGACGAGCCGGCCGTCGACGGCGAGGCCGTCGAGCTGCCGCTCACCGACGTTCCCCCCGAGGAGTCCGCGGAGCCTGCGGCCGTCGCGCCCGAGCCCGAGCCTGCGCCGGTGGCGGCCGCGCCGGAACCCGCGCCGGAACCGGAGCCCGAGCCCGCCCCCGAGCCGGTCCGCCCGCCGAGCTTCGGCGCGACGCGCGTGAGCCCGATCCCGCCCCCGCGCGCCCCCGGCGAGCCGCTGCCGCCACCCGGCGCGCGCTGGGCGCCGACACCGCCGCCGCCCGCCCCGCCCGCGCCACCGCCGATGCCGTTCCCCGTCGCCGAGGAGCCCGTGCTCGTCTACACCTCCGGCTCCGACAGCCCCGCCGTGACGCCGCTCGCCGCGACCGGCGAGGCGTACGCCTCCGGTCACGCGCCGGGTACGTCGCCGTCCTGGCCCGAACCCGTCCTGCAGCTCGCCAACGAGCGGCCCGAGGTGCTCGTCGGGGCCGCGTTCGCCGGCGGCCTCCTGTTCGCCATGATCCTGCGCCGCCTTGGCAACTGACAGCCCCGCACAAGACCTCTCGCAGACCGTTCAGGACATCTCCGAGCGGATGTCGCTGCTCGTCCGCGAGGAGATCGAGCTCGCCAAGGCCGAGGTCGCCGACAAGGTCACCAAGCTCCTGAAGGGCATCGTCGTCGGCGCCGCGGCGGGCGTGTTCGTCATCACGGGGCTGCTGTTCTTCCTCCATGGCCTGGCCTGGCTGGCGTGGTTCGCGCTGCCGGTGGGCAACAGCGCCTTCTTCTGGGGCTTCTTCGTCGTCGCGGGCGTGCTGTTCGTCCTCGGCGGCATCGCCGGCTACCTCGCCGCGCGCTTCTTCAAGGCCGGCCAGCCGCCGGTCCCGGCGATGGCGATCGACGAGGCGCAGAAGATCAAGCGCACGTTCATGGGCAAGAAGAAACGCCGCTGATGCCTTCGCGCACCCCGGAGGAGATCCGCGCCTCGATCGAGGCCAACCGCAAGGAGCTCGGCACGTCGATCGAGCGCCTGCGCGGCGACGTCGCCGTCCTGACCGACTGGCGCGGGCAGCTCGTCAAGCACCAGAAGCAGGCGGTCATCGGCGCGGCCGTGGCCGGTTTCGTGCTCGGCGGCGGGATCGCCGCCTTCGGCGGGCTCTTCCGCCGCCGCCGCTAGTCGCGCGCCGTCCGACAGCCTCCCTAGGCTCGCCAGCGTGTCCGTCTGGGACGCCCTGACAACGCGCCAGATCGCGCGCATCCTCATCACGGTCGCGGCGTTGTCGGCGGTCCTGTACCTGCTCGTCCAGATCCGCAGCACGCTGCTGCTGCTGGGGATCGCGGTCTTCCTCGCGGTCGCGCTCGGGCCGGCGGTCGACTTCTTCTCGCGCGGCCGGCTGCCGCGGGCCGCGGCGATCCTGCTCGTCTACTTCCTCATCTTCTGCGTCTTCGCGGGGGTGTTGTCGCTCATCGTCCCGCCCGTCGTCAACGGCGCGACGGACCTCTCCAACAACATCCCGAGCTACATCGACGACCTGCGCAACAACAAGACGATCCGCGACTTCGACAACAAGTACGACATCACGTCGAAGCTGCAGAAGGAGGCCCAGAAGCTGCCCGAGAAGCTCGGCGACGCCGCCGGCGCGCTGCAGAGCATCGCCTCCGGCGTCGTCAACGCGGCCTTCCAGCTGCTGACGATCCTCACGATGACGTTCTTCCTCCTGCTCGACGGCCGGCGCATCGCGCGCTTCCTCGTCACGCGCTTCGGCCGCCATCGCGAGGAGCGATTGCGCGGGGTGCTGGAGCGGATCTACAAGTCGACGTCGGGCTACGTCGCGGGAGCGCTGACGATCACGTCGATCAACGGGATCCTGACGTTCATCGTCCTGTCGATCCTCGGCGTCCCGTTCGCCGTCCCGCTCGCCGTGCTGATGTCGTTCTTCGGTCTCATCCCGCTCGTCGGCGCGACGATCGGCGGCGTCGTGATCCTCGTCGTGACGCTGTTCACGGACTTCCCGAGCGCGACGATCATCTACGGGCTGTTCCTCATCCTCTACCAGCAGGTCGAGAACAACGTCCTGCAGCCGTTCATCTTCAAGCGGACGGTGAACGTGCCGCCGCTGGCGGTCATCGTCGCGATCCTCGCCGGCTCGTCGGTCCTCGGCGTCGTCGGCGCGCTCGTCGCGATCCCGATCGCCGCCGCGCTGCAGATCGTCCTGAAGGAGTACTGGGGCGACCAGACGACCGTGTCGGGCACGGTCATCCTGCCCGACGAGCCGCCGCCCCCGGACGAGCCGCCTCCGCCTCCGCCTCCGCCGCCGCCGTCCCCGCCGGCGCGGCGCGGGCCGCGGCGCCCCAAGCCCGCCTGATCCCCCGCATTCAAGCCTGGAGCGCCCGGGCCGAATACCTCCGTAATTACTACGGAGGTCACGATGTCCAACGTCCATGCGCCGGGGTCAGCCCCCGAGCGCAATCACAAGCGCAAGAGGTGGATCGTCCTGGGATTCCTGGGCATCTTCGCTCTGGCCGGGGGGGCGTACGCGTACTTCACGACCTCCGGATCGGGCACCGGGTCCACCCGCGTCGGCACGAGCACGGCGCTGACGATCAACGCCACGATCACGCCGGGCAGCGGCGGCATCGTCCCCGACGGCAACCCCGCGGCGATCGCGTTCTCGGCCGTCAACACCGGCACGAGCGCGCAGCTCGTCGACACGATCCACCTCGAGAGCGTCGACGCCTACACCGACGCCGGCCACACGATCCCCGCCGCCGGCTGCGACACGAGCGACTTCTCGGTGGCCGACGTCGTCGCGAACCAGACCGTGCCCGCGGGCACGACCGCGATCACGGCGCCGGGCAGCCTCGTCTTCGCCGACTCCGGGACCAATCAGGACGCCTGCAAGCTGGCGTACCTCGTCCTCACGTTCAGCAGCAACTAGGTATCGCCCCAGGCAGCACATGCGCCCGCAGCCGGCAGCGCAGCGCCGATGGCGCCGGGGCTTCGGTGCCCTGGTCGCCGTCGGCGCGACCGCGCTGATCGTCGCCGCCAGCGCGATCGCCTACTGGACGACGGTCGGCTCGGGCGCGGCGGCCGGCTCGGCGGCCGATGCGCAGCCGGTCACGCTGACGGCCGGAACCCCGACGGCCGAGCTGTACCCGGGCGGCCACGCCGACGTCGCCGTCGCCGTCTCCAACCCCAATCCGTTTGCCGTCCATCTCGGGTCGCTGTCGCTCGACACGGCCCACGGGACGGGCGGCTTCGACGTCGACGCCGGGCATCCGGGCTGCGACCCGGCCGTGCTCGCCTTCACGACGCAGACCAACAGCGGGGCCGGCTGGTCCGTGCCCCCGAAGGTCGGGGCGGTCGCGGGCGTGCTCGCGGTCGATCTCCCGAACGCGGTCGCGATGGGCGCGAGCGCGGCGAACGCCTGCCAGGGCGCGACCTTCGCCGTCCACCTCGACGTCGGCGCCTGACACCGATGCTGGTGCCCGCCGATCCGCGCAGGCCGCGCCCCGCGCGCGCGCGGCGCGGGCGGCGGCTGCGCCGCCGGGCGGCGGCGGGCCTCGGGATCCTCGGCGCCGTCGCCGCGCTGGCCGGGGCGGCGTGGGCGTACTGGAGCGCGAACGCCACCGCCGGCAGCGTCGGCGCGGCGGTCGCGGCGACGGTCGGGCAGGGCGCGACGCCGACCGCCAGCGCCGTCCCCGGCCGCAAGGTCGACGTGAGCTGGGGCGCCAGCACGCTGACCAACGGGCACGCCGTCGACGGCTACGTCGTCAGGCGCTACGACGCCGGGACCGGGGCGCTGCAGACGACGCTCACCGGCTGCACCGGCACCGTCGCCGCGACGAGCTGCACCGAGCGCGGCGTCCCCGCGGGCCAGTGGCGCTACAGCGTGACGCCGGTGTTCGGCGCCCACTGGCTCGGGGCCGAGGGCCTGAAGAGCGGCACCGTGACCGTCGCGGCCGCGACGATCACCCTCGCCACGAGCCTCTTCGGCGCTCCGCTGCCGCAGGACACGACCGGCTCGCTCGCCGGCTTCGCCGACGGCGAGGGCGTGACCTACCGGCTCGACGGCGCGACGGCGCTGACCGGCTCGCCGTCGGCGGTCGGCAGCGCCGGCACGGCGACGATCGGCCTGCTGGCGATCCCGAGCACGACCGACGGTGCGCACACCGTCTGGGCGCTCGGCGACGCGACGCCGACGGCGTCGGCGGCGAGCACGGCGATCGTCGTCGACACGACGGCCCCGACCGTCGGCGCGCAGCTCACGCCGGCGGCGAGCGCGAGCGGCTGGAACATCACGGCGCCCGTGGCGCTCGCGCTGAGCGCCGACGACGGGACGGGCTCGGGGATCGACCGCATCCGCTACACGACCGACGGCAGCGACCCGCGCAGCTCGGGCAGCGCCCAGACCTACGCCTCGGCGCTCTCGATCGTGGCCGTCACGACGGTGCGGTTCGTCGCGATCGATGTCGCCGGGAACGTCTCCGCGGTCGGTTCCCAGCTCGTCCGCTTCGACGCGACCGCGCCGGTCAACGTCCTGTCGCTCTCCGGCGTCAGCGGCGGTGCCCATCTCGCCGGGACGACGGTCTACTACCGCGGCAGCGCCGCCGGCTCGTTCACGCTGACGAACGCCGCGACCGACGCCGGCGGATCGGGCATCGGCTCGAGCGCGACGGCGGCGCTGACGGGCACGTCGACGGGCTGGTCGCACGCCTCCTCCGTCGTCACGACCCCCGCCGGCGGGCCCTACGTCTCGGCCGCGTTCGCCTGGTCGGCGGGGACCTCGAGCGCCCCGGGGGAGAGCGTGACCAGCAGCGACACGGCCGGCAACACGACGACGACCGCCCTGACCTTCACGCCCGACTCGACCGGTCCGGCGGGCGGTGCCCTGACGGTCAACGGGTCGGCGTCGTCGAGCACGAGCACGACGGGGAACTTCGCGATCAGCCGCACGGACTACACCGACGCGGACTCGGGCCTCGTCTCGTCGGTGCTGACGCGCGAGACGGCGACGCTGAGCTCGTCGGACGGGATCGCGGCCGGCACCTGCGGGTCCTACCGGTCGGCGAGCGTGCTCGTCGGCGCGCCGGCGCAGTCCGTCAGCGGCCCGGCCTGCTACCGCTACACGCTCACCGGGACCGACGAGGTCGGCAACGTGTCGAGCATCGCGATCGTCGTGACGGTCGACACGACGGCGCCGGGCACGCCGGCGCTGACGCTGTCGGCGGCCACCGGCGACACGTACATCTCGGGCGCCACGGTCTTCATCAACGCGCAGGGCGGCAGGTCCGGCGGCTTCCAGCTCGCCGCGACGACGACCGACGCCGACTCCGGGATCCAGAAGGTCAACTTTCCCGCGCTGACCGGGTTCTCGAGCGGCGGCGGCGACGACACGGCGTCGCCGTTCGCGACGACGTACGCCTGGTCGGGCGCCGTCGGCGCGAGCGGGTCCAAGACCGTCACGGCGACGAACAACGTCGCGGGCACCGCCACGCAGACGTTCACCGTCACCCCCGACACGACC
>DATJEE010000091.1:0-4557 GCA_035496995.1 Solirubrobacteraceae bacterium | reverse complement strand
GTCGTCGAGGCGGCGCGAGACGCCGACGCCCTCGCCCATCGGCGCGTAGACCATGTAGCGCCCGGCGATCGTGAGCTCCATGCTCAGCCGCGCGCCCTTGCTCTTCAGCGGGTCCTTGACGACCTGGACGACGATCTCCTGCCCGGGCTTGATGAGCTCGGTGATCTTCGAGCCGCCCTCCTTGCCGCGGCCGCGGCGCCCGACGTCGACGCCCGGCACGACGATCTCGTCGACGTGGAGGAAGCCGTTCTTGTCGAGGCCGATGTCGACGAACGCCGCCTCGAGGCCGGCGAGGACGTTGTCGACCTTGCCCTTGTAGATGTTGCCGACGATCGACCGGGCCCCGCGACGCTCGAAGTAGAGCTCCGCGACGCGATATCCGGCGGCCGGGTCCTTCCGCGCCCGCGAGGCTGTGGCGGGCGGTGGCTTCTTCGCGGCGCCGGGCTTGCCCGTCGCCTCCAGCAGCGCGACCCGGGTCTCCCCGCGGTCGACGCTGACCAGCAATTGCTTCTTCATGTGAAGGTGATTCCTTTGCCTAGAACGAGAGGCCCCGGCCCTTCGTGCCAGCCGCGACGCGCCCTTGCGCGTAGATCGACTGCAGAAGGCCGATGGCCAAGAGGGTGGCGACCACGGAGCTGCCGCCGTAAGAGAGAAGCGGCAGCGGGATGCCGGTGATGGGCATGATTCCCACGTTCATGCCGACGTTGATGAAGACCTGGAACAGGAGCATGGCCACGATGCCTCCGGCGATGAGCGCGCCGTAGAGGTTCTTGGCCACGGTGAGGATCCGTAGACCGCGCCAGATGAGCAGCGCGTACAGCGAGAGGACGAGGGCGGCGCCGGCGAATCCCCATCGCTCGCCGACCACGGCGAAGATGAAGTCGGTGCGTTCCTCGGGCAGGAAGTTCAGTGGGCCCTGCGTCGCGCGGTCGCCGCGGCCGGTCTTCTGCCCCGAGCCGATCGCGATGCGCGACTGGTTCTGCTGATAGCCGGCTGTGCCCGCGACGTCCGAGGGATACAGGAAGGACGTCAGGCGCTCGGCCTGATAGCCGTGCAGCACCGTCACCCCGAGCGCCGGGGCGGCGGTCAGGACGAGCGTGATCGAGACGAGGCCGAGCGCGATGAGCCCGGCGAAGTGCCGCCAGCTCACCCCGGCGATGAACATCACGGCGAACAGCACGGCGATGTAGACGAGCCCGGAACCGAGGTCGCCGGCCATGACGATCGTCGCCGGCACCATCGCGACGAGCACGATCCGCGCCGTCGTGTCGCGCTCGCCCAGCCGCCGCGCGCGGTCGACGATGAAGGCCGCCAGTGCGACGGCGAGCAGCACCTTGCCGAGCTCCGAGGCCTGGATCTCGAAGAACGGCGTCTGGATCGCGCGGCGCGAGCCACGGGTGGTGCCACCGAAGGCCGCGACGGCCAGCAGGCCGAACATCAGCAGCCCGTAGATCCCGTACTTCAGCTCCCGCAGACGCGAGTAGTCGATCCGGCTGAGCACGATCGCGGCGATCACGCCGACTGCGAAGTACACGCCCTGGCGTGTGACGTAGTAGTGCGGATCGCCGGGGACGTCGGTGCGCGTCGATGCGTTCAGGGTAACGAGCGACGCGGCGATGAGGCCGATCGTCGCAAGCGCGAGCAGCGGATCGAACGGCAGCCGCAGCCCGGCCGGCAGGCGCGTGGCGGGGCGCTCGTTCATTTCGTCGTCGACTCTCCGCGCGCGCAGGCGGCGTTCTTGGCGGCGGCGTTGGACTCGTAGAACTTCGACAGCATCCGGCAGACGACCGGCGCCGCGGTCTCGGCGCCGAAGCCGCCGCGCTCGACCGTCGCCGCGACGACGATCGGGCGCTTGGAGTCCGGGACATAGGCGACGTACCAGGACTGGTCGCCCTTCGGCGTCTGCGCCGTGCCGGTCTTGCCGTAGACCGGCAGCGCGCCCTGCGGCCAGCCGGCGAAGACGTCGGCCGACGTCCCGCCCGCGGCGCTCGCGGAGAGGTGCAGCCCGTTGGCGACGGCCTCGCGATCGGCCTCGTCGATGTGGATCCTGCGCGCCGTGTCGCGCTCGATGCGCTGGACGAGCTCGCCGTTGGCGCTGTCGATCTCCAGCCCGAGGTGCGGCTGCACGACGCGCCCCTTGTTCTCGATCGCGGCGTAGGCGACCGCGAGCTGCAGCGGGGTCGCGCTGAGGTCGCCCTGGCCGACGGCGAGGTTGACGGTGTCACCGAGGTTGTACTTGCGCCCGTCGGCGATCCCGCAGCCGAGCGCGCCGGCGGCGAAGACGTTGATCTTCAGCGAGATGTGCTTCTGCTTGCGACACGCGATCTCGTCCTTGTTGCGCTGCGCGCGCCAGGCCGGATCCGGGATGACGCCCTTGTCCTCGCCCGGGAGGTCGATGCCCGTCGGGCGCCCGAAGCCCAGGCGCCTGGCCATCTCCTGGATGACGAGGCCGCCCTTGAAGTAGGCGTCGTTGCCGAGCTTGTAGAAGTAGATGTCGGAGGAGACCTGGATCGCGCGGGCGAGGTCGACGCTGCCGTACTTCGCCTTCTTGGCGTTGCAGCGCTCGGCGTCGCCGATCGTGATGCAGCCGTCGTCGACGACGTTCGTCCCCGGCGTGACGATCCCGGCCTGCAGCCCGGCGAGCGCCGTGATGGCCTTGAACGTCGAGCCGGTCGGGTACTGGCCGGCGATCGCGCGGTTGAAGAGCGGCGCCCCGGTCTCGTCGCTCGTCAGGCTCTTGTAGAACGCCGGCGTGAAGCGCTTGGACAGGAGGTTGGGGTCGAACGTCGGCGCGGAGCCCATCGCCAGCACCTCGCCGTTGCGCGGGTCCAGCGCGACGAACGCGCCCGGGCGCGCGCCGCCGATGAAGCCGAGCGACTGCTGGCCGATCTTCTGCAGCGAGAGGTCCAGCGACAGGCGCAGGCGCTGCCCGGCGATCGGCTCCTGGCGCTTGAGCTGCCCGGGCACCGGGCGGCCCGACGCGTCGACCTGGACGCGCTGGATGCCGTCGACGCCGCGCAGGTAGCGGTCGTAGGAGCGCTCGAGGCCGCCGGTGCCGACGAGCGTCCCGGGCTTGACCCCGCGGAAGCGCGGGGTCTTGAGGTCCTTCGGGGCGATCTCGCCGACCGTGCCGAGGATCTGCGCCGCCAGCGACCCGTGCGGGTAGGAGCGCAGGTACGTCTTCTCGACGCGGACGCCGGGGAAGATCTCGGGCCGCTCGGAGATGTACGACAGGACCGACTCGGGCACGTCGGTCTTGACCCGCACCGAGGAGTAGGGCACGAGCACGAGCGACTGGACGACCTGGCGCTGGATCGCCTTCGACGACGTGCCGAGGACGGCGCCGAGCTGGCGGAAGCGCGCCTTCAGCGCGCGGGTCGCGATCGGCGGATAGGGGATCGGGTCGCCGCGGTGGCCCTTGGGCCGGGCGAGCCGGTCGCCGGCCTCCTTGCCCCACTGCGCGGCGTCGGCGCGCTCCTTGTCGGGCAGCTTGGAGGGGTCGAGCTCGACGACGACCGCGAGGCGGTTGCGGACGATCTCCTTGCCGTTGCGGTCGACGATCTTGCCGCGCGGCGCCTGGATGCGCAGCTCGCGCACGCGGTTGACGCGGGCCTGGGCGAGGTACTTGTCGCCCGACAGCACCTGGAGGTACCAGAGGCGGAAGAAGACGATCGCGAACAGCGCGAGCGCGACGCCGCCGAAGACGGCGACGCGCAGCGCGAGCTGGGGCGTGATCGGCGCCCGCCGCTCGTTGGCCGGTTCCATCATCACCGCAGATCCGTCCCCCGCGAGAGCGGCGACAGCCCGCCGGTCGTGTACGCCCGGCGCCGGCGCCGGCGCGGGTCGTCGGGCAGGCTGCCCGCCAGCGTGCGCCGGACGAGCGCGAAGACGGGGACCGCGATCAGCGCGTTGACGACGAGCGTCGCGAGCGTCTGGCGCAACAGCGCCCAGCTCACCGGCGCGTCGACGCCGAGGAGGAACTGCATCAGCGCGAAGCCGAGGGCGAACAGCAGCGTCGCGGCGGCGCCGACGGCGAGCGGGACGAGCGCGCCCTCGGGGTCGCGCGCCTCGCGCAGGCGCCCCGCGCCGTAGCCGACGCCGAGCAGCACGAGCGACGACACGCCGAGCGTCTGCAGCGACACGACGTCGACGAAGAGCCCGACGCCGAAGCCGAAGCAGCCGCCCGCGAGCGAGCCGAGGAGCAGGCCGACGGCCATGACGAGCAGCGGCGACAGATCGGCGTTGGCGCCCGCGATCGGCAGCTGGGAGACCGCCGCGGTCTGCACGATGACGCCGCCCGCGCCGAGGGCGCAGAGGCGCGCGACGAGGCGCAGGTCGAGGGCGTTCACCCCTTCGGCCCCCGCGGTCGCGTGAGGATCTGGACGAAGTCGAGGCTGCGCATGTCGGCGAACGGGTGCAGGTGGATCTCCTGCGTGTCGGTGCCCTCGTTGTCGATCCGCGTGATCTGGCCGATCGGCAGGCCCGGCGGGTACTGGGAGGCGTGCGTGTCCTCGGGCTCGGTCCCGCGCGTCAGGACGCGGTCGCCGACGTTCAGCT
>DATJEE010000090.1:0-4646 GCA_035496995.1 Solirubrobacteraceae bacterium | reverse complement strand
GGCGCCGGACCCGTCGACCGGCGAGTCTGAGGAGTTCGTGCACTTCCTCACGCTGCTGAACAAGTCGCTTGCCGAGGACGGCCAGCGCTTCACGAGGATGGCCGCCGGCATCATCGGTGTGTCGGAGGAGACGACGACCGGCGTCGGCCGCCTGTACCAGATGGCCAAGCAGGGCTCGCTCCTGTTCCCGGCGATCAACGTCAACGACTCGGTGACGAAGTCGAAGTTCGACAACCTCTACGGCTGCCGCCACTCGCTCGTCGACGGCATCTTCCGCGCGACCGACGTCATGCTCGCCGGCAAGGTCGGCGTCGTCTGCGGCTACGGCGACGTCGGTAAGGGCTCGGCCGCCTCGCTGCGCGCCCAGGGCTGCCGCGTCATCGTCACGGAGATCGACCCGATCTGCGCGCTGCAGGCCGCGATGGAGGGCTATGACGTCAAGACGCTCGAGGACGTCGTCGCGACCGCCGACGTCTTCGTCACGACGACGGGCAACAAGGACATCATCACCGCCGATCACATGGCGCAGATGAAGCACCACGCGATCGTCGGCAACATCGGGCACTTCGACAACGAGATCGACGTCGCGGGCCTCGAGAAGCTGCCCGGCATCGAGCGCGTCAACATCAAGCCGCAGGTCGACAAGTGGGTCTTCGCCGACGGCCACGCGATCATCCTGCTGTCCGAGGGGCGCCTGCTGAACCTCGGCAACGCGACCGGCCACCCGTCGTTTGTCATGTCCAACTCGTTTACGAACCAGACGCTCGCGCAGATCGAGCTGTTCACGAACAACGACGCGTACGACAAGCAGGTCTACGTCCTCTCCAAGGAGCTCGACGAGAAGGTCGCGCGCCTGCACCTCGCGGCCGTCGGCGCGAAGCTCACGGTGCTCACGCCCGAGCAGTCCGAGTACATCGGCCGCCCGGTCGAGGGCCCGTACAAGTCGCACGAGTACCGCTACTAGATGGCGGCGGCGGACCTGGCGCGCGCCGGCCAGGTCCGCATCGCCTGGGCGGACGGGCAGATGCCCGTCCTGCGCTCGGTCCGTGAGCGCTTCGCGCGCGAGCGCCCGCTCGAGGGCCTGCGCGTCGCGGCGTGCCTGCACGTCACGTCGGAGACCGCGAACCTCCTGCGCGCGCTGACGGCCGGCGGCGCGGAGGCGCAGCTGTGCGCCTCCAACCCGCTGACGACCCAGGACGACGTCGCGGCGGCGCTCGTCGCCCACCACGACGTCGCCGTATACGCGGCGCGGGGGGAGGACGCGGACGCCTACGCGGCGCACGTCATCGCGCTCGCGGCGCGCGCGCCGCACGTCACGCTCGATGACGGCGCCGACCTGCTCAGCGCGCTGCACGCCGGCGACGCGTCCTGGCGCGCCGAGCTGCTCGGCGGCACCGAGGAGACGACGACCGGCCTCGTCCGGCTGCGCGCGCTCGAGGACGAGGGGCGCTTGCGCTGCCCCGTGCTCGCCGTCAACGAGTCGCTCGCCGAGCGGACGTTCAACGACCGCTACGGCACCGGCCAGTCGACGCTCGACGGGATCCTGCGCGCGACGAACATGCTGCTCGCCGGCCGCACGGTCGTCGTGCTCGGCTACGGCTGGACGGGCAAGGGCGTCGCGCTGCGGGCGCAGGGGATGGGCGCCTCGGTCATCGTCTGCGAGGTCGACCCGATGCGCGCGCTCGAGGCGCGGATGGACGGCTGCGAGGTCATGCCTGCGCTCGACGCCGCCGCGCGCGGCGACGTCTTCATCACCGTCACCGGCGGGCGCGACATCCTCGCGCGCGAGCACTTCGAGCGCATGAAGGACGGCACGATGCTCGCCAACGCCGGCCACTTCGACGTCGAGATCGCCGTCGACCAGCTCGCCGCGCTCGCGACGCGCCGGCGCCAGGTGCTGCCGCTCGTCGAGCAGTTCGAGGTCGGCGAGCGGCGCCTGAACCTCCTCGCCCAGGGCCGGGTCGTGAACCTCGCGGCGGCCGAGGGCCACCCGGCGGCCGTCATGGACATGTCGTTCGCCAACCAGGCGCTGTGCGTCGAGCACCTCGCGCGCGAGGGGGCGACGCTCGAGCCGCGCGTGCTGCCGGTCCCGCCCGGGATCGACCGCGAGGTCGCGCGCCTGAAGCTCGCCTCGCTCGGCGTGCGCATCGACGAGCTGACGGCCGCCCAGCGCGCGTACCTCACGAGCTGGCGCAGCTAGCGGACCCGTCCGCTAGCGGGCGCGGCGCGCGCGCAGCGACGCGACGACGGCGCGGCCGTTGCCGGCGGCGTCGGTCGCCTCGATCCGCAGGCGGTAGGCGCCCGCCCGCAGCCGCCACAGCGCCCGCGGCAGCGTGACGTGTCCGTCGCCGGCGCCGACGTGTGCGCGGTAGGTCCCGTGCAGCGTGCGGCGCGCGCCGTCGGACCCGCGCTGCAGCGTGATGCGCAGCGCGGCGGGCTCGCTCGCGTACAGGCGCACGGTGATCGCGCGGACCGGCAGGCCGTCGCGGACCGCCACCGACGGCGGGACGCGCAGCTCGGTGAGCCGCGGCGCGCTCGTGTCGCCGGCGAACGAGCTGGCGGTCGCGAGCTGCGGCACGGGCAGCGATGCGGGCGCGAAGGGCACCGGCGCGGGCGCGGGCGCCGACGGCGCGGGTTCGGGGGCGGGCGCCGGCGGCAGCGGCGGCTCGGCGACCGCGGGTGCGAGGAAGGCGGCGAAGGCCGTGACGCGGGCGAACGCCGTCACGCCGTCGTTGCAGCGCGGCGAGCCCCAGCTCGTGATGCCCCAAAGCACCGGCCGCCGCGCCGTGCCGTTGTCGGCGTACACGATGAGCGGGCCGCCGCTGTCGCCGTGGCAGGTCGTCGTCGCGACGCCGGAGACCCCGGCGCAGAGCATGTTCGACGGGTCGAACGTGCCGAACGGCGTCAGCGCCGCCGTGCAGTCGGCGTTCGCGCGCAGCGGCATGTAGGCCTCGTTGAGCGTCGTCGAGCCGCTGCCGGGCGTGCCGGCCTGCGTCCAGCCCCAGCCCGCGGTGTTCGGGACGTCCAGCGGCGAGACGTACGTCGCGTCGGGCACGGCGACCTCCAGCGGCGGGGCGATCGTCGCGGCGGCGAGGTGCAGGAGCGCGACGTCCATCCCGAGCTGATTGCTCGCGTAGTCCGGATGGCGGACGATGTCGTCGACGGCGATCGTCTGGCCCTCGCCCGTCTGCGTGAGATCCAGGCGGCCGGTGACGACGGTCATCGATGCGGCCGGCAGCGGGTTGGCGCCGCCGTATGTGCAGTGCGCCGCCGTCACGATCCAGTGCGGGGCGATGACCGTCCCCCCGCAGTTGGAGAGGAAGTTCGTCCCGTTGACGTTGTAGCGCGCCTCGACGTGGGCGATCGAGGGCCAGCCGCTGGCCTGCACCGTGGCGCCCGCGATGATGCGCGCGGCCGCCGAGGCGGGCGCGGCGGGGAGGGCGCTCGCGGCGATCACGGCGCCGCCGAGCACGGCGGCGAGGGCGCGGGCGAGGCGCCGGCGACCGGTCATGAGTGGTCCCCGGCCACGAGCAGATCGTACGCCGGTCGAGGTCGCCGCGCGTCTGGTCCCAGGTCTAGGTTTTGGCCGCACGACTACCATCCGCCGCCGTGAGCGTCAGCACCGAGAAGATGCGAGCCGCGGGGGTCGCCGACGTCGCGATCGACACGTTCGCCCAGCAGCTCGAGCGCCTGCGCGCGGGCGAGACGGGCGTGCTCGCCGAGGCCGAGATCGAGCCCGTCGCGACGCTGCCCGACGCCGACGAATTGCCCGACGACGACGCCGGTGCGCGGGCGGCGCTCGGCCGGACGGTCGTCATCAAGCTCAACGGCGGGCTCGGGACGAGCATGGGGATGACCGCGCCGAAGTCGCTGCTGGAGGTCAAGGACGGGCTGACGTTCCTCGACATCACCGTGCGCCAGATCCTCGACCTGCGTGCGCGGACGGGGTCGCAGCTGCCACTCGTGCTCATGAACAGCTTCGCGACCCGCGACGCCTCGCTGGCGGCGCTCGCGCGCTACGACGAGCTGCCGGTCGCGGGCGTCGCCGCGGACTTCGTCCAGAGCAAGGCGCCCAAGCTCGACGCCGAGACGCTCGAGCCGGTGAGCTGGCCCGCCGACCCCGGGATGGAGTGGGCGCCGCCCGGCCACGGCGACCTCTACGCGTCGCTGCAGAGCTCGGGCATGCTGCGGGCGCTGCTGGACGCGGGCTACGACTACGCGTTCGTCGCGAACGCCGACAACCTCGGCGCGGTCATGGAACCGCGGATCCTCGCCTGGCTCGCGCGCGAGGAGATCCCGTTTCTCATGGAGGTCGCCGACCGCACGCCGGCCGACCGCAAGGGCGGGCATCTCGCGCAACGTCCGGGTGGCGGGCTCGTCCTGCGCGAGGTCGCCCAGACGCCCGACGAGGACCTCGGCGCCTTCCAGGACATCGAACGCCACCGCTTCTTCAACACGAACACGCTCTGGATCGACCTGCGCGCGCTCGCGGCGACCCTCGAGGAGCGCGGCGGCGTGCTCGGGCTGCCGATGATCGTCAACCGCAAGACCGTCGATCCGGGCGATCCGGGCTCGACCCCGGTCCTCCAGCTCGAGACGGCGATGGGCGCCGCGATCGACGTCTTCGACGGCGCGCGCGCGATCCG
>DATJEE010000089.1:0-4212 GCA_035496995.1 Solirubrobacteraceae bacterium | reverse complement strand
ACGTCCGCCGAGCCCCCAGAGGGCTTCGGGCGCGCCGTCGGGCCCGTCGAGCGGGATCGCGACCCACCACGACAGCCCGAGGACCTCGCCGATGCCGCCCGGGGAGCGCGACACCGACGGATCGTGGACGACGAGATGCGCGCCGCCCTCGCGCAGCGCCGCCCACGTCGCGGTGCCGGGCTTGGCGGGCGGGGTCGCGTGGCGCAGCCACGCCGTCAGGCGCGCGTCGCCGCTGACCTCGGCGGCCGCGCGGCGCAGGACGCCGTCGCGCACGAGGTCGACGCAGGAGACGTCGGCCACCGTGTCGAGCGCCAGCCGGCAGAGGGCGACGAGGCCGAGCCGCGCCCGCTCCGGGGTCGCCGGCGTGGCGAACGTCATCGTCACGACCGTGCCCTGCCCGCCGGGGCCGCGCGCGACGTCGAGCGCCTCGGCGAGCGCCCCCACCATCGCCAGGCCCTGGCCGAGCCCGGGCGAGTCGTCACGGGAGGCGATCCCGACGCCCTCGTCGGCGACCTCGACGACGAGCTGCCCCTCCGCGACCCGGCAACTCACCCGCACCTGGCCGGGCTCCGGCGCGCCGGCGTACGCGTGGACGATCACATTGGTGACGGTCTCCGAGACGGCGAGCGCGACGTCATCCAGCAGCTCCGGGGGCGCGCCCGTCGCCTGGGCATACGCGGTGACGCGGGCACGGAGCTGACGCACCGTGCCCGGCACGGCAGGCAGCGTCCAGCAGGCTTGCTCTTCGACCGCTGTGACCATCGCGTTCGATCAGCTTGGCATGCGCCGCGCGACGGCGCGCGGGCTCGGTCGGGTCAGCCGCCGCGCGGGCGCTGCTCGCCGAGCGCGTCGCTCGCCCGTCGCAGGGCGACACGCGCCTCGTCGGCAAGCCGGCGCGCGACGACCGCGGCAGGCTCGTCGCTGCCGATCTCGTGCGCCTGTCCGGCCCAGAGGTTCACGACGTCGGGATCGCCGTGCTCGCGGCCTGCCCGTCGCAGCGGGGCCGTGACGTGATGCAGCTCCGGATACGCGCTGGGTGCCACGTCGCCGTGCTCGCGCACGAAGCGGTTGACGATCGCGCGCGCGGGCTTGCCGGTGAAGGCGCGCGTGAGCGCGGTCGGCGCGGGGCGCGCGAGTGCCGCCCGGTGCACGGCGGACGTCCCGGCCTCGGGACAGCGCAGGAACGCCGTGCCGATCTGCGCGGCGCGCGCGCCCGCCGCCAGCACGGCCGCGACACCGCGGCCGGTGGCGAGCCCGCCGGCCGCGATCAGCGCGACGTTCGTCTGCGCGCCGGCGAGTTGCAGCAGCGCAAGCAGCCCGTACGCCGCGTCGCCGCTGTCGGAGAACGACGCGCGGTGCCCACCCGCCTCGTAACCCTGTACGACGAGCGCGTCGGCGCCCGCCTCCTCGGCCTGGCGCGCCTCCGCGGGACTCGTGACCGTCACCCATACCGAGCTTCCGCGCGCGCGCAGCGTGGCGATGACGTCCGGGGGCGGGCAGCCGAAGACGAACGACACGACGGGCACCGCGAGCTCTCCCAGCGCCGCGAGCTTCGCCTCCCAGTCGTCGTCGTCGCCGCGTGGCTCGCCGAGCTGCACGCCGGCCTGGCGGGCCTCGCCGCGCAGGCGCTCGACATAGCCCGCATAGACGGCGGCCTCGGTCGGCGAGGCCGGCGGCGTGAAGACGTTGACGCCGAACGGCAGCGCGCTGCGGGCGCGGAGAGCGCGGACCTGCTCGCCCATCTCGGTCGCCGTGCGATAGCCCGCAGCCAGGAAGCCCAGACCGCCGGCGTCGCTGACGGCGACGGCCAGATCGACCGTCGCCGGCCCGCCGGCCAGCGGCGCGAGCACGATCGGGATCTCCAGCGCGTCGAGGATCATGCCCGCGTGACGCGTCGGAGTACCCGGCCTGCGAGGTTCATCGTCGGAGGGCACCATACGCTCGCCCGAGGCGAGGGCGTCGGCGTGGCGCGCGGGCGGTGGCGGCGGACAGGGCATTCCCCTACGCTTGCCCACGGTGTCGCGGGTGCCCCGCGATCCGGGGCGAGGAGAGAGACCAGATGGTTCGCAACGTCGCCGATCGAGCGTTTCTTCCTGCGAAGAGCCTGCTCGAAGAGGTCGGGGACATGATGATCCTCACGGGCAAGACGATCATGTCTGCTCTGCGCCCGCCGTACCCGTACGGCGGCGAGTTCGTCAACCAGTTTCTCTTCGCGCTGAAGCTCTGCTGGTTTCCGCTGCTCGTCTCGACGATCGCCTTCGGCTACGGCGCGCCCGGCCTGCAGGCCGCGAACTTCCTCGTCCTGTTCGGGGCGATCGACCGCCTCGGCGGCTTCTTCGTGCTCGCCTCGATCCGCGAGTTCGCGCCGTTCGTCACGGCGATCGTGCTCGCCGGGGTCGCCGGCACGGCGATCACCGCCGACCTCGGCGCGCGCAAGATCCGCGAGGAGCTCGACGCGCTGCAGGTCCTCGGCATCGATCCGGTCAAGAACCTCGTCGTCCCGCGCTTCCTCGCGCTGATGCTCGTCACGGGGCTCTTCAACGTCTACGCGCTGCTGTTCGGCGTCTTCTCCGGTGTGCTGGCGACGCTCGTCAACGGCGCGCCGCTGGGCGGCTTCTGGGCGACGTTCTTCACGAACGCGTCGCTGACGGACCTCTGGGGGTCGACGCTGAAGACGACGCTGTTCGGCGCGATCATCGCGATCGTCTGCTGCTACAAGGGGATGACCGCGTCCGGCGGGGCGGAGGGGGTGGGGCGCGCTGTCAACCAGGCGGTGGTGATCGCCTTCCTGGGCATCTTCGCGTTCAACTACGTCTTCACCCAGACGCTGCTGGCGACCAACCCCGAGCTCACGAACCTCAGGTGATGGGCGGCTGGCTGGCCATCCCGCGGGACTGGATCGCGAACTTCGGCGAGATCGCGAAGTTCTCCGGGCGCATCATGGGCCAGGTCTACAGCTTCCGCGTCTTTCGCTTCTTCGGCGAGGCGCTGCGCCAGGCGGGGATCCTCATCGTCTCCTCGACGCTCGTCATCTGGGGCCTCGTCTTCATCATCGGCCTGCAGTGCGGGATCGAGGGCGCCTACTTCAACCGCTCGGTCGGCAACCCGGCCTACGCCGGCGTCTTCGCCGCGTGGTGCGACCTGCGCGAGCTCGTGCCCTACGCGTTCGGCTACATGATGGCCGCGAAGGTCGGCACCGGGATCGTCGCCGAGCTCGGCTCGATGCGGATCTCCGACGAGATCGACGCGCTCGAGGTCATGGGCATCAGCTCGGTGACCTTCCTCTGCGCGACGCGGCTGTTCGCCGCCTGGCTCGTGCTGCCGTTCGTCTACATCGCTGCGATCGGAGCGGGTTTCCTGGCGAGTTACATCGCCGTGGTCGAGCAGATAGGCGAGGTCTCCAGCGGCGGGTTCTTCCTCATCTTCTGGATGTTCCAGAACCCACCCGACCTCGTCTACAGCCTTCTGAAGGCGATGGTGATGGCGACGGCGATCGTGCTCGTTGGCTGCTACTACGGCTACCACGCGAGCGGGGGGCCGGTCGGCGTCGGGACGGCGACGGCGAAGTCGATGGTGATGAACATCGTGCTCGTGCACCTCATCGGGATGCTCGGCACGCAGCTCTTCTGGGGCGCCAATCCGCGCGCCCCGATCGGAGGATGACGGGATGGACGTGGGACAGGTGAGCGGAAAATAGGCGGGGGCACCGGGCTTGCGCGGCGACGCCGCGGGCCCGAAACGAGCGCGGGAGAGCACATGATGAAGGGCGAGGAACTGGCGGCGGCGGCGGCCAAGGCAGCGGCGTCATCCGCCGAGGCATATGAGCGATTCGTGGCACAGGCGAAGGCCGTCGTGGCAACGGCCAAGTCGGCGGCCGAGTCCGCCCTCAAGGAGATCCCCGGCGCCGGGGATCTGATGGCGAAGGCCGCGGAGGTCGTCGGGGCGGGCGCCGAAGACACTCCCGCACCGGCCGGGCCCGCTGCCCCCGCGGACGATCTCGCGGCGCGGGCGGCTGAGGCTGCGGCGGCGTCGGCGGCGGCGTATGCGCGGTACAACGCGCCGGCGTCTGCGTCGGTGGCGGAGGAGTCTGTTGTGGAGGCGCCGGTGGAGGATTTTGCGGCGCGGGCGGCTGAGGCTGCGGCGGCGTCGGCGGCGGCGTATGCGCGGTACAACGCGCCGGCGTCTGCGTCTTAGCCGGTGGTCGAGGAGCAG